>CAIOJR010000203.1 GCA_903858685.1 uncultured Caulobacterales bacterium | reverse complement strand
TGGACGCTTGCTGGCGTTTTCATCCTTGGCGGATTGGCCAAGGCGGGCGCCCGTGACCTGGCGCAGGACGGACCCATGGTGCGGCTTCGCATCTGGCAGGGTCTATTGGGCGTCATCCTCCTGTCGGTGGGCTTGGCGGTCCTGCCGCCGCCGTCCTTATGGCCGCTGGCGTCGGGGCTGGGCGGCTTCTGGGGCGAAGCCGTACTGGGGCTGATTGGTCGCGGCTGCAGTGCAATCGGCTTTGCGCCGGGGCGCATTATTGCGGGCCTGCTGTTCATCATGGCGGCGTTTGCGATTCTGGGCCGTGCGGCGGGCCTGGGTCTCAAGGACGTCGCTGCGGGGGCCCAATGGGTCAGCGCCCATGGTGCTCGAGCCGCTCGCTCTGCGCTCGACGCTCATCGTCAGAGGCGGATGGAGGACGACGATCTGCGGACTGAACCGCTGGCCGAATCCACAGCCAAGCCTGTGCGCGCCGCGCGCCGCGCTGCTGCGCCTGTCCCTGAAGTCCCCGGTGACGCCGAGATCGAGTCCGAGACGCTCACGGGTATTTCCCGCCGCGCGGCTGACGATTCTTACGCCGGCGAGACCGGGGTGGATGATGAAGGTGACGACGCGCCGCCCTTCGCCGTGGCGCCGACGACGCCCCGCCCACCGGCTGTCGCCGCGCCCAAGACATTGAAAATGTCGGCGCGGGAACAGAGAGAAAGCCAGGCGGCCTTTCCCTTTACCCATGAAGGCGGCTTCCAGTTGCCTGAACTGGCCATGCTGGCCAAGCCCAAGGCCCGCATGAGCTCAATCGATGAGCAGGCCCTGCGCCAGAATGCACGGCTTCTGGAAACGGTGCTTTCGGAGTTCGGCGTTCGCGGTCAGATCGATCAGATCCGGCCAGGCCCTGTGGTGACCCTTTATGAGCTGGTGCCTGCGCCGGGCGTAAAACATAGTCGTGTCGTGGCCCTGTCTGACGACATCGCCCGCTCGATGAGCGCCAGGGCCTGTCGCGTTTCGGTGGTTCAGGGACGCAATGCGATCGGGATCGAACTGCCCAATCCCCGTCGCGATACAGTCTATCTGCGCGATCTCCTGGCCTCGTCCGACTATGAAAAGTCCACAGCCGCCCTGCCCATGGCCCTGGGCGAGACGATCGGCGGCGAGCCCTATGTGGCCGATCTCGCCCGCATGCCGCATCTTCTCATCGCGGGAACGACCGGATCGGGCAAGTCTGTGGGCGTCAATGCGATGATCCTGTCGGTGCTTTATCGCCTGCCGCCGGATCAGTGCCGCTTCATCATGATCGACCCCAAAATGCTGGAACTGTCGGTTTATGACGGGATTCCGCATCTGCTGGCGCCGGTGGTGACGGATCCCAAGAAGGCCATTGTCGCATTGAAATGGACTGTTCGAGAGATGGAGGACCGCTACCGCCGCATGTCCAAGATCGGCGTGCGCAACATTGGCGGTTTCAATGAAAAGGCCCATGAAGCGCTGGCGCGCAACGAGCATTTCGAGCGGACGGTGCAGACCGGTTTTGATGAAGCCGGCCGCCCGGTCTATGAGACGGAGACGGTCCGCCCCGAACCCATGCCCTATCTGGTAGTGGTCATTGACGAGGTGGCCGACCTGATGATGGTGGCGGGAAAGGAAATCGAAGGCGCGGTACAGAGACTTGCTCAGATGGCGCGCGCCGCCGGCATCCATTTGATCATGGCGACACAGCGGCCGTCGGTGGACGTGATCACGGGCACGATCAAGGCCAATTTCCCGACCAGGATCAGCTTTCAGGTCACTTCCAAGATTGATGCTCGCACCATACTGGGCGAACAGGGGGCGGAACAGCTGCTCGGTCAGGGGGATATGCTCTATATGGCCGGGGGCGGTCGCGTCACCCGTTTGCATGGTCCGTTCGTGTCGGACGCCGAAGTCGAGGCGGTCGCCAACTTCCTGCGTCAGCAGGGTGAGCCGAAATATGTGGATGATGTCACCGCGGGCGCAGATGACGAAGGCGGCGACACTGGCGATGCGGGCGGCGGCTCGTCTGGCGATGATCTATATGATCAGGCCGTCGCCGTCGTGACCCGCGACCGAAAGGCGTCAACATCCTATATCCAACGCAGGCTTCAGATTGGCTATAACCGGGCCGCGTCACTGATGGAGAAGATGGAGCGAGAAGGCGTGGTGGGCGCCGCCAATCATGCCGGCAAGCGAGATATTCTGGTCGGGCCGCCGCCACCAATTTGACGCAGGGCTCTGATTTACCCTCAGCCCGGTTTGGTCAATCAAGGATGGATCCATGCAACGCCGCACCCTGCTTGCGGGCCTCGCAGCACTGATGGCGGCGCCGTCCGCCCTCGCCCGGTCGAACAGCATTGCGCTGACTGAGGATCAGAAGGCCCGGTTGGATCAAGCTAACCAATATCTGTCCGGACTGAAGTCTGTGCGCTGTCTGTTCACGCAAAGCGACCCGCAGGGAAACCTGTCCTCGGGCACATTATGGATGCGACGTCCGGGCAAGGCCCGGTTCCAATATGATCCGCCAGCCCAGCTTCTCGTGGTGTCAGACGGCGCCAATGTGATGGTCTATGACCGTCGTCTGAAGACCTTTGACCAATATGCGCTGGGCCTGACGCCGCTGGGTCTTCTGCTGTCGAAAGATGTTCGTCTGGATAAGGGGGTCGGCATATCTGCGGTGGTCGATACTGGACGCGGGTTTTCCATCACCGCCCAGAATGTGCGCAAGCCGCGGGAAGGCTCGCTCATTCTGGATTTTGCAGACGGTCCTCTGGCCTTGTCGGGCTGGACAGTCGTCGATGCTCAGGGCCAGCGCACCCAGGTCGCTTTGGGCCAGATGACGCAGGAGCTGTCCCTCGATCCTCGCCTCTTTACGCTGCCCGTTCCGACGGGCAGAAACGGACGTCCAGGCTGAACTGGAAAAAGACCGATTGTGACAAAACAACAACAGGCAATAGGCGACACGATTTTTCTTGACGACGACAGTCGAACGTGGCAATTTGATCACGCTTCGGTGCAGCGCCTAAGACGGCGCCGTCCGATCACCGTCCCGGACCCAATCCCCTCCCGGTGTCGGCGTGAACAACACTCCTCAGCCCGGCTGCGAGCACCCCCCCGCTCGCAGCCGGGTTTCTTTCGAGTGCTTGCGTCAATGGTCCAGCCGCGCCATTTGAAG
>CAIOJR010000202.1 GCA_903858685.1 uncultured Caulobacterales bacterium | reverse complement strand
TTCCCCACGCCCCTTTCGCTTGGCGTGAAAAATCCCTATCCTGGGACGCGAAACCTGTTGGCCAGAGCCTCACCCCATGAACGACACCATCACCGCACCGATCCGCGACGGCGCCATCAGGGTGCACGGGCCGGAGGACTTTGCGGGCATGCGCAAAGCCGGGCTTCTGGCGGCGCAGTGTCTGGACATGCTGATTCCCCACGTGCAGCCGGGCGTGACGACCGGCGAGCTGGACGATCTGGCGCGCGCCTTTGTGCTGGATCACGGCGCCCTGCCCGCCTGCCTCTTCTATCGCGGCTATCGCCACACGGTCTGCACCTCGATCAATCACGTCGTCTGCCACGGCATTCCCGGACCGCGAGCGCTGCGCGAAGGCGATATCGTCAATATAGACGTAACCGTCATCGTGGACGGCTGGCACGGCGACACCAGCCGCATGTACGGGGTGGGCAAGGTCTCGCCCCGCGCCAAGCGTCTGGTCGATGTGACCTATCAGTCGCTGGACTTGGCTCTGGCGGCGGTGAAGCCGGGCGTGCGCCTGGGCGATATCGGCCACATCATCCAGACCCATGTGGAAGCGCAGCGCTGCTCGGTCGTGCAGGACTTCTGCGGCCATGGCGTCGGCCAGGTGTTCCATGACGCGCCCAATGTCCTGCATTTTGGCCGTCGCGGTACGGGCGAAATCCTGAAGCCCGGCATGTTCTTCACCATCGAGCCCATGGTCAATCTGGGCCGCAAGGATGTGAAGGTGCTGTCGGATGGCTGGACGGCGGTCACGCGTGACAAGTCCCTGTCGGCCCAGTGCGAACACTCCATCGGCGTCACAGAGACGGGCGTGGAGATTTTCACCGCCTCTCCTGCCGGACAGTTCCAGCCGCCGATTGAGGTCTAGGACCTCAACGTTTCACAGCTAGTCATTGATTATCCATGGCTTCGAATGCAATCTTCGATGCGCATGGACGAGTCGGATTTTTCCGTAGAAGACCAGGCCCTCGATGACGGGGCCTATGACGGCCCCCGCTATGTGGAGGGCCATCGTGACCGGTTGCGCGCCCGCGCGCGCAGCGCCGGGTTCGCCGCCCTGCCGGACTATGAGCTTCTGGAGCTTTATCTTTTCCGCACCATCGCACGGGGCGATGTGAAGCCGCGCGCCAAGGCGCTTCTGGCGCGCTTCGGCTCTCTGGCCGCTGTTCTTGGCGCGCCGGAGCGGGAACTGCTGGCCTGCCCCGGCATTGGCGAGGCGACAGCCTTTGACCTGAAGACCGCGCAGGAGGTGGCCGTGCGGGTCGCCCGCGACGCCATCACGCGCCGCACCGTCATCTCATCCTGGTCGGCGCTATTGTCCTATGTTCGCGTGTCGCTCGCCCATGAGCGGCGCGAGCAGTTTCGGGTGATCTTTCTGGATCGCAAGAACCAGTTGATCGCCGACGAGATGCTGGGCCAGGGCACGATCGACCACGCGCCGGTCTATCCGCGAGAGATCATGCGACGGGCGCTGGAACTGTCCGCCTCGGCTCTGATCCTCGTCCATAACCATCCCAGCGGCGACCCCACCCCCTCCCAGGCCGACATCGCCATGACCCGCGAAGTCTCCGAGGCGGGACGCCCGCTCCGCGTCTCGGTCCACGACCATCTTGTCGTCGGGCGCGACGGCGTGGCCAGCTTCAAGGCGCTGGGGCTGTTCTAGGGGGCGGCCCAGACGCGATATCTGGGGCAGAGCCGCAAGTACCGGGCTGCATAGATGTGAAAAACTGTTAGATCAGGCGGCTCAGACCGCTTCAGGACTTCGCCTCGATGAGCCTAGACCCCACAGACTGGAACGCTGCCCGCGCGCTCGCCCGCACCATGGCCGAAGAAATGGTCACCTATCTGGAAACGGTGCGCGAACGCCCCGTCTGGCAATCGGTGCCGGCTGACGTCAAGGCCGAACTGGCCGCGCCAATCCCGCGCGCCGGCGCCCCGCTGGCCGACGTCTATGACAGCTTCAAGCGCAACATATTGCCCTATCCCACCGGCAATATTCATCCGCGTTTCTGGGGCTGGGTCATGGGAACAGGGTCAATCACGGCCATGCTGGCGGACATGCTGGCGTCTGGCATGAACCCGCATCTGGCCGGTTATGACCAGTCCGCCTCGCTGATCGAACGGCAAGTGCTGAACTGGCTGACAGAGCTGATCGGCCTTCCGGCGGGCTCGAGCGGGGTTCTCGTCAGCGGCGGCACGGCGGCGAATCTGAACGGACTGATGGCGGCGCGGGTCGCCAAGGCCGGTTACGACGTGCGCGAACTGGGCGCACAGGGCGGCCCGCCCCTGACCGTCTATGGCTCCACCGAGACCCATAGCTGGATCTACAAGGCCTGCGAGACCATGGGCATGGGCCGACGCGCCTTTCGCGCCATACCGGTCGATGCCGATTACCGCATAGACGTCCGTGCCTGTCGCGCTGCGATCGAGGCGGACAAGGCCGCAGGTCTTCGTCCCTTCGCCATAGTGGGCAATTGCGGCACGGTCGGCACGGGCGCCATTGACGATCTGGCGGCGCTCAGGGATCTGGCAGATGCGCACGGTCTTTGGCTGCATATAGACGGGGCCTTTGGCGCTCTGGCGGCTCTGGCCCCGCGTGACAGCCATCTGGTCAAGGGGCAGGAACTGGCGGACTCGCTCGCCTTCGACCTGCACAAATGGGGTTATCTGCCCTATGAGTGCGGCGTGATCCTGACCCGTGACGGCGCGGCCCAGACGGCGACCTGGCAGTCCCAGACCCCCGGCGGCCCCGCCTATCTGCGATCAGCCAATGAGGGCATCGCGGTCGAAACCACCTATTTCTCCGACCGGGACCTGCAATTGTCGCGCGGGTTCAAGGCGTTGAAGGTCTGGATGGCCCTGATGGAACAGGGCGTGGACGCGATTGGCGCTGCGATCCAGAGCAATATTGATCAGGCCCGCTATCTGGGGCGTCTGGTCGAGGCGACGCCAGAGCTGGAGCTTTTGGCCCATGTGTCGCTTAATGTGGTGAACTTCCGTTTCCGGCCGGACGGCCTGACGGATGAGGCCGTGAACCTGTTGAACCAGAAGATACTGGCCCAACTCCAGATCAGGGGAATAGCCGTGCCGTCGCAGACCGTGCTTGAGGGCCGCTTCGCCATCCGGGTCGCCAATACCAATCACCGCTCGACCGAGGCTGATTTCGACCTGCTGGTGACGGCGGTGTGCGACATCGGGCGCGAACTGACGGCCTAATACCAACCTGCGTTGATTAATACCGGTGGGCCCAGTCCCGGAGTCCGATGGACATGATGCGCCAGGGCTGGTCT
>CAIOJR010000201.1 GCA_903858685.1 uncultured Caulobacterales bacterium | reverse complement strand
GCGTCCACCGGCTCGGCATTGACCAGGATCGACATCTTGACCAGATCGCCGGTGCGGTATTCCTCGATCTGGTAGTCGAACGAGGCGTAGCCCTTGGAGATCGACTTCAGCCGGTCATAGAAGTCGAACACGACCTCGTTCAGCGGCAGGTCATAGACCACCATGGCGCGGTTGGAGACATAGGACAGCTCCCGCTGCGCGCCGCGCCGGTCCTGACACAGCTTGATCACTGCGCCCAGATATTCATCCGGCGTGAAGATAGTGGCCTTGATCCAGGGCTCTGCGATGGAGTCGATGCGCACCGGGTCGGGCATGTCCGCGGGATTGTGCAGCTCCATCACGTCGCCATTGGTCATGGTGATCTTGTAGATCACGCTGGGGGCGGTCGCGATCAGATCGAGATTGAACTCGCGGCTCAGGCGTTCCTGGATGATTTCAAGGTGCAGGAGGCCCAGGAAACCGCAGCGGAAGCCAAAGCCCAGAGCGGCCGAGGTCTCCATCTCATAGGTGAAGCTGGCGTCGTTCAGGCGCAGCTTGCCCACAGCGGCGCGCAGGTCTTCAAAGTCGGCGGCGTCCACGGGGAACAGGCCACAGAACACGACAGGCTGGGCGACCTTGAACCCGTCCAGTTCGTGAGCTGTGGGGCGCTTTTCGTCGGTGACGGTCGCGCCCACGGCGGCGTCGGCCACCTCCTTGATGGAGCCGGTCAGGAAGCCGATCTCGCCGGGTCCCAGACTGTCGACTTCCGTCGCCTTGGGACGGAACACGCCCAGACGGTCCACGCCATAGAGCGCGCCGGTCTGCATCATGCGGATGCGCTGGCCGACCTTCATGCGTCCATCGATGATGCGCACCAGCACCACCACGCCCAGATAGGCGTCGTACCAGGCGTCCACCACCAGCGCCTTCAAGGGGGCGGCCTCGTCGCCCTTGGGCGGGGGCAGGCGGGTGACGATGGCCTCCAGCACGTCGCGAATGCCAAGGCCGGTCTTGGCCGAGCAGAGCACGGCGTCGGAGGCGTCCAGTCCGATTACATCCTCGATCTGGGCCTTGACCCGGTCCACATCGGCGGCGGGCAGAGCGACCTTGTTCCGGACCGGCACGATCGCGTGATTATTGTCGAGCGCCTGATAGACATTGGCCAGCGTCTGGGCCTCCACGCCCTGACTGGCGTCCACGACCAGAAGCGAGCCCTCGCACGCCGCCAGACTGCGGCTGACCTCATAGGCGAAGTCGACATGGCCGGGCGTGTCGATCAGGTTGAGGATATAATCCTCGCCGTCATTGGCCCGGTAGTGCAGGCGCACGGTCTGGGCCTTGATGGTGATGCCGCGCTCGCGCTCTATATCCATGGAATCCAGCACCTGCTCCTTCATCTCCCGCGCCGTGAGGGCGCCGGTTTCCTGGATCAGGCGGTCGGAGAGGGTGGACTTGCCGTGGTCGATATGGGCGACGACGGAGAAGTTGCGGATATGCGAGGTGTCGGTCATGGCGCTGCGCTTATCACCCGCCACGTCAGACGCCAAGCAGTGCAGGCGAAACGGCAGGGTTAAGCAGGCGTTAATCGACCTGAGTCATGGGTTTTCCAGCATCGCTATTTCGCCGCATTGCACGGGCAAGACTGTCGTCGACCGGCCATGTGCGGCCGCAGATTCGGGAGACCACCTTGGACAGACGCACCCTCATAACGACCGCAATCGGTCTGGTGGGCGTGAGCGCGACTGGCGCTCTGGCGCAGACGACGGACGCCGGATCCGGACAGATGCCGCGTCCCGGCGGCCCAACCTATTCGACGGGCAAGGCCGAAAGCTATGATCGCGACGAGATTGTCCATGCCGCGTCGGACTTTCTGGGCGTCACGGCTGAGGCGGCGGGCGCGGCCATCGAGCGCATCTTCGCTCAGAATGGACGCCCCACAGCCTACATCGCCGGCACCGAGGCCGCCGCCGCGATCACGGTCGGCCTGCGCTACGGCAAGGGATTGATCTACATGAAGAACAAGTCCGCCTTGACCGTCTTCTGGCAGGGGCCGTCCATCGGGTTTGATCTGCGCGCCAACGCCAGCCGGGTCTTCACCCTGTGCTACAATCTCCAATATCAGGACGCGATCTACCAGCGCTTCCCCGGCGTGGAGGGGTCGGCCTATTTCATCGGCGGGCTGGGCGTGAACTATCAGCGCGCCGACGAAATCACCCTGGCGCCGATTCGCGCCGGCGTCGGTCTCGGCGCAGGCGCCAATGTCGGTTATCTGGCCTATACCCGCCATCGCAACTGGCTGCCGCTCTAGGCTGAAATTGCAGCCCGGCCTCTGGACGTTTGGCCTCGAAACAGCCAGTTGAGCGCTGTGACCCAATTGCCGCCCGATTTCACCCTACTGCAAATCACCCCCGCCCTGGACACGGGCGGGGTCGAACAGACGACCCTTGATATCGCTCAGGCTGTAGTCAGAGCAGGCGGTCGCGCTCTGGTCGCGTCTCGCGGCGGTCGGCAGGCGCAGGAACTGGCGCGGCGGGGCGGGGAGTTGGCGACCCTGCCCATGGACAGTAAAAACCCATGGGTGATGCAGCGCAACGCGTTGGCGCTGAAACGCTTGATCGAGCGTGAAAAGGTCACGCTGGTGCATATCCGCTCTCGCGCGCCCGCCTTTGCGGCTCTGTGGGCGGCGCGTCAGACCCACACCCCCGTCGTGTCCACCTATCACGGGGTCTATAACGCCCGTTCGGCGCTGAAGCGCTGGTATAATGGCGTCATGGTGCGCGGCGATCTGACCATCGCCAATTCCAACTTCACCCGTCGCCACATCCTGTCGACGCACAAGGTCGATCCGGATCAGGTGGTCGCCATTGCGCGCGGCGTCGACCTGTCGCGCTTTGATCCCGATCTGGTCACGGAGGAGCGTGTAGAGGCTTTGCGCGCCCAGTGGGGCCTGACGCCCGACGAGACCCGCACCACCTTTCTGCTGGCCGGTCGCCTGACCCGCTGGAAGGGTCAGGCGCTAATCGTGGACGCGCTGGGTGCTGCGGCCATGGGCGGAGCGCCGCCGATGACGGCCATTTTCGCGGGCGATGATCAGGGTCGCGCCGACTATGCAGCATCGCTGCGGGCGCGGATCGATCTGTCCGGACTAGGCGATGCGGTGCGGATCGTCGGCCACTGCGCCGACATGCCCGCGGCCTATCTGGCGGCGGACTTTGCACTGGCGCCCTCGCTCGATCCTGAAGCATTCGGCCGCACGGCGGTGGAGCCGCAGATCATGGGCCGCCCGGTGCTGGCCGCCAATCATGGCGCGGCGACGGAGACAGTCGCGCCCGGCGAGACAGGCTGGCTCGTCGCCCCGGGATCAGTGGCGGCATGGGCCGTGGCCATGACCGAAGCCGCGCTCACCACGCCCCAGATGCGGGCCGACATGGGGCGCGTCGGCATGGCCCGCGCGCGTGACCTCTACTCTCTGGACGGCATGTGTCGCGCCACGCTGGATGTCTATGCGCGCGTGCTGGCGGAGCAGGACCGGTGAAGATCCTGGTGATCAAGCTGGCGGCTCTGGGCGACATGGTGCAGGCCTTTGCGGCCATGAGCCATATTCGCAAGGCGCATCCCGCCGCGCACATCACCCTGCTCACCACGGCGCCTTTCGCCGGGCTGGCGACCGCCAGCGGCCTGTTTGACGCGGTGGAGACGGATGGGCGGCCACGGCGGCGGCGAGATCTGCTCTCCATGCTGCTTCGCTTGCGCCGGGGCGGATTTGACCGGGTCTATGACCTGCAAACCTCGGGCCGGTCGAGCGCCTATGCGCTGGCGTTCTGGCCACGAGGCGTGGACTGGTCCGGCATAGGCTGGGGCGCCACGCTGCCCCACGCCAATCCGCGCCGCAACTTCATGCATACTCTGGAAAGGCAGGCCGATCAGCTGGCCTTTGCCGGCATCTGGCCGGATGCGCCGGTGGAACCCGGCGAGGCCCCTGCGCCCGATCTGAGTTTCATCCTCAATGACACCGCGCCACATCTCAGCCCCGCCCATTTCGGGCTGACCGCGCCCTATGCCCTGATCATACCGGGCGCTTCGCCTCACAGACCCGCCAAGCGGTGGCCAGCGGCCTCCTATGCCGCGCTGGCCAACCAACTGGCGAGGCAGGGCGTGCAGGTCGGGGTCATTGGCGGTTCTGGAGAATCCGCGATCGCTGCGGAAATCGTCCATTTGGCCGGGGCGGTGATCGATCTGACCGGGCGCACCGACTTTGCGCAGGTCGCCGCACTCAGCGCCCGCGCGGCCGCCGTGATCGGCAATGACACCGGTCCGACCCATCTGGCGGCGGCGTCCGGCGCGCCGACTGTCGTGCTATTTTCAGAAGACTCCGATCCGGCCTTATGTGCGCCTCGCGGACGGCGCGTGGCTGTGCTACAGAAGACACGACTTGCGGACCTTGAGGTTCAAACGGTTGTAGAAGCGGTGCGAAACCTTCGCGCCGCTTGAAGTGCGTGCGGAATTTCCACATAATTAACGGGTCGGACTCGGATAATACGCCGGGCTAAGCCGTCCAATCTTTTCAACAGTTCGGGAGAACACCCTATTCGCCGCCCAATGCAAACCCCGCCGACCAAGGACGGTCCGCGTATCAATGATGAAATCCGCGTCCCCCGTGTCCTTCTGATTGATCAGAACGGCGAGAAGCAGGGTGTCATGCCCACCAATTCCGCACTTGAGGCCGCTGAAGAAGCAGGTCTCGATCTTGTGGAGGTTTCTCCCAACTCGGATCCGCCGGTTTGCAAGATTCTGGATTACGGCAAGTACAAGTTCCAGGAACAAAAAAAGAAGAATGAAGCGCGCAAGCGCCAGAAGGTCGTCGAAATCAAGGAGATCAAGCTCCGTCCGAATATCGACACCCATGACTACGAGGTGAAGGCCAAGGCCATGCACCGCTTCTTCGAAGAAGGCGACAAGGTGAAGGTCACCCTGCGTTTCCGTGGCCGTGAACTTGCTCACCCGGAACTGGGCATGAAGCTGCTCCATCAGGTCCGCGCGGATTTCGAGCCTGTCGCCAAGGTGGAATACGAGCCCCGGATGGAAGGCAAGCAGATGATCATGATCCTCGCCCCGCGCTGAGGATCGACCCATCCAGTTGGGATCAATGACCGGTCTCCGAAAGGCGGCCGGTTTTTTGTTGGCGTCGATCGAGCGTTGCGAGTTTTTCTTGCTCCGCGCCACGGTTTGCTCTATTGCCCCACGTTCCCTCGAACCGCCTGGCCATTGGCATGCCATGGCGGTTCAATTTGCTGTTGATAGAAGGGTGGTGCGCTTAGCGGTGCGCCACAAAGCGAAATGCCGAAGTTGAAGACAAAGTCGGGCGTCAAGAAGCGCTTCAAACTCACCGCCTCTGGCAAGGTGAAGGCCGGTGTCGCTGGCAAGCGCCACCGTCTGATCAGCCATAACGCCAAGTACATCCGCACCAATCGCGGAACCAAGGTCATGGCTGATCCAGATGCGAAGAAGATCAAGGAATGGATGCCGTACGGCTGATCCACTGACTTCTTCCCTTTCCCACATTTCCAATTGAAGGTGATTTGATATGGCGCGCGTCAAGCGGGGCGTTACGTCCCACGCCAAGCACAAAAAGGTTCTTGAACAGGCCAAGGGTTTCTATGGCCGCCGCAAGAACACCATCCGCACGGCCAAGGCCGCGGTGGACAAGGCCGGTCAGTATTCCTATCGCGACCGCAAGGTCCGCAAGCGTTCGTTCCGTTCGCTGTGGATCCAGCGCATCAATGCAGCGGCCCGGACCGAAGGCTTTACCTACTCACAGTTTATTCATGGCCTGGACAAGGCGGGCATCGAGATGGATCGCAAGGTTCTGTCCGACATCGCCGGCGCCGACCCGGTGGCCTTCAAGGCTATCGCCGACAAGGTGCGCGCGGCCCTGGCCTAATCGCCGGTCGCATCGCCAGCCCTTCGGGGCTGGCGTCGCTCACCTGACCCTCTCATCCTCCCGTCCCCAATGGTGGCGGGTTGCTCCCTCTCCGCGAGAGGAGAGGGGTTGGAGCTGCGACCCATGACCGATCTTGTCGCTCTGGAAGCGGATCTGGCGGCGCAAGTCGCTGGGGCCGCCGATCTGACCGCCCTGGAAGCCGTGCGCGTCGCTGCACTGGGCAAGCAGGGTGCAATTTCCTCCCTTCTGAAGTCCCTGGGGGCCATGAGCCCCGATGAGCGGCGCGAGCAGGGCCCGCTGATCAATGGCCTGCGCGACCGTGTTCAGTCCACCCTCTCCGACCGCAGGTCCGCCCTCGAAGCGGCGGCTCTGGAAGCGCGCCTGGCGTCCGAAAAGCTCGATCTGAGCCTGCCTGCGCCCTATCGCCGTCGTGGCTCGGTCCATCCCACCATGCAGGTGATGGACGAAATGATCGCTGTCTTCGCCGATATGGGCTTCGCCGTCGCAGAAGGGCCTGATATCGAGGACGACTTCCACAATTTCACCGCCCTGAACTTCCCGCCCAAGCATCCTGCGCGGGAAATGCACGACACCTTCTTCTTCCAGCCCGATGGGGCGGGGGAGCGCAAGCTGCTGCGCACCCATACCAGCCCCGTTCAGGTCCGCACCATGGTGAGCCAGAAGCCGCCGATCCGGATCATTTCGCCGGGGCGCACCTATCGCTGCGATTCAGACCAGACCCACACGCCGATGTTCCACCAGATCGAAGGTCTGG
>CAIOJR010000200.1 GCA_903858685.1 uncultured Caulobacterales bacterium | reverse complement strand
GACCGACGGGAACAGGCCTTCCGGATCGCCGCCCGACAGGGTGAAGGCGTCAGTGTGACAAACACCGGTGGCCTTGATCTCGACCAGCACCTCGCCCGCCTTGGGGCCTTCAAGGTCGAGGGTTTCCAGAATAAGCGGCTGGCCAGCTTCAAACGCAACAGCGGCGACGGTCTTCATGGGCGTTTCCCTGGAGATGATTTGTATTTGGCGTCTGGTTAAGGCTGACGCGGCGTCTAATCAACCGACCAGGCGCACGGACTCAGGATTTGTCCACCAGATACAGATATTCGGTGACGTGCAGATCGCGGTTCTGCAGATTTCGACTTCCTCTGAACGCATTATAGGCTGTGTCCATGACACTGACCTTGCCGCAGGACCTCAGGCCGGTGAGAAAATCGCGGTGGCTGATAAAGCCCTCGGAATTGTAGGACAGCAGGACAAACCGCGCGCGGCAGTCGGCGACCAGGTCGAACAGCGCCCTCTGGGCCTGGGGCCGGCTGTTATAGACGGAGCGGTTCCAGTCCGTTGGTATTCCAGACACCGGGCTGAGCGCCTCCGGCCGCTGATTGTCGCACAACAGGTTCAGCATGAAATAGTTGGAGCCATAGGGGTGCTGGTTATAGGGCGGATCGAGATAGATCAGGTCCGCCGGGTCCAGCTCATGCATCAGTTGATTGGCGTCGGCCCGAACGACGTCGCAGCAGCAATCTATATTGGACAGGATCGGCGGCGCCAGCCTGATGTCGCGAAGAATGCGTGACAGGGCGTTGCGCCCCGCGCCGCCGAACTGGCCCACGCCGTCGCCATTCTTGTAGAAGCCCTTGAAAACGCCGGACGTGTTGACATGCACAGAGGCCTGCCAGAGCAGCGGCGCCAGAAGATAGGGCTGCAGCGCGGGGTCGGACGCGTCAATCAGCTGGCGCACCGTGTCGAGATAGATCGCATTGCGCCGGGTGTAGAATACCCGCTCGCCCGGCTGGATGTGCGCCTCATTCCGGGGGGCGTAAAGCTCGGTGATAAAGCCGGGGACGGGCTCGCTCAGGGCCCTTTGATGCAACTGCTCAATCGTCCGGGCGACAAGCTCCAGGTTCACATCTGCGCGGTTGGACAGATAGCAGCGGTTGGTCAGGCAGGAATAGGTCTCAAGATCGTTGGCCGTGACGTGGCTGGCAAAGGCTCTCGCATAGCGTGAGACAATGCCCGAGCCGCTGAACAGATCGACAATGCTGATCCGGTCGCGACCGAGAGCTGTGCGCACATGGTCAAACGCCTGACCGATCAGGGGCAGGAGGCTGCGCTTGTTGCCGATATAGGTAATGAGCTGTTCGCTGAGATAGGCCGGGCTTTCCGACGCACGATCCGGCGGCGGCCGCGCAGGATGATCAAGGCGAAATGAGTCGTCGTCCATGACGCGACTATAGACTGAGAGTTGTCGGACTTAGAATTGCAGCTTTGAAATGAGGTGCGCTCGCCGCTCAAAAGAGGCGGGAGTCAGGCCCGGTCCAGACGGCTGGAGTCTACGCCGCCGGTCACGGTTGGCACGCCCAGGAAAAACATGGCGCCTGATGAATAGCTGATGTCTTCAACGGCGAGATTGCGGTCCCGGCGCAAGTGGGCGGCGTCGTGCAGGGTGAGCCGAAGCATCATGTCTGCACGCGCCACGCCATCGCGTTCCATAGTCTCGATAGCGGCGCGAAAGCGAACAGCCGGCGGGGTCAATGGAACGGTTTTTGCGGTCTTGGTCGTCATCGGGGCGCTTTCGGCTGAGAGAACTTTCCGACGCAATAATGCGCCGAAAGGCCCTCTCGCCGGGAGGGCGGACCCGGTAACTCAAGTCCGCGTGGTTATCAGGCCGACTTCAGCTGACCAGCCGACATCTTGCCGCTGCGCTGATCGCGCTCCAGCTCGAAGGAGATCTTTTGGCCGTCATGCAGCGAGCCGAGGCCCGCGCGCTCAACCGCCGAGATGTGCACGAACACGTCCGCGCCGCCGTCGTCAGGTTGAATGAAGCCAAAGCCCTTTTGGCCGTTAAACCACTTTACAGTTCCGGTAGCCATTTCCAGTTCCCTTTCCGGGGGTATAGATTTCCGCCACGCCAAGGACGGCGTTGCGATCAAATTTTCGGAGAGGTCTAGGTCAGGTCCGGACGTTCCCTCAGGAGGGTAAATCAGAAAACGGCCACACCAAATCGATATTCGACACCCTGTAAAAACACAGATTCAGGACACTGGCAAATTATTTCGACTTTTTGCCTATTCCTGAAAAGCTTCCGCGCTCGCCGCCGTGATTTTGAAACAGTCAATCCAGCGAGCCCCGCTTTGATCGCCCTCAGGCGTCAGGCGGCGGCAATCGCCTGTTCCGCCTCGGCTTCGGTCGGCATGCTTTTGGGGATCAGATGGTCCAGACTGAGCACGGTCACCATGCGATCTTCCAGGGGCAGAAAACCCACCACAAATTGCGGCGCAACGCCGCCGCTGGCGTTTTGTGCGTCCTGGATGGCGTCACGCTTGATGACCATGGTGTCGCAGACCGCCTCGACCAACAGACCAACCGGCCCGGTTGGTTGCTGGGCCACGATGATCACATTGCGCTCGTCGGGCGACATGAGGCCCATGCCCAGGCGGGCGGACAGATCGACCACCGACATGACCACGCCGCGCAGGCTGATCACGCCCTTCACATAGTCCGGCGCCTGGGCCAGGGGCGTGGCGGGCGTCCATCCGCGGATTTCGATGATCTGGCTGATGTCGACGCAGAACTCTTGTCCGGCGATCAGAAATGAAATGACTTCCAGTGCGCCTTCGCTCTGATGAGCGGTGATCTGTTCATAGTTCATGGCGAATCTCCCGGCGATTTCGTCAGAAGATTAGGACCGCGACACTAAGACAAGGTTAGCAGACGCGGTGTGGCGCTACTGTATCGCTCAAGAGCGACTGTATCGGCGTTGACCATTCTTGTTGGGCGATTGTTAAGCGCCGGGCGCGCATCTCGACCTGTGTGGACCGCCAGGAGGCTCTCGATGAGCGCGATTTCAGCTGTATCGCCCTTTGCTGTGGCAAGCGCGGGCCTGCTGCGCGCGTCGCAGAGTTTCGGCGCGGCGGCTCAGGCCACGGCGACGGATCCCACGGGCGACAGTTCGGTCCAGAATATTGTCAGCCAGACCGAGGCCAAGACGAGTTTCAGCGCCAATCTGAAGACGCTTCAGGTCGCCGACCAGATGACCAGGGCCCTGTTGGACATCAAGGTCTGACCCCGACTGGCGGGGCCAGACTTCAAGGGGTTTCAGGCGTCGAGCATGCCCACCAGACGGCCGCGGATGATCTGCTCGGCGTCCCTCATGATGCCGTCGATCAGGTCCTTGCAGGTCGGAATGTCGTGGATCAGGCCTGCAACCATGCCGCAGGACCAGGCGCCGGCGTCCATATCGCCATCCTTCATGATCCGAGGATAGACGCCCGCGACCTCGGCGATGATGTCTTCGAATTTCAGCGCCGAACCCAGGGCCTTTTCCTTTTCGATCAGACGCTCCACGCCGGCATTGGTCAGCACCCGTTCGGTGTTGCGCAGCGAGCGCATGACCAGTCGTGTATCCAGTTCAGACGCATTGACGATCGCCTGTTTCACATTTTCATGCACCGGCGCCTCCTTGGTTGCGATGAAGCGTGTGCCCATGTTCATCCCGTCTGCGCCCATGGCCAGAGCGGCGACGAGCGAGCGACCGTCGGCCATGCCGCCAGAGGCGAGGAAGGGGATTTTCAGCTCTTCCGCCGCACGGGGCAGCAGGATGAAGTTCGGCACGTCATCTTCACCGGGGTGGCCGCCGCATTCAAAGCCGTCCACGCTGACCGCGTCGCAGCCTATGGCTTCGGCCTTGAGCGCATGGCGCACCGATGTGCATTTGTGGATCACCTTGATCCCGTTTTCCTTCAGAGCCGGTAGCCATTTGACCGGGTTGTTGCCCGCCGTCTCCACAATCTTCACGCCGCCCTCGATGATCGCCTTCACATAGCCGGGATAGTCCGGAGGCGTGACGGAGGGCAGGAAGGTCAGGTTCACGCCGAACGGCTTGTCCGTCATGTCGCGGCAATGTGAGATTTCCCTGGCGAGGTCGTCCGGCGTGCGCTGGGTCAGGCCGGTGATGATGCCGACGCCGCCGGCGTTGGACACAGCCGCCGCCATCTCTGCAAAGCCGACAAAGTGCATTCCGCCCTGCATGATGGGGTGTTCGATGCCGAGCATTTCGGTGATGCGGGTCTTCATGGCGCGTCCTCTGATCACAGGCCTGCCTTGATTTGAGCAGCCTTTGGCTCAACTGTTCCCGCGTTTCATTTCCCTTGTCCAGCAAGGAAACACTTGACGCCGGGGCAGGTGGGGCCGCGATGGCGACGAGGGGGGACGAAGGTCCTCGCTGCTGTTATGGTCCCGCACCGCCAAGCCGGACCGGAGACCGCCTTTTTGACCGAGCCCGCCGCCAAGCCGCAAACCCGCATCTTCATCGACGCCGACGCCTGCCCGGTGAAGGAGGAGATCTACAAGGTCGCCCGCCGCTACGGCCTGCATGTCTATGTCGTGTCCAACAGCTTCATCATGATCCCGAGGGAGCCGGGGGTGGAGCGTGTCATCGTGGATGCAGGGCCAGACATTGCTGATGACTGGATCGCCGATGAGTGCCGCAAGGGCGATATTGTCGTGACAGCGGACATTCCCCTGGCCAGTCGGGCTCTGGAGAAGCTGGCCCTGGTGATCGGTCCCAAGGGTTCAGCCTTCACCGCCGACACCATCGGGATGGCTTTGGCCTCACGCGCCATTGGCGAGCATCTGCGTTCGACCGGCGAGGCCACGAAGGGACCGGCGCCGTTTCAGGCCGCCGACCGCTCGCGTTTTCTTCAGGCTTTGGACGAAGCGGTGCACAAGGCGCGGCGCCTGCTCGCCTGAAGGCCGCGGGTCTGGGTGAACGGGCGTCACATTGCCCTTACGGGCGCCTAGCGCGATGCGAAATCAGCGCCTAAACATAGGGCCGAGATCGGCGCGACCGTCGCCGAAGCTATATATGCGGAGGACGCAGATGGAAGCGATCAACGAAGTCACCACCCTTGAGCGCGGCGAGATCGCCGTCCTGACCCTGAACTCACCGCCGGTGAACGCCCTGTCGGCGCCTGTGCGCGACGGCCTCTATCACGGCGTCAAGGCGGCGGTGGATGATCCGACGGTCAAGGCGATTGTCATCATCTGCGCAGGCCGCACCTTTATCGCGGGCGCGGACATCACCGAGTTTGGCAAGGCCCCGAAAGGCGCCAGCCTGTTTGACGCGCAGGACATGATGGAAGGCTCGCCCAAGCCTGTCATCGCCGCCATTCATGGCACTGCTCTTGGCGGCGGTCTGGAGGTCGCCCTGTGCGCCCATTACCGGGTGGCCGTTCCTTCCGCCAAGGTCGGTTTGCCGGAAGTCAATCTGGGCCTTCTGCCCGGCGCAGGCGGCACGCAGCGCCTGCCGCGCATTGTCGGGCCGCAGCGCGCTCTGGAAATGATGACCACCGGCGAACATGTCCCGGCCAAGAAGGCGCTGGAAAGCGGTCTGGTCGACGAACTGGCGCCGGAGGGCGGTCTGCGCGACGCAGCCATCGCCTTCGCGCGCAAGGTGGTCGCCGAAGGGCGTCCCCTGGTGCGGGTGCGCGACAACAACACCAAGGTGGAGGCCGCCCGCGGCCATCCCGAGATCTTCGCCGATTTCCGCAAGGCCAACGCCCGCAAGTTCCGCGGCTTCATGGCGCCGGAGCACAATATCCGTTGCGTCGAAGCCGCCGTGAACCTGCCCTTTGATGAAGGGCTGAAGGAAGAGCGCCGTCTGTTCATGGAACTGATGACCGGCTCGCAATCGGCCGCGCAGCGCTATGTCTTCTTCGCAGAGCGTCAGGTCTGGAAGGTGCCGGACGTGCCGGAAACCGTGGAGAAACTGCCGGTGG
>CAIOJR010000199.1 GCA_903858685.1 uncultured Caulobacterales bacterium | reverse complement strand
CGCCCGGATCGCTATCCCGCCGCACCGGGCCTGTCAGTCGCCGCTACGGGCTGGTTTCAGGACGCCCTGAAAACAACCGGCGACGGGTTTGTCGCCTGCAACATCGAACGGGCGCCGGCACTGGATCAAGCCCTGACCGCCACCTACGCCGCGCCGATCCGCGCGAATGGCGAAGCCAATGGGCGGGTAATCGGCGTGCTCGGCGTCCATTTTGACTGGGCGCCGCAGGCTCAGGCCGTGGTGGACGGGGTTCGGCTCAGCCCTGCCGAACAGCAGACGACGCGGGTCCTGATCCTTGATCATGACGGCCGGGTTCTGGCGGCGTCGGACGGCGAAGGCGTCCTGACCGAGACGGTCAAGTTCGACGCCTCGTCGGGTCAGATTGGAAACTACGCCGTCGAAGGTCTGGCTTGCGGATACGCCCTCACGCCGGGATATGAAACCTATAAGGGATTGGGCTGGTATGGTTGCCTGATGCAAACCCTCTCGCGCACAAAGACGCGCCAGACGGCACAGAGCGCCGGAACGGGCGTCAATGCTGAGTGCGCCGCCCTCTGACCCCCTGATCATGAGAAGGATCGCCTTTCCAGGCCAGAGGCAGATGGGCCCCCTCCAAGATTGCGCTTTACGCAGGGGCGCGATTGCCCCCACCTTGGCGGCCCCAGACGAAAAAGGCGCCCCAGGATGAGCCAAGCTGCTGATTTCACGGAAATCCGCTACGAGCGTCCCGCCGAGCCTGTGGCGCGCATCGTGCTGGCCCGCCCAGACAAGCGAAACGCTCAGGACATGAAGATGCTCTACCAGTTGAACAAGGCGTTCGACCGGGCGGCGCAGGATGACACGGTCAAGGTCATCATCCTGTCCGCGGACGGGCCCCACTTCTCCTCGGGCCATGACCTGTCCGATTTCGGGTCGCAAGTGGGTGAGCACGGCGCGCCGATCACCGGCGGCGGCGGCTTCGCCCGGCCCGGACCCGAGGGCTACATGGCGCGGGAAGAGGAAATCTATCTCGGCTTTTGCTGGCGCTGGCGCAATCTGCCAAAGCCCACCATCGCCCAGGTTCAGGGCAAGGTGATTGCGGGCGGACTGATGCTGGTCTGGCCCTGCGATCTGGTGATCGCATCAGAAGACGCGGAGTTTTCCGATCCGGTCGTGGCCTTCGGCGTCAATGGCCACGAGTTCTTCGTCCACGCCTGGGAGCTTGGCCACCGCAAGGCCAAGGAGTTGCTGTTCACGGGCGACTCCATCGGCGCGCTTGAGGCCAAGGAACTGGGCATGGTCAATCAGGTCGTGCCGAGAGACCAGCTGGAGGCCTTCACGCTTCAAATGGCGCAGAAGATCGCCAAGCGCCCCTCAGTCGGCCTTCGCTTTGCGAAGATGAGCGTCAATCAGTCGCTGGAGGCGCAAGGCATGTGGACCGCCGTCCAGTCCGCCTTCAACCTGCACCATGTCGCCCATGCCCATAACTGGGTGCTCCACGGCAGGGTAGTCGACCCGGCGGGCGCAGACATCGTGCGGCGAGAGGCCAAGGCGGGCCGAAAGTCTCAGGAGACGACGCCCGCCCTGCCCCCTGCGGATCAGTAACCGACGAACTTCGCCGGGCGCCGCTCCAGAAAGGCCGCCACGCCCTCCTTGTGGTCAGCGGACTTGAACGCCGTCGACATGGCCTCGACATGGGCGGTCATGTGCTCCGACAGGTCCCGCTCCATGCCGCGATAGACCAGAGACTTGATGTTGCGGATCGAGAAGGGCGAGGAGTTGAGGTAGCGCCGCGCCTCGGCGAGCGCGGCGTCAGCCAGAGCCTCAGGCGCCACGATCTCGGCCGCGTAGCCAATGGCGTGGGCCTCCTGCGCGCTCAGGAAGTCGCCGCTATAAAGAAGACGCAACGCGCGGTGCGGACCGATGATGCGGGGCAACAGCCAGCTGCCCGCACCTGTATCCGGCACCAAACCCCGGTGAGCGAAGTTCCAGGCAAAGCGGGCCCGGTCCGTCACAATGCGCACATCGCACTGACTGGTGAACTCAGCCCCCATGCCCACGGCTGATCCGTCAATCGCCCCGATGACGGGCTTGGGACAGGCCACCAGCGGCCACCACTTGCCCGCCTCATGCGCGCCGCCCCGAACGCCCCGCGTCTCGCCTGGAATAG
Organism: uncultured Caulobacterales bacterium; assembly: GCA_903858685.1. GTDB lineage: Bacteria > Pseudomonadota > Alphaproteobacteria > Caulobacterales > Caulobacteraceae > CAIMFV01. The sequence goes on along the minus strand of CAIOJR010000199.1, from coordinate 7,841 downwards.
TGGCCAGATCAGCAAGGTCTGTTCCTGCGCAGAAGCTGCCGCCCGCGCCGGTGACGATCACGACCTTGACCGCATCATCCGCACCCGCCTTCGCCACCGTCTCAATGAAGGCGCCCAGCATGGCGTAGGTCATAGCGTTGCGCTTTTCGGCGCGGTCGATCGTGATGGTGGCGATTCCGTCAGCATCGACCTCGTAACGAATATGGTGAGCGGTCATGGCGTTCCTCTAGCCTGCAGCCTTTGACGGCGGCTTTGATTATTCTTGAAGGCGCAGCAAAGCACATCGGCGCAGACGCGGCGAGATGGGAACGTGGCGCGATGCAAACACCGCAGAGCGGCCCCGTCGCCAGAGAAGGCTTGCCATACCCAGCGGCAAGCGGTGAAAATGTCGCCAAAATCGCTTGGGCGTCGCGCCCACCAAAACAGCCAAGGCGGAAACACGATGAGCATCTCGTTCGACAGCGACTTCACCCTGACCATCGGCGGCAAGGGCGTGGCGGGCGCCTCGTCCTTCCCCGTGCTCAACCCCGCCAATGAGCAGGTGGTGGCGAGCGCTCCGGACTGCTCGCGCGAGCAGCTGGACGAAGCCGTCGCTGCCGCCCGCGCCGCCTTCCCCATCTGGTCCGCGACCCCGATCGCCAAGCGCAAGGAGGCCCTTTTGGCCATTGCCGGCGTGATCGGCGCCAATGTGGAGGGCCTGAAGCGCCTCCTGACCGCCGAACAGGGCAAGCCCTATGCCGACGCCATGGGCGATGTGCTGGGCGGCGCCTACTGGGCGCAGGCGACCTCCACGCTCGACATCCCGGTCAAGGTGACGGAGGACACCGCCGAGCGCCGGGGCGAGACGCGCCACGTCCCCATCGGCGTGGTGGGCGCCATCGCGCCCTGGAACTTCCCCATCATTCTAGCCATGTTCAAGGTCGCCCCTGCGCTTCTGGCGGGCAACACGGTGGTGCTCAAGCCGTCGCCTTTCACGCCCCTGACCACGCTGAAGATTGGCGAGCTGCTGCGCGGCGTCTTGCCCGACGGCGTGCTCAATATCGTCTCCGGCGGGGATGAACTGGGGCCTTGGATGACCAGCCACCCCGGCATCGACAAGATCAGCTTCACCGGCTCCTCCCAGACCGGCCGCAAGGTCATGGCGTCGGCCGCCGCCAGCCTGAAGCGCGTGACGCTGGAACTGGGCGGCAATGACGCCGCTATCGTCCTGCCCGATGTCGATGTCGCCGCCGTGGCCGAACAGCTCTTCTGGGCGGCCTTCCGAAACACCGGACAGATCTGCATCGCCACCAAGCGCCTGTATGTCCACAAGGATATCTATGAGCCGCTGAATGCCGCCCTCCTGGACTATGCCAAGGGCGTGAAGATGGGCGACGGCGCCGAGCAGGGCGTGCAGATGGGCCCCATCAACAACAAGCTGCAATATGAGCGCGTGCTGGACCTGATCGCCGACGCCAAGGCGAAGGGCTACAAGTTCCTGGTGGGCGGCGACACGCCTCCCGGCCCGGGCTATTTCGTACCGATCACCATCCTGGACAACCCGCCCGAAGACAGCCGCATCGTGCAGGAAGAACAGTTCGGCCCGGTCCTGCCCCTGCTCAAGTTCGACGATCTGGACGACGTGATCGCCCGCACCAATGCCAGCCCCTATGGTCTGGGCGGCTCGGTCTGGTCAGCCGATGAGGAAAAGGCGCTCGACATTGCGTCTCGCATCGCGTCCGGCACGGTGTGGGTGAATGAGACCCAGTACCTGTCGCCTCTGGGCGCGTTCGGCGGCATGAAGCAGTCGGGCCTCGGCTCAGAGGGCGCGCTGGAGGGGCTACTGGAATACACCAACGTCCAGACGGTCTATCTGAAGAAGAAGGCGGTCGCGCCCGCGGCGGAATAGGCTAGACGCGAAATCGGAAATGCGCGCGGCCTTGACCGACCGCCGCATTTTCGCTTGCTGACAAGTGGTAGACTTATTCCTGTTTTTTGGTAGAATGCCACAATGAGCATGAACATCAAAAATCCGGAAGCCCACGCCCTCGCGATTGAGCTGGCGCGTAGACTGGATACGTCTCTGACCGATGCCGTGACGACGGCCTTGCGTGAGAAGCTTGCGACAACGGCAGCGGCCACCGACGGCGCCCGGCAAATGCTCAAGGCTCAGCTTCTCGAAATTGGCCGCACCTGCGCAAACCGCCTGTCGTCAGACGTCACAATGATCGATCACAGCGCGCTCCTGTATGACGATCTTGGCCTGCCGAAATGATCATCGACACGTCCGCGCTGATCGCAATCCTGCGCGATGAGCCTGAGGCCGATCGGATCGCCGAGGCGATCGCCTCAGCCATTGCACCAGCCATCTCGGCCGCGACCTATCTGGAAACGGCCGCTGTCATCGACAGCCAGAAAGACCCCGTCGCCAGCCGACAATTCGACCTGTTGCTCGAAACAGCCGGCATAGTGATCGAACCGGTCACCGCGGCTCAGGCCAAAATCGCCCGCGAAGCCTATCGTGACTTCGGCAAGGGCTCCGGCCACCCCGCCCAACTCAACTTCGGAGACTGCTTCAGCTACGCTTTAGCGGCGGACAAGCGCAAAGCGCTGCTTTTCAAGGGGCATGACTTTTCGCGCACGGATATGAAGTCAGCTATCTAGCGCCCCTCCAAAAAAAAGGCGGCGGAATCGCTCCCGCCGCCCTCTCTGTCCGCCTTGACAGCTCAGACTAGTTGCGGGCCTTGTCGACCAGCTTGCCCTTGGAGATCCAGGGCATCATTTCGCGCAGCTTGGCGCCGACGATTTCGATTTCGTGACGGGCCAGAAGACCGCGGCGGGCCTTGAGTTCCGGCTGGCCAGCCTGATTTTCCAGCATGAAATTGCGCACAAAGCGCCCTTCCTGAATATCGGCCAGGACGCGCTTCATCTCGGCCTTGGTCTCAGGCGTGATGATGCGGGGGCCGGTGACATATTCGCCATATTCAGCGGTGTTGCTGATGGAGTAGTTCATGTTGGCGATGCCGCCTTCATAGATCAGGTCGACGATCAGCTTCACTTCGTGCAGGCACTCGAAATAGGCCATTTCCGGCGCGTAACCCGCTTCGGTCAGGGTCTCGAAGCCCGCACGGATCAGTTCGACCACGCCGCCGCACAGAACGGCCTGCTCGCCGAACAGGTCGGTTTCGCACTCTTCGCGGAAGCTGGTCTCGATCACGCCCGCGCGACCGCCGCCATTGGCCGAGGCATAGGCCAGACCGATGTCCAGCGCATGACCAGTGGCGTCATGGTGGATGGCGATCAGGCTGGGGACGCCGCCGCCCTTCAGATATTCAGAACGCACCGTGTGGCCGGGGCCCTTGGGGGCGACCATCAGAACGTCCACGGTCTTCTTCGGCTCGATCAGGCCGAAATGCACGTTCAGGCCATGAGCGAACATCAGGGCCGCGCCGTCGCGGATATGGGGCGCGATGTCATTATTGTAGATTTCGCGCTGATGCTCGTCCGGCGCCAGGATCATGATGACGTCGGCCCAGGCGGCGGCGGCGGCCACGGTCATGACCTTCAGCCCCTCGCCCTCAGCCTTTTTGGCGGTGGCGGATCCGGCGCGCAGGGCGACGGCGATGTCCTTGACGCCGGAATCGCGCAGGTTCAGCGCATGAGCGTGGCCCTGGCTGCCATAGCCGACAATGGCGACCTTCTTTTCCAGGATGCGGCTGATATCTGCGTCGCGATCATAATAAACGCGCATGACTTGATCTCCAGTACGTAGAACAAAGCCGCGCCCGGTCGGGGCTGCGGCCATTGGCGGGTTGAAAGGATCAGGCGCGCTGGGCGCCCCGGCTGAAGGACAGAACCCCGGTGCGGGCCACTTCGACAAGGCCGAGGGGACGCATCAGCGCCTCGAACTTGTCGATCTTGGAGGGCGCGCCGGAGACTTCGAACACAAAGCTCTCATGCGTCGTATCGACCACGCGGGCGCGGAAGATTTCGGACAGGCGCAGCGCCTCCATCCGCTCTGCGCCGACCCCGGCCACCTTGACCAGAGCCAGTTCACGCTCCAGGCTTTCCTCGTCCTGACCCACATCGATCAGCCTGCGGGTGCAGACCATCTTCTCAAGCTGGGCCTTGATCTGGGCCAGAGCCTGGGGCGTGCCGCGCGTGACGATGGTGATGCGCGAGGTGTGGTTGGCGTGGTCGGTCTCGGCCACCGTCAGGCTTTCGATATTGTAGCCGCGTGCGGCGAACAGTCCCACGACGCGGTGCAGGACGCCCGCCTCATTGTCCACGATCACGGCGTAGGTCGCCTTCTGATCGGCGACCTGAGCATGGTCCAGGAAATAGGCCGAGCCCTGAGTAGCTGTCTTGGTCGGCATCAAACTAGCCCCCGTCCCGACTGATCAATGGCCCTGCCAAGGTCGCCCTTGAAGTCCGGCAGGATCATCTCATTATGCGCCTTGCCCGACGGGATCATCGGCAGGCAATTCTCCGCGCGCTCGACCCGGCAATCGAAGATCACCGGCTTGTCGACGCTCAGCATCTCGGCGATGGCGCCGTCAAGCTCTGCGGGCTTGTCGCAGCGGATGCCCACCGCGCCAAAAGCGTCGGCCAGCTTCACAAAGTCAGGCAGGGCGGCGGAATAGGAGTGGGCGTAGCGCTCCTCGTGCAGCAGTTCCTGCCACTGACGCACCATGCCCATCCACTCATTGTTCAGGATGAAGACCTTGACCGGCAGGCCGTACTGGACCGCGGTCGACATCTCCTGAATGTTCATCTGGATCGAGGCGTCGCCCGCCACATCGATGACCAGAGCGTCCGGATTGGCGATCTGCGCGCCGATCGCGGCGGGCAGGCCATAGCCCATGGTGCCCAGCCCCCCGGAGGTGAGCCAGCGATTGGGCTTCTCAAAGCCCATATATTGCGCCGCCCACATCTGATGCTGGCCGACTTCCGTCGTGATGATCGTGATGCGATCCTTGACCGCCGCCCACAGCCGCTCAATGGCGAACTGCGGCTTGATCAATGTGTCGGAGGTTGGGTAGTTGAAGCACTTGCGCGCCTGCCAGCCCTTGATCTGGTTCCACCAGCCGTCCAGCCGCGCGCGCGCCTCGCCATAGCCGGCCTCGCGCCAGGCGGCGATCATGGCGCGCATGACCTTGCCCGCATCCCCGACAATGCCGATGTCGGCGCGCACGATCTTGCCGATGGACGACGGATCGATGTCGATATGGATCTTCTTCGAACGCGGCGAGAAGGCGTCGAGGCGCCCGGTCACCCGGTCGTCAAAGCGTGCACCGATACACACCATCACGTCGCAATCATGCATGGCGTGGTTGGCTTCAAAGCTGCCATGCATGCCCAGCATGCCCAGCCACTGCGCGTCGCTGGCCGGAAAGGCGCCCAGACCCATCAGGGTCGAAGTGACTGGCGCGCCGATGATCCTGGCCAGTTCCCTCAAGGCCTTGGAGGCGTCCGGTCCCGCATTGATGACGCCGCCGCCCGTATAGAGGATGGGACGGCGCGCGCCCGCGATCAGGGCCACCGCCTCGGCGATGCGGCGCGGGTCGCCGTCGGTGGGGGGGGCGTAATTGTGGGTATAGCCGCTGGTCCTGGGAGGCGAGTAGGCCCCGGTCGCGAACTGCACATCCTTGGGGATGTCGACAAGAACAGGACCCGGACGGCCGGAGGTGGCGATCTGGAAGGCCTCATGAATCGCGTCAGCCAGCTTGTTGACGTCCTTCACCAGCACATTGTGCTTGGTGCAGGAACGCGTAATGCCCACCGTGTCGCATTCCTGGAAGGCGTCGGTGCCGATCAGGTGCGTCGGCGCCTGACCGGTCAGGACGACCATGGGAATGGAGTCCATCAGCGCATCGACAATGCCGGTGACGGTGTTGGTGGCGCCAGGGCCGGAGGTCACCAGAACCACGCCGGGCTTGCCGGTGGAGCGGGCATATCCCTCCGCCGCATGGGCCGCGCCCTGTTCGTGACGCACCAGGATGTGACGCAGCCGCTCTCCGTGCATGTCGCTATCGCGGTACATGGCGTCATAGATCGGCAGGACCGCGCCGCCCGGATAGCCGAACAGCGTGTCTACGCCTTGATCCAGCAGGGCCTTCACCACGATTTCAGCGCCCGTCATCTGTTCAAGCTGACCTGAGTGATCAGAGGCGGATCTTGCGGTGAGGGACTGGTGAAGGGTCATGTGAGGGTCTTTCGGCGGACTAGACGTTTGGGCAAGAAAAAAGGCCCTCTGAGGGGGCCTTGTGAGCGCGCGACCGTGGGTCGGGGGATCAGGTGATCACCCTACGACGGTCGCTCCGGGTACTACTAGCAATGCGCGCACGGCTGTTGCTCCAAATGACTAGGGCTTACCTCTCACAGGCAGATTTTACCGTCAAGAGGACGAATGCGAAATGAACTTGCAATCTCGCCCTTTTTTCTCAGCGTTTCACCAAGATCTGGTCCACATCGCGCACCGCGCCGCGCGCCGCGCTGGTGGTCATGGCGGCATAGGCGCGCAATGCGGCCGACACCTTGCGCGGACGGATCTCGGTCGGCGTGAAGGCTGACGCCCCCCTCGCCTCCTCCTCGGCGCGGCGGGTGGCGAGTTCGGCGTCGGCCACGGCCAGGTTGATGGTGCGGCCCGGAATGTCGATCTCGATCAGGTCGCCATTGCGCACCAGAGCGATGGTCCCGCCCTCAGCCGCCTCGGGCGAGGCATGGCCGATGGACAACCCCGAGGTGCCGCCGGAAAAGCGGCCATCGGTGATCAGGGCGCAGGCCTTGCCCAGCCCTTTCGATTTCAGATAGCTGGTTGGATAGAGCATTTCCTGCATGCCGGGGCCGCCGCGCGGTCCTTCATAACGAATCACCACCACGTCGCCCGCCTTGACCGTGCCGTTCAGAATGCCGCTGACGGCGCTGTCCTGACTTTCGAACACGCGCGCGGGGCCTTTGAAGACGAGAATGCTCTCGTCCACGCCCGCTGTCTTCACGATGCAGCCTTCCAGCGCCAGATTGCCCTTCAGCACCGCCAGACCGCCGTCCTGACTGAAGGCGTGAGCCTTGTCGCGGATGACGCCATTGGCGCGGTCGGTATCCAGCGCCTGCCACCGGCGGCTCTGGCTGAACGCGACCTGTGTGGGCACCCCGCCAGGCGCCGCGCGATAGAAGGTCTGCACATCCTGATTGGGCGCGCGGCTGATGTCCCATTCGTCCAGCGCCTCGCCCAGCGTCTTTGAATAGACCGTCGGCAGATCGGCGTTGAGCAGGCCCGCCTTGTCCAGCTGGCCCAGAATGGCCATAACCCCGCCCGCACGGTGCACATCTTCCATGTGAACATCAGACTTGGCGGGCGCGACCTTGGACAGGCACGGCACGACGCGGCTCAGACGGTCAATATCGTCCATGGTGAAGTCGACGCCCGCCTCATGGGCGGCGGCCAGCAGGTGAAGCACTGTGTTGGTGGAGCCGCCCATGGCGATATCCAGCGCCATGGCGTTCTCGAAAGCCTTGAAGCTGGCCACATTGCGCGGCAGGACGCTGTCATCATCATTGGCGTAATAACGGGTCGCCATCTCCACCGCCGTGCGGCCTGCGCGCAGGAACAGTTGCTCCCGGTCGGCATGGGTCGCCAGCACCGAGCCATTGCCTGGCAGGCTGAGACCCAGCGCCTCGGTCAGACAGTTCATGGAATTGGCGGTGAACATGCCCGAGCAGGAGCCGCAGGTCGGGCAGGCGGAGCGCTCAATGGCGGTCACATCCTCGTCGCTGATCGATTCATCGGCCGCGGCGACCATGGCGTCGACCAGATCGAGCGCCACTTCCTTGCCCTTCAGCACCACCTTGCCCGCCTCCAT
>CAIOJR010000198.1 GCA_903858685.1 uncultured Caulobacterales bacterium | reverse complement strand
GGTCCCTTCATCTGCGTAAGCGATAACTTCGTCGTGGACAGTCAGTGCCACGTCGTACCCTGCTGCGTCGAGTCTCAAGGCTGCCTCTACCATCAGATCACGTGCCACTGACTGGGTACAGTTCTCAGCGAGTGTGTGACTTCCCAGCCGCATCTCGCTCCACTTCCGGGTGATCGAGTTGACACCCATGTACCGGACGCCTTTGGCCTTGAAGACCTTGATCTCGCCTTCGTCGGTCTCAAACTCGACCTCCTCGTATCTGATCCTGGGTGACGGGTACGCCAAGCAGCGGCCCGAGGGCAAGCGGCAGAACAGCCAGTTGCCCGCCATCTTGTACGTCAGGTGCTCCCCGGCCTTGAACGCCTTGCCGGGGTTCTCCACGGCGTTGATTGCGGCCTCGTTCAAGGCAGCCCATAGGGCCACCGTGGCCGAGTTGGCCTTGCGCCAACGTTGCTTAATGACGTCCGACGCCAGCCCGGCTTCAAGGCCCATGGGGTCCGCAACTGACCTGACGTAACGGTTATACGACTTTTCGGCCTTCTTGATTTCCATCTCGGTGGCGTTCAGGCGGGGGAGCACAGGGGCCATATCAATCCCGAAGCTCTTGGCGAATGTGCCAAATGCGCCGATGCCACCGGCGAAACCGAGTCCTAAAATGGCCGTCTTACCAACTTGGCGCTCTTTAGGGTGATCCTTCTTGTTGACCGGAAAGCCAAAGATCGGAGAGGCGGCGTGACAATAGATGTCCGCACCCGTGCGGAACACGTCCAAGACGCCATGTTCGCCCGCCAGCCAGGGCAAGACGCGGGCCTCAATGGCCGAGAAGTCGGCGCAGTAGATGACCTTTCCGGGCGGGGCGGCGATCATGCCCCGGATGCAGTCGGCTACCGCCGCCATAGGCGATCCCCACACCGTCTCGATGCGCGGAATGTCCTGGGCCAAGATCGCCGTTATGATGCTGTCCACATCTTCGTTCTGGGGCCGGGGCAGATTGTGGGTCTGAGCGCCGCGTGCCGCATCCCGCCCGGTGGCCGCCCCGTGGTACTGTGTCAGCCCACGCATCCACCCGTCAGTGGCGCTACGGTTCAGCAGCACTTCTACCTTGGCGGTGGACGACTTGGCGGCTTCTTGCCGCAATTCCAGCGCCTGTCTGACAGATGGGTTAAAGTCGGGGGCCGCCAAAAGCTTAGAAATAGACGCTTTATCGACGCTATCTGTCTCGACCCCTTGGGCGCGCAGCCATCGGACCAAGCCCGCCGCGTTCGTGCAGGCGGGAACCTCGCCGCCGGTCAGCCGTTGCATCTCGCCGTCCATCTTGAGTTTTGATTTATCGACGACATCAAGCGCGGCCTGTGCCAATGGGCGGTCAATGTAGACACCCAGATCGTTGGATTTCTGATTGAGCAGGAAGACCTTCTTCTCAGATGGCTGGAGGTCTAGGAGCAATTCGTCGATGACCAACTCGGCCTCCACGTCACGGACGCAGTACGCCGCCAGACGTTGAATCTTCTCCGGTTCGTCCCACCAACGCAGGCTCCCGTCTTTGGACCTGCGGGGACGGGACATCTGTAGCATCAGGCGCTTACCGTCCTTGTCCTTCTGGACAGCCATGCCGAGGGCTGCGCCAGCATCCTCCAGGCTACCGGGCAGGGCGAGGGCGTAGGCTTTTGCCATGACGCACTCGAATTGTTCAAGGGCGGGCATCGGCCAGCCGTAGCGGGGTCCGAGGATGTTAGTCCACATGACCCGTTCAAATTGACTATTCCAGATGCGGAGCGTACCGCCCTGCGCGACGTGATCGACGATCTCCGGGGGGCAGGGCTGGTCGGGGAGCCACGTCTTGATCTCCCCGACCTTAAATCCGTAGCAGGCGCACCAGACATCCGTCGTGGGATCACGGGCGTATTCGTGGACGCCGACCTTACGTAGATCGGCGCAGGACCGGGATTCTATGTCGAGGTGCAGATGTTTCAATCGAAATCCCCTACATCGAAGGTACGTTTTTCGACCGCAGCCCCACGGATTGCCGCCTTAATTTCGACGATCAGTTCTTCCGCCTCCCGTAGTGTGAACGCGTAAGTGCAGCCCATGGG
>CAIOJR010000197.1 GCA_903858685.1 uncultured Caulobacterales bacterium | reverse complement strand
TCGTGTTGGTCCGGGACCGAGCGGCACGACCGTAGGAAGCTCCGGTCGTGCAGAAACGGAATGGCATCAGCCAAGCGTAATTCCCAGACCCGGGCGCGCCATAAGCTCGTCCATTTGTTCGACAGGGACAATTTCCGATGCAATCCCGTGATCCATCCGCATAACCTTGTTGCAGAGGGATCGGATGATATTCGGGTCATGAGAAGCGATGACCAAGATATGAGCGCGCTCTACCAGCGAGGTCAGGCGTTGATGGGCCTGAACCCGAAACTCCGCATCGCCAACAGCAATCCATTCGTCCATCAGAAGCACTTCGGCCTCGACACTGGTCGCGGTCGCAAAAGCCAGACGCGCCTGCATGCCGGACGAATAGGTCTTCAGCGGCATGGCGAGAAAGGGCCCAAGACCACTGAATTCAGCAATTTCGTCTGTCTTGGCTGCAATCTCCTTTGGCGTCAGACCTGCAACGAGTCCCCGAATTCGAATATTTTCGAGCCCGGTGGCCGACGCATCAATTCCAAGGCTCAGGTCAAGCAGTGACGCAATCCGTCCGTTGACTTCGACTGAGCCAGTGTCCGGCGTATAGGCCCCCGCCAAGCACCTCAGGAGCGTGGTCTTGCCGGATCCATTGGAACCGATCAGTCCCAGTCGATCCCCAGCAGAGAGCTTCAGGCTAACGTCGCGCAGCGCAACCAGCAGAGGGTGGGTTGAATTGGTGTTCCGCCGCGCGATCCCGCCCCCGATGGCCACTTGCTTGAGATAACGCTTCAGCGACTGGGAGTCGACGCCAATGATCGGAAAATAGAGTGAAAGCCCTTCAACGGAAATATTGGCCATGATTTTTCACTCACAGAAAATGAACAACCCGGCGACGGGTCTGATTGTAAAACAACAAGGTGACAAGCCATCCTAAAATTCCCACAACGACCATCATCTTCAGGTAGTGGAGTTGAATAACGCCCTTAAGCAATGGCTCGCGGACGAGTTGGAGGCTGAAGTAGAACGGGTTTGCCGTCACCAGAGGGTTGTTCAGCAAGCCCGCAGAAGGCTGCCAAAAGACTGGAGTGAGGAAGAAAACGAACTGCAAGACGGCCGTGACGATTTGTGGAACGTCACGGAAGCGGGCTGAAATCATTGCCAAAGCAAGGCTGAACCAGGTCAGGTTCACGGTCATTATGAACAGTCCAACGCCTGCCCACAGCATTCCAGGCCCGGAGTAAATCCGGAACCAGAGCATAACACTGACCACAATGACCAATTGGTGGGCCAGGTTGATGTAATTTCGAATGACACATCGAACAATGAAGAGCGGCAACGGCAAGGCCGACTGGCGAAGTATGGCCCCTCCCGCGATGAAGGCTTCTCCACCCTCGGAAATTACGTTCGACATGAAGCCCCAGAACACAAGACCCAGAGCCACATAGGGCAGAAGCTCCTTCACCTCCACATGGAAGAGCGCAGCGTAGTTGATGCCGATACCCAGCACCAAAGCCCCCATTGTGATGGTTATCCACCAAGGCCCGATAACAGAACCACGATACCGAACCAGAATATCTTGAACTGCCAAAGTTATTGCCAACGGAAGCTTGGCGAATGAGCTGACGAAGTCTCGCCGAGTCTCTTGAAACTCAGACCAATAACCTGATCGGGCGACTAAACGCATAGTTGGCTATTCCGGATAAGTTTACTGCTGATTGCAGCGATCATTGGGCATACACCTATCAAACCGATGCCTCTAGGGCAAGAATCATATTGCCACAGCGACCACAACCTCACCGACGATGTTTACGACATCTCAGTGTCGTGCGCATCCTGGAAAAAAATCGCATCTGACCAAATCAATCCACAATTTGGCGACTTGTCCCAGCTTGCGTACGAAAAGACATCGATACTCAGGAACGACCAATGTCCGCCTTTTGGGACGATTTACTCGACTGTAACCGACTTGGCGAGGTTTCGAGGTTGGTCGACGTCGGTGCCCTTCTCCACAGCCACGTGATAGGCCAAAAACTGTATCGAAGTTGCGAATGCCAGAGGTGAAATCAGCGGATCGCAGGTCGGGGCGATCAGAATTTTCACACCAGCGGGCGCCCGGGCGGCGCCTTCCTCGTCCGCAATCAGGATGACAGGCGCGCCGCGCGCCCGCACTTCCTGCAGGTTGGACATGGTCTTGTCGAACAGGCTGTCGGAGGGGGCGATGACGATGATCGGGGTGGCTTCATCGACCAGGGCGATCGGGCCGTGCTTGAGCTCGCCCGCCGCATATCCTTCGGCGTGGATATAGCTGATTTCCTTCAGCTTCAGCGCCCCTTCCATGGCCAGTGGATAGGATGAGCCGCGGCCCAGATAAAGAACGTCGCGGGCCTTGGATAGCTCATAGGCCAGGGCCTTGATCGCCACTTCCACATTCATCGCCTTGGCGATGGTGCGCGGGGCCTCCATCAGCACGGAGACCAGACGCGCTTCTTCCTTCGCATCGATCCGGCCCCGTTGCGCAGCGGCGGCGACGGCCAGGGCGGACAGGGCGCAGACCTGTGCAGTGAAGGCCTTGGTGGAGGCGACGCCGATTTCCGGACCGGCATGGGTCGGCCACATCCGCTCGGCTTCCCGCGCCATGGTGCTCTCATGGTTGTTGACCAGAGCCGCGGTCGCCAGGCCCTTGGACTTGCAGCAGCGCAGGGCGGCCAGGGTGTCGGCGGTCTCCCCCGACTGGGAGACGGCGAGACACAGGGTGCCGGGGGTGATGGCCGGGGTGCGATAGCGAAACTCCGACGCGACTTCCACGTCCATCGGCAGGTCGGCATACTGCTCGAACAGGTATTTGGCGGTCAGAGCGGCGTAGAAGGCGGTGCCGCAGGCCAGGATTTGTATGCGCGTGACGTTGGCGAAGTCCAGCGGCGGCTGATCTGCGCTGCCGGGCACGCGGGCCCGACCGGCTACGGGGTCCAGATAGGCGGACAGTGTGTGCTGACAGGCGTCGGGCTGCTCATGGATTTCCTTCTCCATGAAGTGGCGATAGGCGCCCTTTTCCACCAGCGCCGCCGAGGCGCTGACCTGATGCACCACGCGATCCACCGCCTGCCCCTTGGTGTTGAAGATGTGGGCGGCGTGGTCGTAGATGGCGACATAATCGCCTTCTTCAAGATAGGCGATGCGCGTGGTGAACGGGCCGACGGCCAGCGCATCCGACCCGATGAACATCTCTCCGTCGCCATAGCCGACCACCAGCGGGCTGCCGCGCCGAGCGCCCATGACAAGCCGGTCCTCGCCTTCCACCAGCACGGCCAGGGCATAGGCGCCTTCCAGCCGATCCAGCGCCGCCTTGAATGCGTCCAGCGGCGCAAGGCCCTGGTCCAGATTCCGGTCAATCAGGTGGGCGACAACTTCGGTATCCGTGTCGCTGCCGAAGGTGCGGCCTTCGGCGGCCAGTTCATGCTTCAGCTCGGCGAAGTTCTCGATGATGCCGTTGTGGACCACGGCGACACGACCCGCGACCTGTGGGTGGGCGTTGCGCTCGCTCGGCGCGCCATGGGTGGCCCAGCGGGTGTGGCCGATGCCGACGGTTGCATTGATCGGACCCGCCTTCAGCACGGCCTCCAGATTACGGATCTTGCCTTCGGCGCGGCGGCGGACCAGACGGTGGTTTTCGATGGCGGCGATGCCGGCGGAGTCATAACCGCGGTATTCCAGCCGCTTCAGGCTTTCAATCACCCGGTCGGAAACCTGGGTCTTGCCGACGATGCCAATGATGCCGCACATGCTCTGCTTGTTCCAAATTTCGTGACGGCCCGGCTCTAGCAAACTTCGAGAGAGAGGGTAATCAACAATTTTCCAAAACCACCCTAGGCCGTAGTCACGTTAACGAAAGGGCACCCTCATCTGAGGCCCAGCAGAGGTTTGAATCAATTTAGCAGTAATTGGCCTAGCAAGATCAGTTGCGCGATCTTGGCTAATCACCCTTGCGCAGCCGCACTCCTGGCCCCCCACCGTTGGCCTCGATGAACATGATGCCACCAGCCTCCAGGGCCAAAATCAGTTTTTCAGCCGTAGATGCGCGTCCGCCAACGTCGCCGCCAGCAGCCTCTAGTCGCTTTATTGTCGGGATAGACACCGCAGATCGAAGGGCAAGGTCATCTTGTGACCAGCCGAGCAAAGCTCGAGCGGCTTTAATTTGAGAAATAGATAC
>CAIOJR010000196.1 GCA_903858685.1 uncultured Caulobacterales bacterium | reverse complement strand
GACATGACCCCGTAACCGATCGTGCCAAAGGTCTGGACGCTAAAGAAGAAGGCGTCAAAAACGGACCAGGGCCGCATACTGGCGACGCCGCGCCAGTCCAGCGCATAGATCAGGGCAAACGCAGCATTGATCACCACATAGGCCCCAAGGCACAGGGCGATGAAGCGCCGCCAACTGACGGTGAGCAGGCGGTGGTAAATATCGTCAAACCGCCCCCGACCAGTGCCAATCACCTCCACCTGGCGCTGGGCGTTCAGAAAGGAAATGGGCCTGGCGGACGAGGTGTTGGGCGCATCAGTGCTTTTGGTCATACGAAAACCTTCGGCGGTCACGGGTCGGCGGATCGGACGCAGGCCACATGACCATGCCGCTCGGCGCGGTGTCCACCATCGGATGGAGACAGGCCCGCGCCTTGGTCGCCGAAACCGCCTCTTGCGCCATTTGCGAAAACCGACCGATTCCCCTATGTTGGGTCAGACCTTTATTGGCGGTCGGCGACTCTTCATTTCCTGCGCGCTTGATTTCCGTCTGCGCGCTTTTTTCTTTTCCGGCCCGCCCGCCTCCCGGAGTGTTTGATGACTCGACGTAAGAAGATTTATGAGGGCAAGGCCAAGATCCTCTATGAGGGGCCTGAACCCGGGACGTTGATCCAGTACTTCAAGGACGACACCACCGCCTTTGACGCCACCAAGAAGGCGATCCTTGAAGGCAAGGGCGTGATCAACAACCGCATCAGCGAATTTGTGATGACCAAGCTCGCCGGGATCGGCGTGCAGAACCATTTCATCCGCCGCCTGAACCTGCGTGAACAGTTGATCCGCGAGGTGGAGATCATTCCGCTGGAAGTGGTCTGCCGCAACATCGCTGCGGGTTCCATCTCCACGCGTCTGGGCATTCCCGAGGGCACGCCCCTGCCCCGTTCCATCATCGAGTTCTTCTACAAGAAGGACGAACTGCATGATCCCATGGTGACGGAGGAGCACATCACCGCCTTCAACTGGGCCGCCACCCAGGAGATTGACGACATTCTGGCCATGACGCTGCGGGTGAACGACTTCCTCACGGGCATGTTTTCGGCTGTCGGTATTACGCTGGTCGACTTCAAGATCGAATATGGCCGGCTCTATGAAGGCGATTTCAGCCGGGTGATCCTGGCCGACGAGATCAGCCCGGACAGCTGCCGTCTGTGGGACTCCACCACGAATGAGAAACTCGACAAGGACCGGTTCCGCCGCGATCTGGGCAATGTCATTGAAAGCTATACTGAAGTGGCGCGCCGCCTCGGCATCATGAAAGAAATGCCCACAGTCATCCAGGGCGGCATTACGGGAGACACGCCGTGAAGGTTCGGGTCGAAGTATTCCTCAAGCCCGGCGTTCTCGACGTTCAGGGCAAGGCCACCGAGGCCGCCCTGCACAGCCTGGGCTTTGTCGGCGCTTCAGAGGTGCGCGTCGGACGGATCATCACGCTGGATCTGAAGGGCGAGGACAAGGCGGCCGCAGAAGCTGAAGCCAGGTCGATGGCCGACCGGCTTCTGGCCAACGCCGTGATCGAAAGCTACCGGATCGAGGTGGCCTGATGGCGCAGGCCGGGTTTCATCTGGCGCAGATCAACATCGCCAAATTCTCCTCGCCGCCAGAAACCCCACAGAATGCCGACTTTTTCGCAAATCAGGAACGCATTAATGCCTTGGCGGAGGCGGCGGGGATGGTTTACGCCTCTCGCCGTCTATCAGGCTTTGTGGTGGCTCCCCGTCGGCGACCCGCCGTCGGTTCAGGACGCGCGCGAGCGCCTGGACCACATCGCCCGGCACGGCGCCACCTCGCACGCCTTCACGTTCTCGCAGCCGTTCCCCGCCCCGGGATCGGACAGGATCAGCTCCGTTCAGGAAATGTGTGCTTGATATGAAATCCGCCGTCATCGTCTTCCCCGGCTCCAATTGTGACCGCGACTGCGCCGTCGCGATCGAACGCTCCACCGGCTCGAAGGCGCAGATGGTCTGGCATGCGCAGTCCAGGCTCGACGACGGGCTGGACCTGATCGTCCTGCCGGGCGGATTCTCCTATGGCGACTATCTGCGCTGCGGGGCCATGGCCTCGCTCTCGCCGGTCATGGCCGAGGTCAGGCGCCTGGCGGATCGCGGCACAGCCGTTGTGGGCATCTGCAACGGCTTTCAGGTCCTGTGCGAAGCGGGCATGTTGCCCGGCGCCCTGTTGCGCAATTCCGGTCTGAAATATGTCTGCAAGCCGGTGACGCTGGACATCGTCAACAGTCAGACCCGCTTCACCAGCGCCTATGCGGGACGGCGTGAAGCGGTCATGACGGTGGGCAATGGCGAGGGCAATTATTTCGCAGACGAGGCCACGCTGGACCGGCTGGAAGGCGAAGGACAGGTGGTGTTCCGCTATGCCGACAATCCCAACGGCTCGGCGCGCGCCATTGCGGGCATCATGAATGGCAAGGGCAATGTGCTGGGCCTGATGCCCCATCCGGACCGCGCCTTTGAAAGCGATCTGGGCTCGGCCGACGGCGCGCTTCTGTTTCAGAGCGTGGCGGCCAGCACGCTCCAGCCCGCCTGATCCAGATCTGAGGCCCACCCAAAATGCAACGCCCCCGGAATCGCTTCCGGGGGCGTTTTTCTGAGGTGCGAGACGGGTCTATTTCGTCAGGTCGTCATAGTATCTGGACAGGTCGGATTTCATCGTCTTCAAGGCCTCGACATTGAGATAGACCATGTGCCCTGACGGATAGTAGCGGAACTGCACATTCTTGCGCAGGGTCGGATCAAGCTGCATGTGCGCCACGTCATATTCGGTCCCGTTAAACGGTGTCGCCGTGTCGAAATAACCGTTCAGAGACAACAGCTTCAGGCCTGTATTGCGACGCATGGCCGCTGACAGGTCCTGGGCGGTGTCAGACACCTGAGCAGTATAGGTCGAGCCGGGGCCCCTGTGGCGCCAGTCCCAGTTGCGGCTGATTTCGCCATAGTTGGGCCGGTAGGGCATGTCGGTCGACCAGCCCAGCTGGTTGGCGATATAGTCGTGGAAGCTGGCGATCACCGCCCCCGACATGCCGGTGTCGGATGGATCGAATTCCGGCCCCTCCCCGGCTGAATCCAGATCAATCCCTTCAAAACGGGTGTCGTAGCGACCCATGGTGCGGGCCTCGTCACGCAGCAGCTCCTTGCGAAAGCGTGACAACTCGACCCGCAGCTTGGCCTCCTTCAGATAGGCGACGGACAGGCCGGTATAGGCCGACAGCTTGGCCGCCATGGCGTCGCGCTCGGCGTCGGACAGCCGGTCGCCCCGGGCCAGGGCCAGGGCATAGGGCCCTTCTGCGAACTCGCGCACCTCTTTCAGATAGGCGCCCAGATCGGCGGGCTTGTTGGCGATCTTGTCATGGTACCAGGCGGTCGCGGCATAGGTTGGCAACAGATTGATCAGGTTGCGGTCAAAGCCCGCATCGCGCACGCCGTAATTGAGGATGGACGACAGGATGATCACGGCGTTCAGGTTCACGCCGTCTTCGCCCAGCTTGTAGGCCAGCCCTGCGGAGCGGTGCGTACCGTAGCTTTCACCAAAAATGACCTTGGGCGAGTTCCAGCGATTATTGAGGGTAATGTAGCGTTCGATCCCCTTGGCGAAGGCGTCGATGTCCTGATCCACGCCCCAGAAGTCCTTGCCCTTGGCGTCGCCCAGGGGACGTGAATAGCCCGTGCCCATGGCGTCGAGAAAGACCAGATCGGACTTGTCCAGCAGGCTGTAGCTGTTGGGAATCAGGCTATACGGCGCAGGGCCGGTCGGGTTGGGGGACTTGGTCTCCACCCGCACCGGCGACAGCGACGCCATATGCAGCCAGATGGCCGAGGAGCCGGGACCGCCATTATACATGAAGGTCACGGGCCGCGCCTTGCCGCCGCCGTCCGCCGTATAGGCCACATAGAACATGGAGCCTATGGCCTTGCCCTCGTCATCTCGCAGGGTCAGGGTCCCGGCCGTGGCGGTGTAGTTGACCACCTTGCCGTCTATTGTCACGGAATGATGTGTCGCCTTGGCGGCCTCCTTGGCCGACGCCCTGGCGGTGTCCGGATCCGGCTTTTCTCCCGCCGAAACGGGCGCAGCGTCGCCCGAGGCCGCCCTGGGCCCATCCGCCGCCCATGTCGCAGAAGCGGCCATTGCCGCCAGCCCAACGCCCACCCACAGTCCGGCCCACCGACGCATCATCTGTCATCCCACCCAATTGCGAAGCTGGCAGAGCATATGCCGACGCGGCGCTTGTCAATGGCGCCTTTGACAGGCGAGGTTGGCGCAAACGATAATTGGAACGGACTGCGCCATGACCGAACAGACTGCCTCCGCCACGCCCCCCGTCTCTGACGAGGCCCTGCTTGCACGCTTCCAGAACAGCAGGAGCCAGCCGCCCGGGTCCGTGACGCTGGGCTTTCACATGTTGAAGGTCGATCAGGCCAATATGACCATCGAGGTGGAGTTCACCGGCAGGCCGGAATTCTGCAATCCGCGCGGCATGATCCAGGGCGGCTTTGTCTGCGCCATGCTGGATGAAACCATGAGTGTCGCAGGCGTGATCGCCTCGGGCATGACCGCCTTCATGCCCACCCTGGAAATGAAGACCAGCTTCTTGCGCTCCGCCTATCCCGGCAAGCTGCGCTGCGTGGGGCGCGTGGTGAAATGGGGCCGCGCCATCGCCTTCACCTCAGGCGAACTGTACGACCCGGAGGGCAGGCTTCTGGCCACCGCCACGGCGACGGCCATGCCCACGCCCTTCAAGAAATAGGCGCTTGAAACGGGGCCCGCGTCCGGGCTCTATGCGCACTGGACAATGACAACGTTATCAGGTCTGGTTCTACCCGCAGATCCGGGCGCAGATCCGGTTCGGGGGAATACGGGAGAGGCTCTTGAAGACGATCGATTTCACGGTGCTCGCGATCTATGCGATCGCGGTCTTCGGTCTTGCGCAATGGGTGTCGCGCGAGCAGAACAAGCATCAGAAAAACACCACCGACTATTTCCTCGCGGGACGCTCCCTGCCCTGGTGGGCGATCGGCGCATCTCTGATTGCGGCGAATATATCCGCCGAGCAGATCATCGGCATGTCCGCGTCCGGCTACGGCATCGGACTGGCCATCGCCTCCTATGAGTGGATGGCTGCGCTCACCCTGCTGATCGTGGCCAAGTTCCTCCTGCCGATCTTCCTGAAGAACGGCGTCACGACCATGCCCAACTTTCTGGAGCAGCGCTTCGGACCGCTGGTGCGCACGGTCATGGCCGTCTTTTGGCTGAGCCTCTATATTCTGGTGAACGTGACGTCGATCCTGTGGCTGGGCTCCATCGCGGTCCACGCCGTGGCGGGCGTCAACCAGATGGAAGCCCTGATCATCATCGGCGTCTTCGCCCTGTGCTACCAGCTCTGGGGCGGCCTGAAGGCCGTAGCCCTGACCGACATCGTGCAGGTCACGCTGCTGATCGCGGGCGGACTGACCATCGCGGCCATATCCCTTTCCAGGATCGACGGCGGCCATGGCGTCAGCCTTGAACACGCCCTTTCCGGCTTCGCCACCCTGATGCAGGCGGCGCCGCAAAAGTTCCACATGATCCTGAAGCCCGGCGATATCGGCTATGACAAACTGCCGGGCCTGTCCGTCCTTCTGGGCGGCATGTGGATCATGAATGTCAGCTACTGGGGCTTCAATCAGTACATCATCCAGCGCGCGCTGGCGGCCAAAAACCTGAACGAAGCCCAGAATGGCATCGCCTTCGCCGCCTATCTGAAGCTTTTGATGCCGGTCATCGTCGTGGTGCCGGGTCTGGCGGCGGTCGTGCTGGCCCCGCATCTCAGCCCGTCGGACCGGGCCTATCCGGAAATGATGAAGCTCTTGCCGCCGGGCCTTCTGGGGCTGGTGTTCGCAGCGCTTGCGGCGGCGATCATCGCCTCGCTGGCGGCCAAGATCAATTCGATCGCCACCATCTTCACGCTCGACATCTACAAGCCCATGCGTCCGGACACCTCAGAGACCGACCTGGTCAAGATCGGCCGTCTGGCCGCCATCGCCGCCACCGTGATCGGCATCGTCCTGGCCAAGCCCCTGCTGGGCGGGGCCGATCAGGCCTTCCAGTTCATTCAGGAGTTCACGGGCTTCTTCACGCCCGGCATTGTGGTGATCTTCCTTCTGGGCATGTTCTGGAAGCGGACCAGCGCGGCGGGCGCCCTGACGGCGGCGATCGGCTCGGTCGTGCTGTCGGGCATGTTCTGGGCCTCGACCACCTTCCCGGCCCTGCACTATCTGCCGGACATGCCCTTCATGAACCGGGTGGGTCTGGTCTTCCTGCTCAGCGGGGCTGCGGCCATCATCATTTCGCTGATCAGACCCGCGCCAGCCGGGGTCTCGACCATGACCCTGGAGGGGGTCAGCTACAAGACCGGCCTGATCTTCAACCTGGCCGCCGTCGGCGTGATGATCGCCCTGGTGGTGATTTACAAGACCTTCTGGTGAGGGGCGGGCGGACCTGCGCCGCCCCGTGGCCAAGGCCGGTAAAAGACCCGACGCCGCCCGGTTTGCACCGGGCGGCGTCTTGCATTTTGGCGCCCGTTGGCGGCTTCATAGGGGCAGTCCCGTCCACGGCGGACAATATCGCGCACGACGATCCACGCTCTATGTGTGATCGCAGATTGACGACCCTGTTTTTCCTGTGGGAAGAAACCTGGCACCAAGAAGGATCCGATTTCCATGAACGCCAGCCTGCAGAACGACCTTTCGGCCTTCTGGATTCCGTTCACCGCCAATCGCAGCTTCAAGGCCGATCCACGTCTGCTGGCCAGGGCCAAGGACATGCATTTCGAGACGCCGGACGGGCGGAAGGTGCTGGACGGCACGGCGGGGCTGTGGTGCGTCAATGCCGGACATGCGCGTCCCCGTATCGTCGAGGCGATCCAGAAACAGGCGGCCGAGCTTGATTTCGCCCCGACCTTCAACCTGGCCCACCCCAAGGCGTTCCAGCTGGCTTCGCGCGTGGCTGATCTGACGCCGGACGGTCTGGACCACATCTTCTTCACCAATTCCGGATCAGAGTCGGTCGATACCGCACTGAAGATCGCGCTGGCCTATCAGCGCGCCAGGGGAAAGGGCCACAAGACGCGCCTGATCGGGCGCGAGCGCGGCTATCACGGCGTGAACTTCGGCGGCGTCTCCGTTGGAGGGCTTCCCAAAAACCGGATGTATTTCAATAATCTGCTGGCTCAGGTTGACCATCTGCCGCACACCCATGACCCACGCAACGCCTTTTCACGCGGTCAACCCGAACATGGCGCGGAACTGGCGGACGGGCTGGAGCGGCTGGTGGGGCTGCATGACGCCTCCACCATTGCGGCTGTGATTGTCGAGCCGGTCGCAGGCTCGACCGGAGTTCTGCCGCCGCCGAAGGGCTATCTGGAACGCCTGCGCGCACTGTGCACCAGGCACGACATCCTGCTGATCTTCGACGAGGTGATCACAGGCTTTGGCCGCGTCGGCGCCCCGTTCGCCGCCCAGCGCTTCGGCGTGACGCCGGACATGATCACCATGGCCAAGGGCATCACCAACGCCGCCGTGCCAATGGGCGCCGTCGCCGTCAGCGACCAGATTCATGACGCCATCATGGGCGGCGCGGACGCCCCGATCGAGCTGTTCCACGGCTATACCTATTCCGGCCACCCGCTCGCCTGCGCCGCGGGTCTGGGGACGCTCGACACCTATGCAGAAGAAGGCCTGTTCGCGCGCAGCCGAGAGATCGAGACCTATTTCGAAGACGGGGTCCACAGCCTGAGAGACGCCCGCCACGTCATCGATATCCGCAATTTCGGCATGGCGGCGGCGATCGAGCTGACGCCCCGCCCGGGCGAGCCGACCGCGCGGGCCATGGAGGTGTTCAAAAAGGCTTTCGACCAGGGACTGCTGATCCGGGTCACCGGCGACATCATCGCCCTGTCGCCGCCGCTCATCATTGAAAAGCGCCAGATTGACCAGATCGTCGAGACGCTGCGCGCGCTGCTGGCGGCGACGGCCTAGGTTCAGATCTGGAAGCGCCAGCGCCAAGGCCGCGCGCTCGATTTCCCCGCGCCGCTACGTCAAGGTTTGAGGCCCCAGCGCTTAGGGTCTATAGGAGCGCCTCAAGGCCGCAACCCGGCTGGCGTGAGGCTTCCATGCGCACAACTCTGGCGGATATTCAGCAGATGAAGGCGAGCGGCGAGCGGATCGCCATGCTCACCGCCTATGACTTCCCTTCCGCGAAAATCGCCGAGCGCGCGGGCGCGCCCGTCCTGCTGGTCGGCGACTCTCTGGGCATGGTCGTGCTGGGCCATGACACCACGCTGCCTGTATCGCTGGACGATATGGTGCGCCACGCCAGCGCCGTGATGCGCGGCAGCCGCAAAGCCCTCATCGTCTGCGACCTGCCCTTCCTGACCTATGCCAGCGAAGCGGACGCGGTGGCCGCGGCGCGGCGCGTCATGCAGGAGACCGGCGTCCAGGCGGTCAAGCTGGAAGGCGGCGCGCCGATCATTCCCATCGTCAAGCGCCTGACGGATCTGGGAGTGCCGGTCATGGGCCATCTGGGGTTCACCCCCCAGTCCCAGAACCAGCTCGGCGTGAAGGTTCAGGCCAGACAGGCGGCGGCGGCACGGCAACTGATCAACGACGCCCTGGCGCTGGAGGCGGCCGGCGCTTTTGCCGTCGTGCTGGAACTGGTTCCAGCGCCTCTGGCCGAAGCCGTGACGGCGAGGCTGCGCATCCCCGCCATTGGCATCGGCGCCGGCGCGGGCTGCGACGGGCAGGTGCAGGTCTGGCACGACCTGTTGGGCCTCTATGACGCCAAGCCCCATCGCCATGCCAAGCGCTATGCCGAAATCGGCGATGCGATCGAGACCGCCCTGCGGAGCTATGTCGACGAGGTCAGGTCAGGCGCTTTTCCGACCAAATCCAACAGCTCGACCATGGAGGCCGCCGAACTGGCCGCCGCCCTTGAGGTCGATCCCCTGCCTCTCATCTAGGCCGCCTCGATATGGACGTACTGCCAACCATAGCCCAGGTGCGCCAGGCGCGCCGCCGGGCCGGACCCCTGGGCTTTGTCCCGACCATGGGGTTTCTCCATGCCGGTCACCTGAGCCTGGTCGAGCGGGCCAGGGCGGAATGCGGCGCCGTGGCCGTCAGCATCTTCGTCAACCCAACCCAGTTCGGGCCCAATGAGGATCTGAGCCGTTATCCGCGCGACATGGAACGTGACCTGCGCCTGCTGCGCGATGCGGGGGTGGATTTCGTCTTCACGCCGCAGCCGGCCGAGATTTATCCGCAAGGGTTTGAAGCCTCCATCGACATGGGCGCCGTCACCCGCGTTCTGGAAGGCGCCTCGCGTCCCGGCCACTTTGCCGGTGTCGCCACGGTCGTGGCCAAGCTGTTCAACATCGTCCAGCCGAGCCGGGCCTATTTCGGCCAGAAGGATGCGCAGCAATGCGTCGTCGTGCGCCGTCTGGTCCGCGATCTGGACATTCCCGTCGAGGTGATCGTCGCCCCCACCGTACGCGAGGCCGACGGACTGGCCATGTCGAGCCGCAACAGCTACCTCACGCCCGACCAGCGCGCAGAGGCGCCTGTGGTCTATCAGGCCCTCTCCGCCGCCCGGACCCTGTTCGATGCGGGCGAGCGCGACGCCCAGGCGCTGCGTCACGCCATGCTGGCCCATATCGCCACCGCCCGTCTGGCCGATCCGGACTATGTCAGCGTCGCCGATCCCCAGACCCTGGCGGAACTCGACACCGTCGAAGAGGGCGCGCTCCTGTCCATGGCGGTGCGCTTTGGCAAGACCCGGCTGATCGACAATCTCGTTCTGCCCCCCAGCCCTGAGCCGCGAAATGGCGGCCTCAGCGCTTGAGCCTCTCGACCTTGAAGACAAAGCGCGCAAGGCTGCATCCTGTGTGCATCCAAGCCGCGCCCCACCGGAGTCCCGACCGATGTCCGTCCCGTCTGCTGCGCTTGAACAACTGATGTCGCGCATCAGCGATCGCGCGGAAGATGCAGCCCGGCTGACGCGCGACCTGATCCGCTTTCCCACCATCAATCCGCCGGGCGAAGACTATGGCGCCTGCGCCGAATTCATCGGCGACCGCCTGAAGGCGCGCGGCTTCGAGGTCAGCTATCACCGCGCCCTGGGCGCGCCGGGCGATACGGACCGCTATCCCCGCATCAATGTCATGGCGCGGCGAGACAGCGGAAAGCCCGGCCCGTGCGTTCATTTCAACAGCCATATCGACGTGGTGGCGCCGGGACAGGGCTGGACTCTGGACCCGTTTGAGGGCGTCATTCGCGACGGGCGGGTCTATGGCCGCGGCGCCTGCGATATGAAGGGCGGACTGGCCTCCTCCATCATCGCGGTGGAGGCGCTGCTCGATTCAGGGCTCGACCTGCCCGGCGCGATTGAGATCTCCGGCACGGTTGATGAAGAAAGCGGCGGCTATGGCGGCGTGGCCTGGCTGGCGGAGCGGGGCTTTTTCTCACCCCCGCGCGTCGATCACGTGATCATTCCAGAGCCGCTTAATGTGGACCGCGTCTGTATCGGCCATCGCGGCGTCTGGTGGGCGGAAATCGAGACGAGAGGCCGCATGGCCCACGGCTCCATGCCGTTTCTGGGCGACAGCGCCATCCGGCACATGGGCGCGGTGATGGAGCGCTTCGAGCGCGACCTTTACCCCGCGCTTGCCGCGCGCCATTCCGACATGCCCGTCGTGCCGGAGGAGGCGCGCCAGTCCTGCCTCAACATCAATTCAGTGCATGGCGGCGAGGGCGAGCAGTTCGAGGGCCTGCCCTCCCCCCTCGTCGCCGACCGCTGCCGCATGGTGATCGACCGGCGCTTTCTGATTGAGGAGCCGCTCGACACGGTCAAGGGCGAGGTGCGTCAGATCCTCGACGCCCTGACCCGCGACCGTCCCGGCTTTTCCTACGGCCTGCGCGACCTGTTTCAGGTAGAGCCGTCCATGGCCGACCGTGACGGACCCGTCGCCAGCGCCGCCGCCAGGGCGGTGCGGCGCGTGCTGGGCAGGGAGGCCCGGTTTGTCTGCTCGCCCGGCACCTATGACCAGAAACATGTCGACCGGATCGGGAAGCTGAAGGACTGCATCGCCTATGGCCCGGGCGTTCTGGAACTGGCGCATCAGCCGGACGAGTGGGTCGGCGTGGACGATATGGTGGACGCCGCCAAGGTGATGGCGCTGGCCACGATCACGCTTTTGACGCCCGGCGGCTGACCTGTTCATGGGGCAGCCCGGCAGACTGATGAAGGCCCTCCGGCCCATTGCGGCTGTGCTGGCGGCCATGGCCCTATGGCCGCCGGCCGTAGCGCAGGGCGCGGCCTCGCCCGCCCCGGACGGGCGCGTCACGCTGGGCGTGCAGCTGGAGCCGCCCAAGCTCGATCCCACCTCGGGCCCGGCCGCAGCGATCCGCGAAGTCACTTTCGGAACCATCTATGAAGGACTGGTCAAGCTGGGGCCCGGCGGGGTGGTCAAACCGCTGCTCGCGGACCGCTGGACCGTCTCGCCCGACGGCCTGACCTACGATTTCCACCTGCATCCGGGCGTGAGATTTCACGACGGCGCGCCGATGGACGCCCTGGCCGTCAAATTCTCGTTTGAACGGGCCAAGGCTGCGGGATCGACCAATGGGCAGCGCGCCCTGTTCTCGAAAATCGCGCGGATCGAGACGCCCGATCCCTTGCATGTCCGCCTGATCCTGTCCTCGCGGTTCAGCAATCTGATGCAACTGCTCGGCTGGGGCGATGCAGTGATCCTGTCCCCGCTGAGCGCCGCCCATGACGCCGATCACCCGGTCGGAACCGGACCCTTTCGCTTCCGGGAGTGGCGCCGCGGCGACATGGTCAGGCTGGAGCGTGATGACGCATACTGGGGCCGCCGCGCCGCCCTGACCGGCGTGACCTTTCGCTTCATATCCGAGCCCTCGGCGGCAAACGCCGCCTTGACGGCGGGCGACCTCGACGGGTTCGCCTCCTTCCCCGCGCCGGAAAATCTGAACGCCTTGCGCAAGGACCCGCGCTTCGCCGTCTATATCGGCGGCTCCGAGGCCAAGACCCTGATGGCGCTGAACAATCAAAGGGCGCCCTTCAATCAGCTGAAGGTGCGTCAGGCCCTGTCTTACGCCATCGACCGCAAGGCGGTGATCGACAGCGCCATGTTCGGCTATGGGCGCGCGATCGGCAGCCACTACACCCCCGCCGATCAGGGCTATGTGGACCTGACGGGCGCCTATCCGCATGATCCCGCCCGAGCGCGCGCCCTGCTGGCCGAGGCGGGCTATCCGCACGGCTTCAAGGTCGCCATCGCCCTGCCGCCCCTGCCCTATGCCCGTCGCAGTGCAGAGGTGATCGCCTCCGAACTGGCGCAGGCGGGCGTGAGCGTCGAGTTGCAGAATCTGGAATGGGCGCAGTGGCTGGACCGGGTGTTCGCCCGTCATGATTTCGACATGACGATCGTGGCCCATGTGGAGCCGATGGATCTGGGCGTCTATGCCCGCGACGACTACTATTTCGGCTATCGCAGCCCGACCTACAGACAGATCATGGCCCGGCTGGATGCTGCGGCGACCGAGCCCCAGAGGCTGGCCGCCATTGGCGATGCTCAGCGGCTTTTGAGCGCAGACGCCGTCAATGTCTGGCTGTTTGAATATCCCGCACTGGGCGTTTTTCGCCGCGACCTGACGGGCGTTTGGTCGCCCACCCCGGTCGGCGCAATTGATCTGGCCTCAGCCCAGCTCAAGGGCGCCAGCCGAAACGCGACGGGCGAGAGCAAGGGCGAGAGCGCGCCAAAGGTGATCTGGTGGGGGCTTGGCCTTGTACTGGCCGGGCTGACAGGTCTGGCGGCGCGCAGGGCCGGTTTGCGCTGGCTGGCGGGCCGACTGGTCGGGCTGGCGGCGACACTGTTCGCGGCTACGATCATTGTCTTTGTCATGCTGCAAATCGCGCCGGGAGATCCGGCGCGGTTCATGATGGGGATGAACGCAGATCCCGCCGCCCTGTCGGCCCTGCACCACGAACTCGGCCTCGATGCGCCGCCCTGGGAGCGCTATGTCCATTGGATCGGCGGACTGACCCATGGCGATCTGGGCGTGAGCTACACCTATCGGGCGCCGGTGGCTGACCTGGTGGTGGAGCGGCTGGCCGTGACCCTGCCCCTGACCTTGATGGCGCTGTGCCTGTCAAGCCTGGCCGCGCTCGTCCTGGCCCTGGCCAGCACGCTGCGGCCCGCAGGCCTGCTCGACAGGGCCGTCGGCGTCCTGTCGGCGGTGGGCGTGGCGACGCCCAGCTTCTGGCTTGGCATCGCCATGGTCATGATCTTCGCCTCAGCCCTGCACTGGACCTCCGCCGGCGGCTTTCCGGGGTGGAGCGCAGGGGCCGGACCGGCGCTTATGGCGCTCATCCTGCCCGCCATCGCTCTGGCGGCGCCGCAAAGCGCGATCATGACCCGCGTGCTGCGCGGCGCGCTTCTGGAAACCCTGTCTCAGGACTATATCCGGACTGCGCGCGCCAAAGGGCTGTCACCGATCCAGACCCTGCTCCGCCACGCCCTGCCCAATGCGCTCCTGCCCGCCATGACCCTTTTGGGCCTGCAGTTCGGCTTTCTGCTGGCCGGGGCGGTGATCGTGGAGAACACCTTCTTCCTATCGGGGCTGGGACGGCTGGTGTTTCAGGCCGTGGCCCAGCGTGATCTGATCGTGGTGCAAAGCGTTGTGGTGATTCTGGTCTTTGCGGTCACGCTCGCCGCATTTGTGGTCGATCTGGCCGCCGCCAGCATGGATCCGCGCCTGGGCGACAGCCGCCGGAGCGCGCCATGAGGCCCCGCCTCGCCCGAATTCTGAGTCTGCCCGGGGACCTGATCGCAGGCCTCGCCATCAGCCTCTTTGTCACCGCCGTCGCGCTCCTGTCCTTTGTCTGGACGCCCCACGATCCGCTCGCCATGCAGATGTCAATGCGACTGGCGCCGCCGAGCGCCGAGGCCTGGTTCGGCGCTGACGCCTATGGGCGCGACGTCTTTTCCATGGTCATGGTCGGCGCACGCAATGCGCTGGCGGTCGGGCTGGCTGCAGCAGCTCTGGGCATGTTGGCGGGCGCGCCTCTCGGGCTGTTGGCGGCGGCATATGGCGCGTGGGTCGACGACCTGATCATGCGGGCCAATGATCTGGCCTTCGCTTTTCCCGCCCTGTTGATCGCCGTGCTGATCGCGGCCCTTCTGGGGCCTGGCGCCCTGAACGCGGTGCTCGCGATCGGGATATACAACACGCCAGTGTTCGCCCGCATCACCCGTAGCGCCGCACTGGGCCTGTGGCGCCGCGACTATATTTCCGCTGCGCGCCTGGCCGGCAAGGGACGGCTGGCGATCAGCCTTCAGCACATCCTGCCCAATCTGGCAGGCGGACTGATCATTCAGGGTGCGATTCAGCTGTCTCTGGCCGTCACCGCCGACGCCGCCCTGTCCTATGTCGGACTGGGCGCCCAGGCGCCTCAGCCCAGCTGGGGCCGGATGCTGGCGGAGGCCCAGACCCTGGCGGGCCAGGCGCCATGGCTGGCGGCCTTTCCCGGCGCCGCCCTGGTCGTCACCGTGCTTGGTCTGACCCTGGCGGGCGACGGGCTCGCGCGCCTGTTCGACCCCCGCGCCCGGCGGCGGCGCTAGGCCATGTCCTTGCTCCAGATCGAAAACCTGCGCGTTCAGTCTGGTCCGTTGGTGCTGGTCGACCAACTGAGCCTGTCTGTCGACGCCGGTGAAATCGTCGTGCTGGCGGGAGAGAGCGGGTCAGGCAAGTCCCTGACCGCCTATTCCATCCTGCGCCTTGCGCCGCCCGGCCTGACCCAGACGGGCGCGATTCGCCTGAACGGACAGGACCTGAGCGAGCTGGGCGAGAAAGATCTGCAATCTGTTCGCGGCGGCGCCATCGGCATGGTGTTCCAGGAACCGATGACCGCGCTCAATCCCGTGATGTCGATCGGGGACCAGATTGCGGAGACGGTGCGCCAGCACAGACGCTGCACCCGGGCTGAGGCTCGCGCCACAGCCCGGGCCATGCTGGGACGGGTGGGCCTGCTTGGCTCAGGCGTGACGCCGGAGCGCTTTGCACACCAGTTGTCGGGCGGGCAGAGGCAACGCGCCGCCATCGCCATGGCCATCGCTCTCAAGCCCCGCCTGATTCTGGCCGACGAACCGACCACCGCGCTCGACGTCACCACCCAGGCCGAGATTGTCGCCCTGCTGACCCAGTTGACGCGCGAAGATCAGGCGGGGCTTTTGTTCATCACCCATGATCTTGCCCTTGCCGCCCAGATTGCGGACCGGGTGGCCATCATGCAGGCGGGCAAGGTGGTGGAAAGCGGTCCGACCCTGGCCCTGTTCGACCATATGAGCCATCCCTATTCCAAAGCCCTGTTGGCGGCGGCGCGTCCCAGCCCCTACCCGGCGCGTCCGAGGCGGCGTCATGAACCGGCGGTTCTGGAGGCGCTCAACCTGTCTCGTGACTACGCCGAAGCTCGGCCGCATCCGTTTGCAGCCCCCGCCCTGCGCCGCGTTCTGGACGACGCCTCGCTGTTTCTGCACCGGGGGGAGATCGTGGCGCTGGTGGGGGCGTCCGGCTCTGGCAAAACCACCTTCGCCCGCACACTGCTGGCGCTGGAGCCGCCTCAGGCGGGCGAAGTCCGGCTGATCGGCGAGGCCTTCAGCCATGCCGACCCGGCGTCGCGTCGCAAGCTGCGCTCGCAGATTCAGGCGGTGTTTCAGGACCCGTTCGACAGTCTGGACCCGCGTTGGACGGTGGAAAAAATCGTGGCGGAACCGCTTGATCTGGCGGCGCCGAATCTGGATGACGTAGCAAGGAGGAATCAGGTCGAAGCTATCCTCATGGAGGTCGGCCTGTCGCCGGAGCACGCCGACCGCTATCCGCACGAATTCTCCGGCGGCCAGCGTCAACGCATCGCCATCGCCCGCGCCCTGATCGCAGAGCCCCGGGTCATT
>CAIOJR010000195.1 GCA_903858685.1 uncultured Caulobacterales bacterium | reverse complement strand
AGCCGCCTGCATCACTTCGAGGCTCGCCTTCATCAGGCCGGATTCCGTTGAGGTCACCAACCTCACAAAGAGCTCCTGGGCCTTGCGATTGCCGGTGGCGGCGTGGAGCGCGATGCTCCTCAAGGTCGCCTGGATGACCGGCATCCGGACTGTGACGCCGTTCTCTTTGACCTCGACCTCGCGGTAGGCCTCCTCAAGGATGATCGCGGACATCTTATCGAAGCCGCCAACAGCTTTCGGTTTGGCGGCCTTCGGACGCCCGGAAGGATTTCCTGATTTACCTGCCTGAAATTGAGACTTCGTCGGCGGTTTCTTGTAGCCGACAGCGGCGTCGTCCGACGAGGGCGGCGACTTCATGCCGAGACCTCGCCGGCCCGCTCAACCTCTAATACCAACCTGCGTTGATTAATACCGGTGGGCCCAGTCCCGGAGTCCGATGGACATGATGCGCCAGGGCTGGTCTGCGATTTTGTTCCACGCTTCGCAGCAGTGATCGACGATATCGTCGTAGTTCTTGAAGATGCGATTGGACAGGTAGTTGTCCCGCATGAACTGCCAGAGGTTTTCGACCGGGTTGAGTTCTGGCGATCTTGGCGGCAACGGCAGCAGGGTGATGTTGTCGGGAAGGTCCAAGGCCTTGGTTGTGTGCCAGCCGGCCTGATCGAGGATCAGAACGGCGTGACGTCCGGGCTCGATCTGTCTGCTGATTTCGGCGAGATGGGCGTTCATGGCGTGGCTGTCGCAATAGGGCATGACCATGCCGGCGGCGGCGCCGGTTTGAGGGCAGATGGCGCCGAAGATGTAGGCCCATTGGGTTCGCTGATCTTTTAGGGCTGACGGACGCGTTCCGCGCTTCGCCCAACGCCGGGTGATCTTGTTCTTCTGACCTATGCGGGCTTCGTCCTGCCACCAGAGTTCGATTTCAGTGCCATCGGGGAGATTGTCTCTGATCTCTTCGATCCTGGCGGGGAAGTTTTTTTAAAATCCTCAAGCGCATATTCGTTCTGGCCGCGGTGCCGGGGCCGGGCCGAGAGCTTGCCATAGCCCAGGTTTTTGAGGATCCGCCCCAGACGGGTCGTGTCCAGAGACACGCCGTATTCGTCGTAGATCCAGCCGGCAAGATCGACCAACCGCCAACGGACAACACCGTGAATCGCAGGAAGGGGCCCCTGTTCGACGAGTTGGATCAGCGCCGCCAGCTGCTCAGGGTTCAGCTTCGGCTTGGCTCCGGCGCCCTTGCGCGAGATCAGACCGTCAGGGCCTTCCGCGTTGAACCGCAATGCCCAATCCCGAAGAGTTTGGCGATCCATGCCCCCGACGGCCGCCGCCTCAGCCCTGGCGGCCCCGTCATAGGCGGCGGCCAATGCCAATAGTCGGCGAACCTGCCGAGCGTCTCGACTTCGGCGGGCAAGCGCTCGCAGACTTTGGGCGTCGTAGTCGGTTCGAAGCAATATCGCAGTCGCCATGTCGGACACCTCCGGATGGCGAATCGAATCGTGCTTCGGCCCTCAAGGGAATCCCCCGAGAGTCAGAATTCTCGCAGGTTGGTATAAGGCCTTTCCGACGCAGCGGGCGCCGGTTCGTCGCAGAGAACGCTCTAATCCTATGGGATTTTGCTCCAGCCCCGCCGCTCAGACGGCGTCCAGACCGATATCGAGCACGGGCGCGGAATGGGTCAGGGCGCCGACGCTGATCGCGTCCACGCCAGTCAGAGCGATGGCGCGCACCGTCTCCAGCGTCACCCCGCCTGACGCCTCGAGCTTGACCCGACCGGCTGTGCGAATGACAGCAGCGCGCAGATCATCCAGCGTGAAGTTGTCGAGCATGATCACGTCGGGCGCGAAGGCAAGCGCAATGTCCAGCTGCTCCAGCGTGTCGACCTCAACCTCGATCGGGGTCAGGTGCCCCGCTACGGCGCGCGCGCGGGTGAGGGCCCCGGCCACCCCGCCGCAGGCCGCAATATGGTTGTCCTTGATCAGAATGGCGTCATCCAGCCCGAACCGGTGATTGACCCCGCCGCCGCAGCGGACCGCGAACTTTTCCAGCGCCCTCAGGCCAGGCGTCGTCTTGCGCGTGTCGACAATGACCGCCTTTGTCCCCGCCGCTTCCTTCACATAGGCCTCTGTCAGGGTCGCAATGCCGGACAGCCTGCCCATCAGGTTCAGGGCGGTCCGCTCGGCTGACAACAGCGCCCGCGCATCCGCCTCGACCCGGATGATTTCCTGCCCGGGCGACACGGCGTCCCCGTCCACCCGTGACGCCGCAAGATGGGCTGTAGGATCAAGCGCGCGGATCGCCAGCCGCGCGCATGCAATGCCCGCAACGCGCCCCGGCTTTCGTGCGGCGAAGACCGCCTGGAGCCGCGTCCCGACCGGGATCAGTTCGGCGGTCAGGTCGCCGCCGCGTCCCAGATCTTCCGCCAGAGCGTGTTCGACAATCGGGCGGATCAGTATGTCAGGCAGGAACATGATCAAAGGATCTCACGCCATCGCCGGGCGGCGCAGGCTCTGGGGCTGTGGTCAGGGTCGTGCGGCTGTGCACGGGAATGGCGTCCGTCTCTGGAAAGTCCAGCCGGAAATGTGCGCCCCGGCTCTCGCGCCGGGCCAGGGCGCCTTCAACGATCAGCCGGGCGCAGGTCAGGGTTGGGGCGTCGCCATGGGCGGCTTCGAGCGCCCTGATCACACCCAGCGCGCGACTCAACCCGCCCGCGTCACGCTCCACCCCAACATCGCGGCTCATGGCGTCGCGCAATCGCTTCAAGGCAGAGGGCGCAAGGTCCGGCGCCGGTCGGGCAGCCAAGGGCTCGGTCGCCGGATCGACCTCCAATGCGGCGGCGCGACCCGCGCGCGCGCCGAACACGGCGGCTTCAAGCAACGAGTTCGAAGCCAGACGGTTGGCGCCGTGCACGCCTGCGCTGGCGCACTCCCCGGCGGCGTAAAGGCCTGCAAGGCTGGTGCGGCCGTCTTCATCGGTCTCCACCCCGCCCATATGATAATGGACGGCGGGCGCGACCGGGATGGGCGCATTGCGCGGATCAAGACCATTGGCCATGCAGGCCGCGAACACCGCGGGAAAGGCCTCGGGAAAGTGGGCGCCGACGGCAGACCTGGCGTCCAGAAAGGCGCCGCCGCCTGTCGCGCGCTGGCGGTGGATGGCGCGGGCCACCACATCGCGCGGCGCCAGTTCCCCACGCACATCATGGGCGGCCATGAAGGGATGGCCATCGCGGTCGATCAGACGCGCCCCCTCGCCGCGCAAGGCTTCCGTAGCCAGAGGCGCAGGGTCCTGTCCGAAGTCCATGGCGGTGGGGTGGAACTGCACAAATTCTGCATCCGTGATGACGGCGCCCGCCTGGGCCGCCAGACCCAGTCCTTCGCCGCGAACAGCGGCGGGGGTTGTGGTGTCCGCATAGAGGCCGCCGACGCCGCCGGTCGCCAGCACCACCGCGCTCGCCGTCACAGCGACCATGACGCCGCCCTCGCGCTCGACCAGCGCGCCGCGGACACGACCGCTGGCGTCCTTCAGCAGTCGCCGGGCTCTGGCCTGGCTCCAGACATCAATCGCAGGATCGGCCAGGGCGGCGCGCGTTACGGCGGTCATGATCGCCCCGCCCGCCTGATCGCCTTTGACCCGCGCCACCCGGGCGCGCCCATGCGCAGCTTCCAGGCTCTGCACCAGATGACCATCGGCGTCCCGGTCAAAGGGCGCGCCGAACGCAATCAGGCGCATGACCGCTTCAGGCCCCTCAGCAGTCAACCGAGCCGCGCGTTCCGGGTCGACCAGCCCAGCCCCTGCGGCGACGGTGTCCTGGGCGTGCAAGGACGGGCTGTCGTCCGGCGACAGGGCCACGGCGACGCCGCCCTGCGCCCAGGCCGACGAACAGCCGTCGCCCAGCGCGGCCGCAGACATCACCAGAACCGGCCGCGGCGATGCGGCCAGGGCCGCAGACAGGCCCGCAAGGCCGGCGCCGAGCACCAGCACTCCGTCAAAATCTAGTCTGTCAAAGGCGGCGGCCATGGGCGCGCTCCTGCGAGGGGACCGGATTACGGCTTCGTTCAGATCAATTCCACGTCCACATGATGACGCGCCTTGACCAGGTCGTAGCGCGCCGGCGTAGACGGGGGCGGCATGTCGATCATGCGCTGCACAGCAGCGCGGGCGCGCACGATCACGTCCGCCTCGACCGTGACCTCGTAACGGTCATGCAGAAGGGCCTCATAGATGTTCCGAAGGCTGATGCGCTTCATGTGCGGGCACAGATTGCAGGGCCGAACAAATTCGGTCTCCACCGCATCCACAGCCACATTGTCCGCCATGGAGCATTCGGTGATCAGCACCACCTGTCTGGGCTTTCTTGTCAGCACATAGTCGTTCATGGCGGCGGTCGAGCCCGTGAAATGGCTAAGTTCGATCACCTCTGTGGGGCATTCGGGATGCGCCAGAATCTCGGCCTGGGGATAGGCGGCGCGCAGATCCAGAATGTCCTGGCCAGTGAAGCGCTCATGCACCTCGCAGCGCCCCTTCCAGGCAATGACGCCTATATGGGTCTGGCGGGCCACATTCCGCGCCAGGAACTCGTCCGGGATCAGGATCACCCGATCCACGCCCCATTCTCGCGCCACATGCTCCACCACCTGCACAGCGTTGGCCGAGGTGCAGCAGACATCGGTCTCGGCCTTCACATCGGCGGTCGTGTTCACATAGGTCACGACCGGCAGGCCGGGATGGCGTTGCTTGATCAGGCGGACATCCGCGGCGGTGATCGACGAGGCCAGGCTGCATCCAGCCAGCAGATCCGGGATCAGCACCGTCTTTTCCGGGCAGAGCACCTTGGAGGTCTCGGCCATGAAATGCACGCCGGCCTGAACGATGATCTTCGCGTCGCAACGCGCAGCCTCTCGCGCCAGACCCAGACTGTCGCCCACATAGTCACCCACGCCGTGGAAAATATCCGGCGTCATGTAATTATGAGCCAGGATGACGGCGCCCTTCTGCCGCTTGAGCCGGTTGATCTTGGCGATCAAAGGCGCATGGGCGCGCCATTCCAGGGGCGTGATGTGGGACTTCAGCCGGCGCCAAAGCGGCGCGGTCTCAGCCTCGACCTCCGGGGTGAAGGCGAAAACGGGCTCTGGGGACGCCGCCCTGTCCGTATCCATGGCAAATCCGTCATGCATCACCGCCTCCTTATGCTCAAATTGAGCATTTCCAGGCCCCGAAAAGACCGCCAGATGCGAAGGCGCGTCGGCGGGCGGGACAGGTTATGCTATAGTTGAGCATAACCTACAGGTTCATATAGTCTCTAATCGGATGATCGGCAAGACTGCCGCATCGTCAGGCCCAGACCCGACGGCTCAGGCGGGCTGGAGCGCGTTGAGTTTGGGGCCGGATCGGCGACGCCTTCGACGCCGGTTCGGCCGTTCAGACATCAGCGAAAGCAACAGGCCCTCGCGCAGTCCCCGGTCGGCCACGCGGACGCGCTCGCACGGCCAAAGCTCTTGCACAGCCTGCAAAATGGCGGCGCCGGCAAGCACCAGATCAGCGCGGTCCGGGCCGATACAGGGCTGGGCGGCGCGCTCCGCCGCATCCAGGCGCAACAACCCCTGCGCCGCTGCATCGCAATCCGATCGCGTCAGCCACAGACCGTCGACCCGAGCGCGTTCGTAGCGCTTGAGCCCCAGATGCATCCCCGCCAGCGAGGTGATCGCCCCGGAAGTCCCGACCAGATGCGCACGCCCGGCGTCAAAAATGGGCCGCATGGGATCGGCCATGGTGAAGGGCGTGATCTCGTCCCTGATGTGATCAACCATGGCGCGGAACCAGACCTCGTCGCCGCAGTCGCCCTCCGGAAACCGCTCAGCCAGGGTGACGACCCCGACCGGAATGGAGATCCAGGCCCGGATCGGCAGGCGGCTGTGCGGCAGCTTGTGCGCCTGATCCAGCCGCTGATCCGTCAGATCGACCCATGAAAGCTCCGTGGAGCCGCCGCCGACATCCACCACAAGCGCGGCGTCTGCGCTGCGGTCGAGAAGGGTGAGGCAGCCCGCGACCGACAATTGCGCCTCTTCGCGCGGTGCGATGATGTTCAGGCGAAGGCCGGTCTCCGCCTCCACCCGGCTTACAAACTCCAACCCATTCTCGGCGGAGCGACAGGCCTGGGTGGCGACGGCGCGGATACGAAGCGGCTTGCGACGGCGCACCTTTTCCGCACAGACCTGCAAGGCGCCAATCGCCCGGTCCATCGCGGCGGGGTCCAGTTGGCCAGTGCGCGACAGCCCTTCACCCAGCCGGACAATCCGTGAAAAGGCTTCGACCACGCGGAAGCTTCTCCCGGACGGACTGGCGATCAGAAGTCGGCAATTATTGGTGCCCAGATCAATGGCGGCGAACAGGGGCGCGTCATGATCATGGGAAACAGGGCCGTCAGCGGCGCGCGCAGGTGAACGAGGGGCGCCGTCGCCCGTTCGCTCCCCGCTGGTCCGTTGCGCCTGCGTCATGGGCGGCACCTTCTCCCAAGATCGACCAACGACGGCGGAGGCGCACGCCGTTCTCGTCTTGCTTCGCTGCGGAGCCTAGCAATACATCCACCTTGCGCAAAGCCCCGCCACCGGTTTCACAAACAATAGCTGAAAGATGAAGCGCAGAGTTTTGCGCCGTTCACCGAACCGTCATATGAAGGGGTGCAGGATGATGTCATGAATATCGCGGTCGCAAAATTCCAGATCGGCCAGGTGGTCCGTCACCGGATTTTTCCGTTTCGGGGCGTCATCTTCGACGTCGATCCCACCTTCGGCAATACAGAGGCATGGTGGCAGGCCATTCCCGAGGAAATAAGGCCGCGCAAGGATCAACCCTTCTATCACCTGCTGGCGGAAAATGAGCAGGGCCCATATGTGGCCTATGTTTCCGAGCAGAACCTCTTGCCCGACACCTCAGGCGAACCCGTATCCCATCCTCAGACGTCGATGATGTTCTCGGGTTTTGAGGGCGGTCAGTATCGGCTTTTGCCGCACATCACCCATTAGACGCTATTTGTAATTCTGGCGGAATCGCACGGAAAGGCTGGCGTCCCCCTGCGTGCCGACCTGGGAAATGACCGACAGATTGCGCTGAATACGCACCTCGACCTGGGCGGACGGTCCGGTGCGCCCTCCGCCGGTCAGCTCCACATAGACATTATCCGTCAGATACTTGCCGCCAGAAATGGTCGTCGCCTGCTTGACGCCGGGCAGACTGGCCGTCGTCTGGTCGACGCCCAGCGACAATCGGTCCAGACGGGCGAACTGACGCAGGCCCCCGATGATATCGAAACCACCGCCCGTCGCCAGAGAGGTCAGGGCCGAGGCCAGCTGCGCCGCCTCGAACGGTGAAAGCTGGGCGGCTGACACCCCGAACAACACGCGCGACAGAATCTCGTCCTGAGGCCGGACCGGGATCGAGGTCAGGGTGATCTCTGGCTTGGCCGCCGTGCCGCCGACCTTGATCAGGGCGGTCAGACCGGTGTCGACCCGCTGGGCGGTCAGGTCCAGACGGATCGTCTCCGGCGTGGCGCCCAGATGCACGGTGCCCAGTTCATCAAAATCAAAACGCTTGCCCGAAAAATCGTAACTACCCCGGATCAGTCGCGCGACACCGGTCAGGGTCGGATGCACGCTGTCGCCGCCGACATGGCTGTCGAGCGACAATTCCGCGTCAAGCCCCTTGCCCCGCACGAAAATTCCGCGCGCCGCCTTGATCGTGACATCAAAGGCCACCTGCAAGGGACTGGTCCGCGGCTGGGGCGCATCCTCGCCCTCCCGCGCCACCAGATGGATCTCCCGCACCTTCAGCGGCACCACCCCGGTCGGGGTCGGCGGATTGGCGGCGATATCCGCCCGGTCGACCGTGAGGGCCCCGGAAAGTTGCGCAAAGCCCGACTGGTCGCGCGTCACTGTGACCGCGCCCGAGGCCTGGGCCTTGCCCACTTCAGTGTCCATCAACTGGAAACGGCTCAGCACAAGCTTCAGGGTCGAGGCCCCGTCAAGCGACAGACTGACCACCCCGTCGCCCTTGACGCCGCCGCCATGGCCGTCGGTCGCGCTCAACTGGCGCACGTCCACCTTATCCTCGTCAAAGGCCGCGGCGATATCCAGATCCTTCAACACCAATCCCGTTGCGGCGTCGCGAAACGCCCCGCCGGTCAGGGTGGCGTCGCCGGTGGCGCGCAGCTTGTTCAAAGGGCCGCTCAACGCGCCGTGCGCGGACACCTTGCCAGACAAGGAGCGGTCCCCGCCCGCCAGCAG
The DNA here is from genome assembly GCA_903858685.1 of uncultured Caulobacterales bacterium. Lineage (GTDB taxonomy): Bacteria > Pseudomonadota > Alphaproteobacteria > Caulobacterales > Caulobacteraceae > CAIMFV01. The sequence continues at coordinate 11,951 of CAIOJR010000195.1, read as the reverse complement.
ATCCCAAAGGGGCCGAAGCTCTCCCTCTGTGCTGAATGAGCCCGATACGGCTCTGGTGCGGTCAATGGCGATGCGGAACGGATCGGCTGCGGCCTCCGCCGGCAGGTCCAGCACGATGTTTGACTGAAGGCCATGCGCATTGTGCGCTCCGGCGTCGATATGCAGCCTGTGATCCGAGACCGTGGCCTTGAGCTCGGTCGTCATGGCCATTTCCACTGGCGCGTCGCGACTGCGGGCGCCATCGAGCACAGCGTCAAGCGTCCCTTCCAGATGCGCGCCACGCCCCTCGAAGGCGGCCGAACCGCTGACCACGCCCAGATAGTCTTCCGTGAGCCCCTGCAGGCTGATGCCCGAAGCCGAGGCGTGTCCCGTCAGGGCGTCGCCCACCAGACGCGCATCAACCGCGCCCTGCCCGCCCGACAGGGCGAATTTCACTTTCAGGGCCCGATCATGCTCCGCCATGCGGATCAGGGCGGGCTCGAGCAGCCTGAAATCCGACTTGCGCACCTTGCCAGCCCCGGTGAGCGTGACTTCCGGCCCGTGGAGATTGTTGAACACGCCGCCGCCCTGAAACTTCCATGCAAAGGGGTCGTTGCTTTCCGCCAGCACGTCGAAGGGCAGGTTTGACAGAGGGCCGTGCGCATTCAGCTTGAGGCGATGCACCGCGCCGGTCATGCCCTCGACCGCCAGATTCTGCCCCTCCACCTGCACGGCGGCTGTGGCCTCGGGACCGGTTCCGGTGATCTTCACAACACCGTTGAGCCGCCCGCTGGTCAGGAAGGCGCCTGGCGTGGCCGCGACCGTCAGATCCGCGACCGAGGGTTGGCCATCAATCAGGGTAATGGCCCCCGACACCTTCACCCCGCCCGCATCGGCGGCGATATCGTGGAGCTCCAGCCCCGCATCGGTGATGCGAAAAGCCGACTTGGCTGTCGCATCGCCAAAATTGCTACGCCCGGTGATCGACACCGCGCCGTCGACCGACCTGTCGGCCTTGATGAAGACCAGATCCAGCCGAGCGGGCTTGACCACCATGCGGCCCATATCAATGCTGGTCAGCTCGGCCGCCAGATCAGCGCGGGGCGCCTCCACGCTGCCGCTCACCTTGCCCGTGCCGTGCGCAGCGCCCGCAAACTCCACCGGACCCACGCCAAAAGGCCCTACGGCGCTCCAGTCCAGATCGAAGGCCAGCACGCCGTCGCGGTTCAGCAGGCCATGCAGCTCGCCGTCAATAGCGCCGCCGGTTACGACCGTGCGGGACACCTCAAGTCCACGGGCTGTCCACTGCGCCTTGCCTGTCACCACTGGCGCAGGTCCCATCAGCCGATCAAACTCCGCAGCGCCGGTCACCAGAGACTGGCCTCGCGCGTCAAAGCTCAGGTTCCAGTCTTCCGCGCCCTTGGGCAGGGCTGCGAGCCAGGCGCCGGTCAGGGTTCCCTTGCCCGCCTTGCCCAAACCGATGCCGGTCACCACGGCCTTGCCCTTGAACGAGAAGCCGCCCAGGAGCGCCATGCCGCCGTCGCCCTCCATGTCCAGATGGCTGCCGTGAACCTTCAGGGCGCGGAACAGATAATGCCCGTCCGGAATGCGTCCGCCATCCATATGAACCGTTGGCGCAGCGCCCAGCAGCGTCCAGAGCAGGCTGTGCTCTCCCCCGCCGCCCTGCCCCTTGAGGTCAGCCACCAGACGGAATTCGCCCTTCTCGAAGGTCAGTTCCCCCGGACCCGCCAGCCTGGCCAGCATATAGCCGTTCTGCTCGATCTGCTCGCCCAGGAGATCGGCCTTGTAGGCGAAATGGTCGAGCGAGCCGCTCAGAAGGCCATGCGTATGGGTGGCGCCAATAGTCGGGATCGGCACCCACCATTTGGACAGCTTGTCCACGCTCACCGCCACATCCATCCTGTCCGCCCGCCGGGCCTTCATGTTGAACGGACCATGAGCCGTCAGGCTGGCGAACTGCCCCTTCAGGGAAAGGTCGGCGGCGTACATGTCGCCACGGGCATGTCGGGTCGTCAGGGTGAGATGGGCTTCAGACCCGATCCGCTCAGCAAAGCGTTGCGTCAGCCGAGACGCCGCAAGGCGGGCGAAGGCGTCGATCGTCGCGCCGTCCTTGCCCCAGCTGGCGTCAATCGTCAGCGGCGTTTCCAAGCCCGAGCGGGTGACAACCCTCAACTTGGCCGCGCTCATGACCCCGTCGGCGTCGGCGCGCACGCTGAACGCCTTGTCCGCCGGCAGACCAAGGGCGCCCGCCAGCGCGCCGCCAGCCGCCTCCAGCGCCTCCGCCTTCAGCTCCACCCGATCCTGCCCGCCGATCTTGAAGCGCGCAGCCACGCCGTCGCCATAGTGCAGACGGCTGGAGGCGCGGATCAACCCGGCGGCTGAACCGCTGCGGCGAACGGTAAACTGGGCCTCCAGGTCCCAAAGCCCCTGGCGCACCGTCGCCTCTGGCCTTGTCTCGATCCGCGCGCGAAGCTGATCCACAATAATGGCGACCGGCAGGCGTCCGCCCCCCGGCGCGGGTGAACGCTTTTCCTGGATCGGCTGGCGAAGCATGGTGATGCGCGAGGCTTGCAAGGCCTGGATATGAAGTCGTCGCGCTAGAAGCTCGGTCGACGACCAGCGCATGGCGACGTCATTTGCATCGAGCCAGGCGCCCTTGCTGTCCACCACCTGAAGGCGGCGCACCGTGAAGTCGCCCAGAACGTCGCCGCTCAGCCCCTCAACATGCAGCCGTCCGACGGGGCCGAGCGGCAGCCCCTCGATCAGGCTCAGCACCATCTGGCGACCCGGATCGGTCTGCACGCCGATCCGAACGCCGACCAGGGCCGCAAGCAGGATCACAAGGATGGCGCCAAACCATTTCAGGGTCTGGCCCACCCAATTCGATCCCGGCGGAGGCAGAATATCCTCCGCGACGGGTGCGTTCAGGTCTGGTTCTGGCGGCAGGTCTGTCAAGGATGGCTACCGTCAGAAGCTCTGGCCAATACTGAGATAGACCTGGAAAGACTGCTGGCTGGCGCCTGAGGGGCGCTGCAGCGGAAAGGCCAGGTCCGCCCGAATGGGTGCGAAGTTCAGATGATACCGAAAGCCGACGCCGACGGCAGTGTCTACATGGCTCAGATCCGGCGAAAAACCAGACCCCACGGAGCCTGTGTCGAGAAACAGGACCGCGCCATAGGGGCTCGTGCCGAACTGGTGTCGCACTTCAACGGAAGCCTCCGCCAGAGACAGTCCTCCAACCGGCGTATTGTCGGCGTAATGCGGCCCGATGGACTGATATTCAAAACCGCGCACCGACATGCCGCCGCCTGCAAAAAAGCGGTCTGCGGCCGGCACGGAACGGCTGGCCGCAGTCGCCGTCACATCGGGCACGCCGCCGCCAATGATCGAGCCCAGATGAACACGTCCGGCCAATACAGTCTGCTTGTCGGCGTCCATCGGCAGATAGCCGGTCACCTGGGCCTGGGTCTTCACATAGGCCAGGCTTTCGTCGCCCGTAATGGCGGTCGGGGTGATGTGGGCCTCCAACTTCCAACCCTTGCGCGGGTCGAGCGGATTGTCGGAGCGGTCGAGCGACAAGGCGCCGATCACACGCAATGTCAGGATGTTGACACGGCCGGTCTCCTTGTCGTTCACCGTGGAGGAGGTGAAGGACACGCCGCGCGTGAAATAGCTGGTGGTCTGGAACCGCCGCGTCAGATCCGCGCCCAGGAGCGCGCCCTGCTCGGTATAGGCCGGGGCGACGGTGCGGAAATAGTCGACCGTGTTCTTCAGCGTCTGACCGGCGCTGAGAAAGTGCGGCAGGGACCATTCCAACCCGATCCGGCTGTCGATCTGGGCCAGGCGCGCCTCGTAGGTCAGCGTGTCGGCGCGATTGAACCGGTTATAGTCGGACCAGCGAACATCGAAATCCGTCCCTTCGCTGGTGGAGTAGCCGGCGCTGAAGTCCAGGGTGTGCTTGGATCGCTCAACAATGCCCACCTCGATCTGCCTTGGCGCATCGGCGACCTTTGGGTCGTCGGACACAGGTCTGGGGGCCAGAGACACCGTGACGCTGTCATAGACGCCAGTATCCAGCAGTCGGCGTTCCAACTCCGCAATGGCCGTGGGCGAATAGACCTGACCCGCCTTCCAGGGCGCCAGCTTCGTGACGAAGCGCAGATCCGTGCGCCCCTTTGGCCCGGTGAACACCAGACCATCCATATGCACCAGATGTCCCGACTGAATCTCCATGGTCGGGTTCATGGTGTTGTCGGCGTGATCCACAACCACGTCCGGCTCCTGCGGCGCAGCGTCGGCATAGCCGCGACTTTCAAGGGCCGCAATAATGCGCCCCTGCCCGGCCAGGACATCGGCGGCCCGGGCAGCCCCGCCGGATTTCAGGTCGAGCGCGTCAAATGACGCCTTGACCGAATCCTCGTCGGGCGGATCCTTCAGCCAGTTGATATTGATCTGGTTGAACCGTGTACGCGGTCCCAGTGTAATCCTGATCAGACCCTGAGGGTGGTCGCCGTCAGCTATGTCTGTCTCGATGGAGTAGTCATAATAACCTTCCGAGCGCAGCAATTGCTCGGCGGCTTCCTGAGCGTCGCGGGCGCGACGCCGGGCTTCGATGCGCGTGGTGGCGGGCTCGCGCGCATCGCCCACAGCACGCTCGATCTCTTCGCGCAGCGCCTTGTTATCGACACCCTGGACGATGGCCTTGTGCTCGGCTGCGGCCAGGGCTGAACCAGCCATGAGGTTAAGCGCAATCAGGGCGACTGAATATCGTCTCAAGCCCCTCACGCGCCTTTTCACCTGCCGCCGCCATCCTGCACAGAACCCTTAGCGCCGTTACAGGCGCCTGTCACCCGTAGGCAATGTGCATCAAAGACTTATGCGGAGGCGAAAACGTGGCCGCCGGTTATTTTAAGCACGATTTCTCCGCCAGCCGGCGGCAGGTCGCCCAACTGGGCGTGAGAGGCGATGGCGTCCACGATCCGGCCATCGGTCAACCGCGCCTCCAACCGCGCATAGGGACCATTGGCGACAAGACGCTCAAGGCGAGCTGTGACGGAATCGCCGGACAGGTCGTCCGTCGCCATTTCGAAGTGATGAGGTCGAATAAACGCCTCAGCCGCCCCGTCGGCGACGCCCGGCGCAGAGACTGACAGCGCGCCGCTGGTGAACCGGCCATGCAGCATCTGCCCGCAGAAGCGGTTCGCGTCACCGACAAACCCGGCGACAAAGGCGCTGGACGGATGGGCGTAGACCTCGGCAGGCGTTCCGACCTGTTCCAGCTGTCCCCGGCTCATCACCGCCACGCGGTCAGCCAGCTCCAGCGCCTCTTCCTGATCATGTGTGACGAAAACAGTCGTCACGCCGGTCGCGTCATGGATGCGGCGCAGTTCCCGGCGCAGGGACTTGCGCACGGTGGCGTCCAGCGCCCCAAAGGGTTCGTCCAGCAACAGCACGCGAGGCTCTACCGCAAGCGCCCGGGCCAGGGCCACACGCTGCCTCTGGCCGCCGGACAGTTGCGCGGGATGGCGACCGCCGAGCCCCTCTAGCTCCACAAGTTTGAGCAGGGCCTCGACCCGGCGCGCGCGCTCGGCCTTGTCGGGTCGCGCGCCGCCCTTGCGCACATCCAGACCAAAGCTGATGTTCTGCGCCACCGTCATATGACGAAACAGCGCATATTGCTGAAATACGAAGCCGACGCCGCGAGCTGCCGCGGCGGCGAAGGTCACGTCGGTCTCGTCAAACAGGATCTGGCCGTCTTCGGGAAACTCCAGCCCGGCGATAACACGCAGCAGCGTGGTCTTGCCCGACCCCGACGGACCCAAAAGCGCCAACAACTCACCAGGGCGCACATCCAGACTGACATCGTTCAAGGCGGGATGACGGGCGAAGGACTTGCAGATTCCGGCGGCGCGGATTTCCACCGGCGCGCGCGCAGCGTCAGAGGAATGAGCAGAAGAGGTCATGAACTGAGCCTCGCTCGGGAGTTCGGGATCATACGGCATGACCGCCCACCTCAGGTCTGGCGATTTCGACGAGCGTTTTCAAGGCGAGCGTGGCCAAAGCCATCAGGCACAATAGCCCCGCAACGGCGAAGGCGCCGACAAAGTCGTACTCGTTGTAGAGAATTTCCACATGCAGCGGCATGGTCGTGGTCTGGCCGCGAATATGGCCCGAGACGACCGACACCGCCCCGAACTCTCCCATTGCACGGGCGTTGCACAACAGCACGCCATAGATCAGGCCCCAGCGAATATTGGGCGCTGTCACGCGAAGGAAGGTGGCCAGGCCCGAAGCGCCCATGGACACAGCGGCCTCTTCCTCATCGCTGCCCTGGGCTTCCATCAGCGGGATCAGTTCACGGGCGACAAAGGGAAAGGTGACAAAGACGGTCGCCAGTACAATGCCCGGCACAGCGAAGATGATCTTGATATTGTGATCGATCAGCCACGGCCCGAACCAGCCCTGAAGCCCGAACACCAGCACATAGACCAGCCCCGCCACCACCGGCGAGACGCTGAACGGCAGATCGATCAGGCTGACCAGAAAGCTTTTGCCGCGAAAGCTGTGCTTGGCGATGGCCCAACTGGCGCAGACGCCGAATACGGCATTGAACGGCACAGCGATGGCGGCGATGAACAGGGTCAGCCCGACAGCGGCCAGGGCGTCATGCTCGCGGATCGCCTCCATGGCGGGGCCCAGCCCCTTGGACAGACCCACCGCGAACACCGTGATCAGGGGCAGGCCCACCATGACGCTCATGAACAGCACGACCGTGCTCAGGATCAGGGTGCGCAGCCAGCCAGGATCCTGATTGGGACGGATTGGCGTCTGGCCGCTCATCGCACGCGGCTCCGCTTCATCCAGGCCTGGGTCGCATTGATGACCAACAGCATGGCGAACGAGATCAGCAACATGACCAGCGCAATGGCGGAGGCGGCGCCATAGTCGAACTGTTCCAGCTGGATCGTGATCAAAAGCGGCGCGATTTCCGACCGGTACGGCATGTTTCCGGCGATGAAGATCACAGAGCCATATTCGCCAATCCCTCTGGCGAACGCCATGGCGAAGCCCGTCAGCCAGGCGGGCGCCAGGCCGGGCGCCACAACACGCACAAGGGTTTGCAGACGGCTCGCGCCCAGACTTGCGGAAGCCTCCTCCACATCGGCGGCAAGATCCTTCAGGATCGGCTCGACGGTGCGCACGACGAACGGCACGCCCACAAAGGTGAGCGCAATCACGATGCCCACAGGATTATAGGCGGCCTTGATCCCGACCTTTTCCAACAGGGCGCCAACCAGGCCGGTATTGGCGTAGAGCGTCGCCAGCGCAATGCCCGCCACCGCTGTCGGCAAGGCGAAGGGCAGATCGACCACCGCGTTCAGCGCCATCTTTCCGGGAAAGCGGTACCGCACCAGCGCCCAGGCGATCGCCAGGCCGAACACGCCATTGAGGCTGGCCGCGATCAACGAGGTCCAGATCGACAGCCAGTAGGCGTCCACCGCGCGGACGCTGAACGCCACCTTGAGGAAGGCGTCCGGCGACAGGGTCAGGGCCCGCGCCGCCACCGCAGACAGGGGAATCAGAACGACCAGCGACAGCACCGTCGCCGTCACGCCGAAGGTCAGCCCAAAGCCGGGAATGGCGGACCGGCGCAGCCAGCCCTCTCCCCGTTTCACCCTTCCCAATGGTCGCGTGGACGCGAACCCGGCCATTCGTCACCTGTCAACTGTGCGCGCGGACGCTAAGGCCGCATTACGCACCGTCAGGCAAACCAGAAAATCTGCGGATGTCTCTGAAATTTACTGTGATGCAGGCAACTTCGCCGCGATCTCTCTGGCCAGAGCCGCCAGTTCAGCCTGATCGGCCATGCCTGACTTGCCATGTCCGACCATGGCCACGCCCTCATATCTGGGAATGATGTGAAAGTGCAGGTGGAAGACGGTCTGGCCCGCAATCGCGCCATTGAACTGCCCGACCATGACGCCGTCCGGATTGAGGGCGTCGCGCACAGCCCGCGCCACCTTCTGCACCCCGATCATCAGCGGGGCGATGGCTTCGACCTCCAGTTCCAGGAAATTGCGCGCCGTGCTGGTCTTGGAAATGACCAGAGTGTGGCCGCGCGTCTGCGGGAACAGGTCCATGAAGGCCAGAACCTGATCGTCCTCATAGACCTTGTGCGCGGGAACTTCGCCGCGGATCATGCGGGCGAAGATATTGCCGGGGTCGTAGACGCCGTCCAGACTCATGGTGAATGCCTCCTCTTGTCCGCCAAGCTCTAGCAGGCGCTCCCATGACTGAAAATGCCGCACCTCGGCTGGCGGGGCAGATCTCGCCTCACCCCTTGCGGAATGGAGAATATTCCGCCGCCAGATAGTCCATCTCCCGTTGCACCGCATCCCGCTCCCGGCCCAGATACTCAGCGACGGGTTCGCGAAGGGCGAGGTCGGCGATGTAGTGGGCGGAATAGACGGCCGCCGGAAGATAACCCCGCGCGATCTTGTGCTCGCCCTGGGCGCCGGCTTCAACGCGGGCCAATCCGCGCGCAATCGCCTCTTCAATGGCGCGATAATAGCAAAGCTCAAAATGCAGAAAGGGCACGTCCTCGACACAGCCCCAGTTGCGGCCATAGAGGCAGTCGTCGCCCATAAGGTTCAGCGCGCCCGCGATCCATCGTCCATCGCGTCTGGCCATGATCAGCAGCACGCGATCCGCCATCCGCTCGCCCATCAGCGAGAAAAAGGCCCGGTTCAGATAGGGGCGCCCCCATTTGCGCCCGCCCGTATCCATATAGAAGCCGTAGAAGGCGTCCCAATGCGCCTCGGCAAGGTCCGCGCCGCTCAAGGCCACAATTTCCAGTCCGGCCTGGGCATCCCTGCGTTCGCGCCGGATATTCTTGCGCCGGTTCGACGACAGGGCGGCCAGGAACCCTTCAAAGTCGGCATAGCCCTGATTGTGCCAGTGATACTGCTGGTCCTGCCGCTGCAACAGGCCATAGGCGCCGCACCGGGTCCATTCGTCCTCGGTCAGAAAGGTGAAGTGCAGGCTGGAGGCGGACAGCTTTTCAGTGAGGGTGAGCGCGCCGCCCAACAGGGCCTGTTCGGCCGCCTCGCGGTCGGTATCGGCGCGCGTGATCAGCCGCGGCCCGGTGACCGGTGAAAAGGGCGAGGCGCATTGCAATTTGGGATAATAACGTCCGCCAGCCCGCTGATAGGCGTCGGCCCAGCTGTGATCGAAGACATATTCGCCCTGGCTGTGGCTCTTCAGATAGAGCGGCATGACGCCCGCCACGCGGCCTTGTTCATCGTGCACCGACAGGTGCTGCGGCCGCCAGCCCGTGCGCGGAGCGACGCAGCCGCTGGCCTCCAGCGCATCCAGGAAATCAAACGAGACGAAGGGATTGGCGGCGTAGTCCGGCGACGCGGTGCAGGCGTCCCATGCCTCGCGCCCAATATCGGCGATGGTGGAATGGACGTGAATCTCTGGCTTGATCGTCACGGAGGTCTCGACTGTCAGGCAGGGTCTGCACAACAGTTGGGGCGCCCGCGCACAAGATCAATCCCCGATCCGCTTCGTTGGTGCGAAGCGGGTCAGATCAGGGGATGAAGCCCTCAAAGATCATGTTGTCGCAATGATCCGCAAGGTTCGTCCACTGGTCCGGCTGGCGCACCGTCCAGGCCACGACCGGCATGCCGCCCTTGCGATGCGCGTCGGCGGCGGCGCTTGGCATCATGTCGAGCCCGAGCGCCAGAAAATGCGGCCGGGCGATGGAGACATGCTCCAGCGCGCGCAGGCTCTGCACGGCCTCACGCGACATCCGCCCCTCGCCGTCGGCATAGGCGTGGCTGTTCAGACCGCGCATGACGTGTGGATGATGGTCAGCGAACCAGGCGTGGCTATAGGCGTTGAAGCCGATCACCGCCGCCGGGCCGCGGTGGTCGATCAGCACCTCATTGACCCGCTTTTCCAGAGGCCCGACATCGCCTGCGGGTGTCTTCAGCTCCACCAGCACCAGTTGATGATGGCCGATCACCGCCAGAGCCTCGGCCAGGGTCGGAATGGTCTCTTCGCTCTGGCCCAGCCTGATCTTTTGCAGATCATGAGCCGCATAGTCCCTGACCTTGCCGCTGGCCGGGGTCAGGCGCGACAGGGTCTCGTCATGAAAGACCATCGCCTCGCCGTCCGCACTGAGGCGCACGTCCAGCTCGACACCGAAACCACGCTCCACGGCGTGTTGAAAGGCGGCCAGACTGTTTTCGGGCGCGGCGTCGCTTGTCCAGAGGCCGCGATGGGCGAAGGCGGGACCGGTGAGACGGGTCCAGGCTTCGCCGAAACTTTCGATGCCGGGCGGAACCTTGCGCATCACGCGACGTCCACCACCGCATCCACCTCGACCGCGAAATTCAGCGGCAGACGATAGACGCCGACCGCCGAGCGGGCATGGCGTCCGGCGTCGCCGAACACGTCGACCATCAGGTCCGAACAACCATTGATCACAGCGGGTATGGCGAAGAAGTCGGGTCCGGCCTGTACGAAACCGCCCAGCTTGACGATCCGCTTCACGCGCGAAAGGTCGCCCAGCGCGGCGTTCATCTGGGCGATCAGATTGACCCCGCAAAGGCGCGCGGCGGCCTTGGCGAGCGTCTCGTCCACATCAACGCCGACCGTGCCCTTGACGCCGCCGTCAGCGTCCACCGACACCTGACCAGAGATGAAAAGTTGCGAACCGCTCAGCACGAAGGGCACGTAATTGGCCACGGGCGCGACAGGGGTCGGCAGGGTCAGGCCCAGGGCCTTGAGGCGGTCTTCAGGGGTGGACATGGGCGGACTTCCCGAACAGACGACGATCAGCCTCTTCCTTAGCCGAGAAACCCTGTCGAGCCCAAGCCCTCAAAAGGCCGGGCGTTTCAGTGCTGCGCGGCGCACTGCCCGGTATTGATCCTGACCGGCACATAGACAGGCTGGCCGTCTTCGCGGGCGGTGAGGTGAAAAGCTGCGCTCATGGCCAGAGCCGCCTGCCCCGCGCCCAGGCTGTTGGGATCTTCGGACGCGACCTTGCAGGCTTTTGCGGCGCCGTCAGCGCCCACCTCGCATTGCAGCACCACGGTCAGCACGCAATTCTGCGCCACCGCGATGGACAGGGGCCGGGCGGATTGCGCGCTGCTGGCGGGCGAAAAGGCGGTGATGGCGGTCAGCAACAGGGGCAGGATCACGGCGGCGGCTCCAGATACGGGACAGGTCTCGCCCGTGGCAGCAAGTCGCGCGCCAGTCCCGGCCTTTCAGCGTTAACAGAGGTTAACCAAGCCGTCGACGACTGACTCCCCCCGCACACGAAAAGGCGCCGCGGTCAGGGTCTGACCGCGGCGCCATGATCTTCAGCCTTGTCCCAGCCGACTATTCCGCGAGAGCCGGTTCGCCGGACTCTGCATCGTCGGAGCTGTCCTCGGTCTGGGCGGGACCGCCTGTGTCAATATCGAACACCAGCTTGCCGTCCTTCAGATCGACGGTGACGTGACCGCCGCGCACCAGCTTGCCGAACAGGATTTCGTCGGCGAGCGGCTTCTTGATGTGCTCCTGAATGACACGGGCCAGAGGCCGGGCGCCATAGAGTTCGTCATAGCCGTTCTTGGCCAGCCAGTCGGCGGCGTCTTCCGACAATTCGATCGTCACATGACGGTCGGCCAGTTGAGCCTCGAGCTGCATCACGAACTTCTGAACCACGCTGCGGATAATATCCGGGTTCAGCGACTTGAAGGTGATGATGGCGTCCAGACGGTTGCGGAACTCCGGCGTGAACAGACGGCTGATGGCCGCCTCGTCCGCATCGGTGATCCGGCCCCGGCCAAAGCCGATCCCGGCCTTGTTATTGTCCGAAGCGCCCGCATTGGTCGTCATGATCAGGACGACATTGCGGAAGTCGACCTTCTTGCCGTTGGAGTCCGTCAGCGTGCCGT
>CAIOJR010000194.1 GCA_903858685.1 uncultured Caulobacterales bacterium | reverse complement strand
TGGCGTCGATGCGCGCGCCGCTCAACAGGTCAGCGCCCGCCTTGAATCCATAGGCGGCGGTTGAGGCTGTGGCCGAATAGTTCAGGAGGTAGTGCACCTCATGGCCATTGGCCAGGGTTCCGCTGCGCACGATCACGGGGAAGCTGTCGGCCTGGGCCGGGCCCCACAGACCGGCGCTGCGCACGACTTCCTGCATGATCTTGTCCGTCAGGCCGTCGCTGGGCATGAAGCCGATATAGGTCACGTCGCCCTTGCCATAGGTGTTGCGGGTCACCGCGGCGTATGCGCCCCAGACGGGATGGTGGTAGGTCGCCAGAACCTTTGCCGTGGTGGGGGTGAGCAGTTCCATCCACCAGCGCGCTCTATTGGCCTCCGGGCCGGCCCTGTAGGGATCGCCTTCAAGCGACACGCCCGCCGGGATGGTGAACTGGCTGTAGGCTACACCCGCAGCCTCGTTGATCAGGCCGGGTTGTACAGTTGAGCGCACCTTCAGGTTCTCGTCCGATACTCCGCTCTTGAAGGTGTAGACCAGATGGCCGCCCGCCCTGGCGAAGGCGTTCAGGCGCTCGATCTCCGTGGCAGAGGCCTCATAGAGCGCGGGCGCCACGATCAGCCTGTAACCCGACAGGTCGGTGACGGAGGGGTCGATGAAGTCGACCTCCGCATTCATCCGATAGAGTGCGTCGTAGAACGGGCGCAGCACGTCATTATAGGTCTGGGGCGAGGTCCAGCCGAAGCGAAAGGCGTTGAATCCGCTCAAGGCGCGATTACTGACATAGACGGCGATGGCGTTGTGCTTCCTCAGCCCCGCCAGTTGAGGTCCCAATCGCGCCAGATCCGCACCGATTGCGGCGGCTTCGTCATAGGCGGGGTTGGCCTGGTAATCCTGGGCCAGCAGACCCCGCCAATAGGTCTCTACCGAATTATGTGTCGTCGCCCAGTGCCAGTACTCGACCATACTGGCGCCAGACGCCAGATGACTGAAGGCTTGCAGCCGAAGCTGGCCGGGATAGGGCGTCCATTCCGGAAAGCCCTGAGCCTGGGTTTCGAGCACCAGATAGTTGCGACCACCCTTGAGTGAGCGGGCCAGATCGCCGCCCAAGGCGATTTCAGCGCCTGTCAGATGGTCCTGAGTGGGGTGATAAATGTCCACGCCCGCCACGTCGACGGCTTTGGCGGCGTCAAAATGGTTCACCTCAGGCTGGATTCCATAGGAATATCCGCGCCAGTCGAGATCGAAATTGTGGGTCAGAAACTGGTCAGGGCGGGCGTGCGCGCGGACCAGGGCGTTTTGCCAGAGCAGATATTCGCTGACCAGGCCGCGCTGAAACTCTGCAAAGGCCGTGGTCAGGCTGGCGTTCACCGCGCCGTCGGTGGAGGGAAGGTCCTTCCAGTCATTGACCCGATTGCTCCAGTAGTCGAGGCCGAAACTGGCGTTCAGTTCGTTCAGGTCCGGGTGGCGCTGCTGCAGCCAGCCCTTGAACCGGGCCTGCACAGCCGCGCCGCTGACGCCATAGGACTTGGTCTCGTTATCGAGCTGATAGCCGATGACGCAGGGGTGGTCCTTGACATGGTCCACCAGCGCCACGATCACCCGCTGCGCCGCCTGGCGAAACACGGGGCTGGTGATGTCCATATTCTGGCGCGCGCCGTACCGGGCATGGCCTTCTCGCGTGGTGACCAGTACGTCTGGATGCGCGGCGGCCAGCCAGGCGGGGATGGCGTAGGTGGGCGTGCCGATGATCACCTTGATGCCTGCCTTGTCCATGGCGTCCAGAACCCGGTCGACATGGGTGAAGTCAAAGACGCCTTCGCGCGGCTCCAGCGTGGCCCAGGTGGATTCGGCGATGCGCACGACGCTGATATGCGCCGCCTTCATCATCGCAACGTCCTGAGCCAGACGGTCGGTCGGCTCATATTCCTCATAATAGGCGGCGCCGAACAGAATCGTGGCGGGCGGCATGGGCGAAGCGGCCAGCGCGTTCAGGGCGGGCAGGATGGATGCAAGCCCGAACAGGGCGGCGATCTTGGCGGCGCGCGACACTATCTGGACGTCGCGCTCAGAGGGCGAGGCGCCACGCCGGTCGTGGTCAGCTTGACGGGCTGGATCGAGCCGTCCTCGTTGAAGATCATTTTTTCGATGGCGATCTGACGATGATTGAAGTTCGTCTCGCCCAGCGGACGCCTGTGATAGACAATATACCAGTCGTCAGTGCCGGGTATCTGGACAACGGAATGGTGGCCCGCGCCGGTCGCCACGTCCGGGTCCTGCTTCAGGATCACGCCCATCGACTTGAATGGACCGGTCGGGCTGTCGCTCACAGCATAGGCGACCCGATAGTCCGGCCCGACCCAGCTGCCTTCGGACCACATGAGGTAGTACCTGCCCTTGCGCTTGGCCATGAAGGGCCCCTCGACATAGTCGGGGCTCGGCGTGATTTCCTTGTAGAGGGCGCCGTCCGCCAGAGGCTCAAGTCGGGTCAGGCTCTTTGACAGCTTGACCACGTTGCAGTGCTTCCAGCCGCCATAATACATGTAGGTCTGGCCGTCATCATCCTGAAACACCATCATGTCGATGGGCTGGGCGCCATTGACGATCTGGCTGATCAGGGGATGCCCAAGCGCATCTTTGAACGGGCCCTGCGGCTTGTCGGCCACCGAGACCCCTATGCCGCCCAACTGGTTGTTGTCCTTGATGTCGTTGGCGCCGAAGAACAGATAATATTTTCCATTGGCGTGAACCGCGGACGGCGCCCAGACGGCATAGGCGGCCCAGTCCACATCCTTCACATCCACCACGTGGCTGTGTTTGGTCCAGCGCACCAGATCGGGCGACGAAAAGGCGTTGATGAAGGTGTGCTTCAGAAACCCCGGATAGATGCGGCTCGACTGGGCGCGTTGCCAGTTTTGGCCGGCTGTGAAAATGGTCGAGCGGTCAGGCGTCTCTGCGTCGTCGGAATAGGTGGGATAGATCCAGTACTGGTGCTGGAAGATGCGGATCTCGGGGTCCGCATACCAGCCGTGAATGGCGGGGTTGGCTGCGTTGGCGCAGGTCGCGGCGCCTAGCAGCAGAAGCGCGGCCATCAGGCTCAGGGGGCGAGGGCTCAGGCGCGCCATAGGCTTCTCGTCTGGTGGAAATTGGACTGTACATTTGTCTGACTATTGCGCGGCGGGGTCAAGCGTTTTGCCGCGACCGCGCCGCGATGGACGTTCCGTCGCCGCCCGCAGAGCGCGATATGCAACGCGGGTCTGAACATCGGAATTGTTCGTTACGCCCGGGGTGAAAATCGTCTTATAGCTGGCGTTGTTGCAGCGGTTTGATGGGGAGCCGGCGGAGGCGCACATGGATTTGGAACCCAAACCACACCGGCGGGCCCGGCGTTCTCCGGTCAAGGAACGGCTGCACGACTCCATCGCGCGTCGCCTCGGCGTGGCGATTGTGTCGGGCGAGCACCCGCCTGGCCACGTCCTTGAAAACGAGATTGACGCCAGCCTGCGCCTTCAGGTTTCGCGCAGCGCCTATCGCGAGGCGGTGATGATGTTGTCGGCCAAGGGGTTGGTCGAAAGCCGTCCAAAGGCTGGGACCCACGTCAGTGCAAGATCTCGCTGGAATCTGCTCGATCCTGATGTTCTGGCTTGGTTTTTTCAGGGGGAGCAGCCCGACGTCACCTTCCTGCGCGACCTGTTTGAGCTGCGCATGATCATCGAGCCCTCGGCGGCGGCCCTGGCGGCGGAGCGGCGCACGACGTCCGATCTGTCCACCATGCGCAAGGCCTTGCTGGAAATGGAGCGCGAAGGGCTGGGGACGGATGCGGGCCGCAACGCCGATCGCCGCTTCCACGACGCCGTGCTGGCGGCGGCGGCCAATGCGCCTCTGATGACGCTCGCCAGCAGTATCGGGGCGGCGGTGCGCTGGACGACCCTGTTCAAGCAGCGGTCCGGCCCGCTGGTGCGAGACCCCATGCCGGATCATTGGCGGGTGTTCGACGGCATTGCCAGCGGCGCCCCGGAGGCGGCGCGGCTGGCCATGAAGGACCTGGTCAATCAGGCGCTGGACGACACGCGACACGAGATGGAACTGTCCATGTCGGGCAGGTCTGCGCCGATCACACCTGTCTGAGTTATCAGTTCGCGGACCTTGGCGCCTGATGGCGCGCCCGCCCTTCGGCGCGTCCCTTCACGCCGAATATGTAGACCGAGACCTGCCGATAGGTCTGGCCGGGATCGAGGCGGGTTGAGAGAAAGCCTGGCTGGTTGGGCGCGTCGGGGAAATGCTGTGGCTCCAGCGCAATGCCGTCGCCCTGTCGGTACAAGAGGCCGTCGACGCCCGGAATGGTCCCGTCCAGAAAGTTTCCGGAATAGAATTGCAGCCCGGGTTCGGTCGTCCATATCGCCATGGTCCGGCCCGACGGGGGATCCAGCAATTGCGCGGCGAAGTGCGGTCGGGCCGTCGTCCCGGCGCTGAGCGCCCAGTTGTGGTCATAGCCGCGGCCGATCAGGATCTGCGGGTCGGCGGCGTGGCGGACCCGTTCTCCGATCCTGTGGGGCCTGCGAAAATCGAAGTCCGTGCCGGCGACCGGCGTCAGCTTTCCCGTGGGGATCAACGCCTTGTCCACGGGCGTATAGGCGTTGGCGGCGATGGTCAGGACCTGCCCCATCACATCACGGCCGCTGGCCATGCCCGCCAGATTGAACAGGCTGTGATTGCTCAGATTGACCACGGTCGGGCGGTCGGTCGTGGCCGAATAGGTCAGGGTCAGGCGGTTCTGGTCGTCCAGCGCATAGGTCAGGCGCGTGCGCAGCGTGCCGGGAAAGCCCTCTTCGCCGTCCGGGCTGACATAGGTCAGGGTGACGGCGGAAACCTTGCCGCTCTCGACCTCAGAGATCGTCCAGACCCGCTTGTCGAAGCCGTGGTCCCCGCCGTGCAGGGTGTTGCGGCCATTATTGGCGGGCGTGGCAAATCGCTGGCCGTCCAGGCTGAAACCGGCCCCGCCGATCCGGTTGGCGAAACGCCCTACTGTGGCGCCAAAATACTGCGGCGCCTTTTGATAGCCGGTCATGTCGGGATAGGACAGAACCACATCCGCCGTCTCGCCGCGCCTGTCCGGAACCTTCAGCGACTGAAGGGCAGCGCCCCAGGCGATGATGCGTGCAGAGACGCCCTTCGCGTTGGACAGGGTCACGGCCTCAATCGCGGTTCCATCGTCCAACTTGCCGAAAACGGCGCGCGTGGCCGTCGCCGCCTGAGCGGACCCGAAGACCGTCAAGGCCAGCGCCACCGTCCCGGCCAGTCCAGTTTTCAGCCCCATGATGGTCTCTCCTTGCGGTCGTCAGAGCGCTCTGATCCCGATATTTCGCGGCGTGGCGGCGACCAGTGGATTGCGCAGCGGCAGGCGGAACGGCGCCGCCTCTATCTCGAACCGGTCGCCGGCCTCGGTGCGCACGCCGTCGGAAAAGGACAGGGTGGCCGTGCCAAAGAAATGCACATGCACATCGCCGGGTCTGCGGAACAGGTCGTATTTGAAGTGGTGCTGCTCCAGATTGGCGATCGCATGGCTCATATTGTCCTCGCCCGACAGGAAGGGTCTTTCCCACAGGGGCGCGCCGTTGCGCACGATGCGGCTGACGCCCTCCACCTTGTTGGGCAGGGCGCCCGTCAGGAGTTCAGGGCCAAGCGCTGCGGGCCGGAGCTTGGAATGGGCCAGCCACAGATAGTTGCCGCGTTCCACCACATGGTCGGAGAACTCATTGGCGAGGCAAAAACCCAGCCGAACCGGCTGTTGGGTCGCGTCAATCAGATAGACGCCCGCAATTTCCGGCTCTTCGCCGCCGTCCAGCGCAAAGGCGGGCGAGGGGATGTTGCTTTCAGGCGCGACCAGACAGCCGCCGTCGCCCTTGTAGAACCATTCCGGCTGCACGCCGATCTCGCCCGGCGCCGGCTTGCCGCCCTCCAGCCCCAAACGAAACATGCGCATGGAGTCCGTTTCCGTGGCGCCCGCTGCGGCCTTGTGCATCTTGTCTCGCCCTTCGGCGGAACCCAGATGGGTCAGGCCTGTGCCGCTGAGGAGCAGGTGGGCGGGGTCTGGATGGTCGATGGGGACAAGGATGCGTCCCTCAGCCAATGCCGCCTCCAGATCAACCTCATCGGCGAGGCGAGGGCGGACAAAACCCTCCAGCGTCTCATTCGCCGCCAGCGTCGCAAGGACCAACTCATAGACGCTTGCATAACCGGCGACGATCCGACCCGGTCCGGCGGCGTCAAGGGCTGCGACCTGACGCTGGTTGTCAGGGTTGATCAGTTGGACAAGACGCAGGCTCATGATTGCGCTCACTGTGTGACGACGCCGTCGACCAGACGCGCGAACCCATAGGGGTTGGCCCGGCTGATTTCGGCGGGCAGGAGATCATCGGGCAGGTTCTGATAGCAGACCGGGCGCAGAAAACGCTCAATCGCCAGCGTGCCGACAGAGGTGGTGCGACTGTCGCTGGCGGCCGGGAAGGGGCCGCCATGCACCATGGCCGAGCTCACCTCCACACCCGTCGGCCAGCCATTGGCCAGAATGCGGCCTGCGCGCGTTTCCAGCACGCTGATCAGCGTGCTGGCGGTTTCGTGGTCGCCTTCGTCCAGGTGCAGGGTCGCCGTCAACTGCCCCTCCAGTTCCGCCGCCAGCGCCGTCAGGGACGCGACGTCCTTGCAGCGCACGATGATCGATGTGGGGCCGAAGACCTCGTCCGACAGGGCGGGCAGGGTTTTGAACGCATCTGACGTCGTCTCAAAAAGGGCGGCCTGAGCCTGATTAGGCCCGGTTGGCGACTGGCCGCGGGCGATTAGATCAGCGCAGCCTTCCAGTTGCGCCACGCCGCGTTGATAGGCGGCGCTGACGCCGGGGCTCAGCATGACGCTGGCGCCGGTCTCGATCAGGGCCGCCTTGGCCGTCGCCACGAACCGGTCCAGTCCCTCGCCCTCGACGGCCACGACCAGACCGGGATTGGTGCAGAACTGGCCTGCGCCCAGACACAGCGAGCCGACAAAACCGGCCGCGATGCTTTCAGCCCGCGCCGCGAGGGCGGCCGGCAGCAGGAAGACGGGATTGATGCTGCTCATCTCGGCATAGAAGGGGATCGGGCAGGGGCGTGACTGCGCCAGACGCAACAGAGCCAGCCCGCCCCGCCGCGAACCGGTGAAGCCCACTGCCTGAATGAGGGGATTGCGCACCAGAGCCTCGCCCACCTCGCGCGACTGGCCCTGGACGAGCGAAAAGACGCCCTGAGGCAGGTTCAGCCGGGCGACGGCGCGCTGGATGGCGCGGCCAGCTACCTCGCAGGCTCCGGGATGGGAGGGGTGCCCCTTGACCACGACCGGACAACCGGCCGCCAGGGCCGAGGCTGTGTCTCCACCCGCGGTGGAAAAGGCCAGCGGGAAGTTGGAGGCGCCGAACACCGCCACCGGCCCAAGCGAAATCCGCGTCTGGCGCAGATCCGGACGCGGCGCTGGCGCGCGATCCGGCAGGGCTCTGTCGATCCGGATGTCCAGATAATCGCCCTTGCGCAGCAGGTCGGCGAATAGTCGAAGCTGGCCGGTTGTGCGCCCCCGTTCGCCGTCCAGCCGCGCGCGGGGCAGGCCCGTTTCCGCGATGGACCGAGCGACCAGAGCCTCGCCGTCGGCTTCCAGTTCTGCGGCTATGGCCTCCAGAAGGTCGGCGCGCAGGGCGGGCGCGGTGTGGCGGAACATGGCGGCGGCCTCGGCGGCGAGCGCGCAGGCCTTGGCCACATCTTCGGGCGTGGCTTCGCTGAAGCTGACGCTCATGGCGGCTCCGGACGCCGGATTGATCGCCTGAAAGGTGCGGGCCGAGGTGGTTCGGTCTGCGCCAATGAGGTTCTCGCCCGTGATCGTCCCCATGATCGTCATCTTGTCATTGCGCCGTGTCTGAGTTCAGATGGGGTGCAAATTACTCAGACAATAAGGCAATCGCAAGCGCCGTATTTCGCCGTCTCACCGGTCGGGGAGGGGCAATGGGCGTGCCCCGACCGGACTGGCGCTAATGGCCGAGGCTGACGCCCTCCTCGATCTTGTGAGTCGGGGCCTTTTCAGCTGACCGGGCGAACCACAGAACATAGATGTAGCAGACCAGTGGGACAGCGAAGGCGATGGAGCGTGCTCCGACTGGGATGGCGTGCACCATGGCGTCAACTGTCGCTCCATAGGCCACCGAGACGAATCCGCCGCCAGAAATGGCCATGCACATCAGGCCGGATGTCGCCGAGGCGGGGGCTGACGAGCGCTCCAGCGTAATGGTGAATATGGTCGGGAAGATGATGGAGTTGAACAGTCCGATCAGGATGGCGGCGCATCCGGGAATGAAACCCGTGGTCAGGGTGGCCTGATAGACTCCCGGGAAGGTCGGAATGGGCAGGGATCCGCTCAGGGGCGCGGGCGCCATGTGATAGGTTGCAATCACGATGAGGCAAAGGACCGCCGCGCAGCCGGCGAAGATCGCCAACAACTTGGTTGCGCGAACAAACCTCATCAGCCAGCTTCCGCCAAAACGGCCGATCATGGCGAACAACATGAAGATCGGACCCACGATACCTGCCGCCTGAGACGGAACATTCAGGATCTGCTTCTGTTCAAGGAAGAAGATCATCCCGGACAGGACGCAAACCTCGGCGCCGACATAGAAGAATATGCCCAGAGCGCCCAGTCGCGCCCATTTGGACTTCAGGGCGGTCAGGGGGGAGACGCTGACCTCTGGCAAAGCAGGGGCGTTGGCGCTGATGGTCCTGCCCGCAACCGCGACCAGCACGGTGAAGAGAGCCAGGGCGATGGCCAGTTCCAGATAGGTCTGGGTCACAAAGGACAGGCCGGACGCCTTCATGGCGTCGGTGATCACCGCATTCTTCTCAAAAAGCGGTCCTTTCAAGAGGAAGGCCGCACCGACGATCCCGCCGAGAAACGCCCCGAGCGAGTTGAAGGCCTGAGCGAAGTTGAGGCGCACATGCGACTGGCTGGGGTCGCCCATCGAGGCGATCAGCGGGTTGGCGCAGACCTGCAATAGAGCGATGCCGGATGCTGCGGTGAACAGTCCGCCCAGAACGGTCAGATAGGTGTGGGACAGATTGGTCGACCAGGCGATCAGACAACCGATAACAACTCCGACTAATCCAATCACGACTGAACGCGCATAGCCCATCCGACTGAGGACCCAGGCAGCGGGAATGGAGGTCAGGCCATAACCGATGAAGAAGGCGAATTGGGTCAACTGGGCTTCACCGTCGCTGAGCGCGTAGATCAGCTTCATGCTCTTGACCAGCGGGTCGATCAGGTTGGTCACGAACGCCCAGATGAAGAACAACAGGGTGATGTAGCCGACGGCCAGAGCGGCGGTCTTGTGGGTGTCTCGCCCTTGCAGGCCTGCGGAAGACATTGAGCGGTTTCCTCGTCGGTGGATTGCCTCAGGTCCATTGGGAGGGCCTGTTGATGGGGCCGGGCGCGCGAGGCCCAGCCTCACTCCTGACGAAATGAGACAACGTTGTCAATTCCACGCCGCCTGTCAGGCGGAAGAACGCAGCGTCAAGGATTGTCGATGCTGGAGGATCGCCCCGCGCGACCGTTGCGGCTAAAGGCGCTCACCGTGATGCGGCCCTTGTCCCTTATCGGTCCGGCAACGCGCGGGCTTGTCGCCGTCGGCGGCGCTCCGTCGGTTGTATATCGCAGGATCAGTCCAGGATATTCGATATTCGCGACGACCGCGTCGTCAGTCAGGCTCAGTCCCGGCGACGGCAAACGATAGCTGAGCCAGGGGGCTTCCAGATCCAGTCTCGGCGCCTCTCGCTTGCCCAGAATGTTCACAAAGCGCGACCAGTCCTGTGCGTGAAGGGCGCTTGCGCGGGCGGAGTCGATGTCGTCAGCCCAGTCTGGCGTCGGCGCCCAGGCCCGTTCCGCCAGGGCCAGAAGCCGCGGCGCCATCATGTAGCTGAGCCTCTCCGGCTCCCGCAGCGTTTCGCCAAAGAGGGTTCCTTCCAGTCCGATAATGTGCGGACCTCCAGCGGACGAAAGGGACGATAGCGCGTTTGAAGGGGTTTGGGCCACAGTCCGCAACGGATCGAAGTCGAACACGTCCGACAGGTCGCTATGGCCCGCCCAGTTATGCCCCGGCTCAGCGGAATCGATGCTGTAGGCCATGTCGAAATAGAGCCGGGTTGCAGATGACAGCACGACATCATAGCCCGCATTCGCCAGCCGATTGGCAAGGTCTTCCGACCCCTTCAGATTGTTCCAGACGTGAAGGGTCAAGCCTTGGCCGAGGAAATGGGGATTGGGGGCCGGGCGCGCCCTGCCGGCCACGATCGTCTTGCGCACGCCCAATTCTTCCCACCCCGCCAGATGGGCGCCGTGGCGTCTGGCCATGACCGCCACCCGATCATAGAAATGGTCCCAGAGGTCCGCCGTCGTCTGGCCGCCGATCCTGGCGATCGCCCGCTTGACGGCGGGCGACTGTTCCCATGCGCCCAGCGGCAATTCGTCCGCCCCCACATGGATGACACGCAGCGGCGCGCCCGCCTTCTGGTGCATCTGAGCCACTTCGGCCAGCACGGTGTCGATGAACCGGTAGCTGGAATCGAGCCCCGGATTGATCACATTATCCGTATAGTACTGGGCCGAGCGATAGCTGGACCGGTCGTCCGGATCGACCAGTCGGAACCGGTCCGGCCGGGCTGCGCCCCGTTTCAGCTCAGCCTGATAGCGCGCCTCCATCGCTTTTACGGCGGCGCGGGCATGGCCCGGCATCTCGATTTCCGGCACGACCTCGATGTGACGCCGGTGGGCGTATCTGATGATCTCGATATAATCCGTCTGGCTGAAGAAGCCGCTGCCATGCGGGTCGTCGACGTCCGGGCCGGACCCGTAGGCGGGCGGAAGATGGTCGAGCCCGGTCACAGTGTGGCCGCGCCGCGCGCCCACCTGCGTCAGTTCCGGCAGGGCCTTTATCTGTAGACGCCAACCCTCGTCGTCGCAGAGGTGCAGGTGCAGACGATTGAGTTTGTAGCGGGCCATCAGATCGAGGATGCGCAGCACCTCGGTCTTGCCATGAAAGTTACGGGCGACATCGAGCATCAGGCCGCGATAGGCGAAGCGGGGCGCGTCGCGAATCTCGACCGCCGACAGGGTCGCAGGTCCCGTCTGGCCCGGCGCGATCAGCTGTCTCAAGGTTTGGAGACCGTAATAGACCCCGGCGGGACTGGCCCCGGTAATGGTCACCCCGTGATCGGGCGCAACCTTCAGTTCATAGGCCTCGGGCGAGGTCAGGCCCCCGATGGGGGCAAGGCTCAGTCGAACCTTCGCGCCCCCTGGACCTGACGCGCCGGCGAGCGTTGAGAGCAACTGCCTGGCGAAACGCGCCTCAGCCGCCAGTGCGCGCGGCCCGGTCACATGCGAGGCTGCGCTGAGGATTAAGCCTCCCTGGGCGGGGATGACGGACCTGGCCTTGGGCAAAATCGGGGAATAGGCGCCCTCGGGAAGGTCTGCAACCGCTTGGTTGCGCTGATAGATCGTCTGCGGTGACACCAGGGTGCTGACCGGTGCGGTCACGCCTTCAAGCTGGGCGAGGCGGGGCAAAGGCGTCGACACGAAGCTTTCAACCGGCAGTCCACGGTCAGGCGCGTCGTCAAAGACAATATAGGGCGCCTGCGGTCCCTTCTCGTTTTTCACCAGAATGTCGGAATGTTCGACATGGAGGGACAGGCTTTGACCCGGCCCCACCGCCGCCTGATCGGCTGGCGCGCGCACGCGAAAGAGGGGGCCTGCGACGTGGTCCACCTGATCCTGCGCGTGATTGCGCGAGGTTCGGGCGGCGGAAATGCTGCTGAAATAGAGCGCCCAGCCTGAAGCCGGCAAGGGAGCCGGACCCAGATTGGTGACCGTGAAGACCGACTCCGTCGCACCGCGTTCCTGCCCTCTGCCGGGTAGATAGGACACCATTTTCCAGCTCACCTTCAGCCTTGGCTCGGCCGATACGGGTGAGGCGATGGCGGCGGCGACGCAGATGACGGCATAAAGCCCCAAAGCGAGCCGATGGTCCCAGAACGCCATGACGGTCAGGCTCCTTGGTTCAAGTCTGGTGAATGGGTCTGACCCTGGCCTTCGATCCAAGTGTGCAGAACCCGCAGGTCGCGGTCCACTGCAACAAGATTGGCGCGGTAGCCCGGCGCAATGCGGCCAAGGTCGTGATCCAGTCCCAGAAAGCTGGCGGGGTTGAGGCTCGCCATTCGACTGGCGGTCGTAAGGTCAAGGCCGAGCATTGTCATGGCGTTGCGCACGGCGCTGGCCATGTCGAGCGCGGAGCCGGCAAGCGTTCCCGCCTCGTCCATACAGACGCCGTCGGAGACAGAGATGCGCCGACCCTGCAGCCAGAAGTCCGCGCCGCTCGCCCCTACACAGGGCATGGCGTCGGTCACGAGCATGAAGCGCGAATGCGGGTGGCATTTCAGGGCGAGTTTGAGCGTCACCGGCGAGACGTGGCGGCCGTCCACGATGATGCCGCACCAGGCGCTCTCGCTCTCCAGCGCCGCGCCGACAACGCCGGGTGCGCGCGAGCCCAGCGGCGACATGGCGTTGAATAGATGGGTAAAACCGGTGACTCCGTTCGCCAGCGCCTCTTTCGTCGCCTCATAGGTGGCGTCGGTGTGTCCCGCGCAGACCCGCACGCCGCGCGCGCTGAGCGCCTGAAGCATTGCGGTCGAAACGGTCTCCGGCGCCAGGGTGATCAGGGTTCGCCCGTCGATCATGCCCGTCAGCAGGGGGAGGAGCTTCGGGTCCAGTTGCTGAAGGCGTGCTGCATCATGGACGCCGCGACGCGCGGGGTTGAGGAACGGCCCCTCCAGATGAATGCCCAAAAGCCCTGGAAGGCGTGCGCTCATCCCCGCCGCCGCCGCCTTCATCCCCGCATCAACGACCTCCAGATGGTCGGTGATCAGAGTGGGCAGGAAGCCCGTGGTCCCAAAACGCCGGTGCGCGGCGCCTATGGCGGCGATCCCGTCGGTAGTGGGCTGGTCATTGAACAGCACCCCGCCGCCGCCATTGACCTGCGTGTCGATAAAGCCGGGCAAAAGGTCGGCGCCCTCCAGATCATGACGGACCATGGCTTGAGGCAGGTCCGCCTCCGGGCCGACGAAGCGGATCCGGCCGTCCCTCAGCCCGACAGCCAGACCCTCCATCGGGCCGAGGTCGGTCATGACTCGCCCGTTCACCAGAGCGAGATCCATCATATCGCCTCCCAAGCCTTGATGTGATGCGGCGAAGTCCGTCTATCGGGCGTCAGGATAGCAGGACTTGGCGATTGGGGGCGAGCCTCGCGAACAAGGGTTTGGCGCCAGCCGTCGATGCGGCATGATCGCTGCGGTTCGACGTGAATCCAGATGTCGCGGTCTTGTCCGCAGACCCAGGGGCCTGAAGGCATGAGCACCCGTTCTGATACTGCCGTGATTGTGGCCGCCTCGCCCATGTCAGGATGGGTCTGGCCCCTTTCGGCAGCGCCGGATCAGGCCTTTGCGACCGGGGTTCTGGGCGAGGGCCTGTGCATCGACCCCCTGAAGGGCGAGGTCACGGCGCCGTTCGCCGGGCGAATTCTGACGCTCAATGCGTCTGGTCATGCCGTAGTGATCAGACACGAGTGTGGGCTCGAACTGCTGGTGCATGTCGGGATCGACACGGTGGCGCTCGGCGGGCGTGGTTTTGAGGCGCTGGTTCAGGCGGGCGACAAGGTGAGGGCGGGCCAGAGCCTGATCCGCTTTGATCTCGATGCGGCAGCGCGGGCTGCGACCAGTCTGGTCAGCCCGGTGATCAATCTGACCTCGGACCTGTTTGAGTTGATCGAGGGGCCCGAAGAGAGGGAAATTGACGCCGGCGCGCCCCTGATGCGTTTTCGCGCGCGAGCCGCCATTCATCCGTCGACGGAGGAGGGCGAGGCGCCGGTCAAACATGTAGGGCGTCTGGGGCTGCCCTACGGACTGCATGCGCGTCCAGCGGCCGCGATCGCCCGGCTCGCGCGGCGCCATCAGGTCGTGGGAAAGCTTGTCGCGGGGGAGCGCTCTGCAGCGCTGGGCAGCGTCGCCTCCATGATGGCGCTGGGATTGCAACCAGGCGACGGCTTTGAACTTCAGTTGAGCGGGATGGACGCGCCGACGGCTGAGCCGCTGATCCGTGCGATCCTGCTCGGCGAGTATCAAGAAGCGCCGACCCGGGCGGCGCCGTCAAATTTGATCTCGCAAGGCGCAGAGCCTGATCCGGGCGTGGTCTGCGGCATGTGCGGCGCGCCCGGTCTGGCGCTAGGCCCGGCCTTTCACTTTCAGCCGCTCGACGGGCCGATCGAGGCGCAGGGCGAGGGGGTGGAATGGGAGGTGCTGCGTCTGCGTCGCGCACTGCAGGCTGCCGCCGCTGAGATTTCATCAGCCCCCCCGTCAGGCGTCATGGCGGACGTGCGCGAAGCGCATCTGGGCCTGATCGAGGATGTGGACATTCAGCGGTCCGCGCTGGAGGGCGTGCAGTCTGGTCAGTCCGCTGGCTATGCGTGGCGCGAAGCGGTGCGCGCCTTTGCAGACCGGTTTCGCGCGACCGGCGACGCCCGGCTGATCGAGCGGATCAGTGATCTGCGCGATGTGGAGCATCAGGTTCTGCGTCAGCTGGCTCCAGGTTCGACGGCTGCGACCCTGGCTGCGCCAGAGGGGGCGATCCTGCTGGCCGATGATCTCAGTCCCTCTGAACTTTCGGCCCTTGCGGAACAGGGTGTGGCGGGAGTTTGCCTGGCGAGGAGCGGACCAACCGCCCATGTGGCGATCATCGCCGCCGCCATGAACCTGCCGCTTGTGACCTCGGCGGGCGCGCAGATCCTTGCCGTGTCGGACGGACAGGCCCTGATCCTTGACGCCGGTCAGGGGCGCCTTGTCCTGTCGCCTACGGAATCGCAACTGGACGCGGCGAGGCGTCAGATGGCCGACTACGCCAACCTTGCTGAACAAAACCGCGCCCAGTCGGGGGCGCCGGCCGTGACGCGGGATGGCGAAACGATCCGCATCTTCGCCAATCTGGGCGCAGCGGGCGAGGCGGCTGCGGCTGTCGCCAGCGGCGCCGAAGGCTGCGGCCTGCTGCGCACCGAATTCCTGTTCATGGATCGCATGACGGCCCCGAGCGAAGATGAACAGCATCTGGCCTATCAGGCTGTGCTGGACGGGCTGGAGGGTCGGCCCCTGGTCATCCGCACTCTGGACGCGGGCGGCGACAAGCCCATCGCCTACCTTCCGAACTGGAAGGAAACCAATCCGGCGCTGGGCATGCGCGGCGTGCGCACCAGTCTGGCCGTTCCGGGCCTGCTGGACGTGCAGCTTCGCGCCATACTGCGCGTGACCCCGCTGGATCGGGTTTCAATCATGGTTCCGATGGTGAACGGACCAGATGAACTGCGCCGGGTGCGAGCAAGGATCGACCTCGCGGCGACCGAGTTTGGACTGACCGCCACGCCCCCCGTGGGCGTCATGATCGAAACGCCCGCCGCCGTGCTCGGTGCTGCCGGTCTGGCCCGCGAGGCGGATTTCTTCTCGCTCGGCGCCAACGACCTGACCCAATATGTCCTCGCCATGGACCGAACCAGCGCTTTGCTCGCCAAGGAGGCGGACGGACTACACCCCGCTGTCCTGAAGGCTCTGGCCATGAGCATTGAAGCTGCGCGCGGGGGGCGATGTCCGGTGTCGGTCTGTGGCGGGCTGGCCTCCGATCCCGCAGCCATACCCTTGCTGATCGGGCTTGGTGTGCGCAGCCTGTCGGTGGCGCCGCCTGCCATTGCGGCGGTCAAGGGGCTCGTTCGCAAGCTGGATGTTGCAGCGTCGATGGAGTTGGCGTCATTGGCCCTGCAACAGGACAGCGCTCACCAGATCCGCGCGCTGGTCGGCGCTTGGCTGACTGGCCATGGCCGTGGAGAGATCGCATGAAACTGGTCAGTTCGCTGCAAACCCTTGGCCGGGCTTTGATGCTGCCCATCGCGGTTCTGCCTGTGGCGGGCATATTGCTGCGGCTGGGTCAGGACGACATAGCTGGCCCGATCCAGTCGGTCTTGCCCTTTTTGCATCTGTCGTTTCTGGCGGCGGCGGGCGGGGCGGTGTTTGACAATCTGGGCCTGTTGTTCGCCATCGGCGCGGCGGTCGGTTTCGCGCGCGATAATCATGGCGCCGCGGGTCTGGCGGGCGTGGTGTCTTTCCTTGTCGCCACCAGCGGGGCCAAGGCCATGCTGCAACCTCCGCCAGCCCTGATCGCCAGTGCGACGCCGGATGTGGCAGCGCTATTGATTGATAGCTTCAAGGAGCGATCGGTCCACGATCTGAGCGTGCCCATCGGCATTGTCTCAGGCGTGCTGGCGGGGCTTTGCTACAACCGATATTCGACCATTCGCCTGCCCGAATATCTGGCCTTTTTTGGCGGGCGACGGTTCGTGCCGATCGCCATGGGGCTGGTCGGCGCCGTCATGGCGCTGATTGTGGGGCTGGGCTATGATGGCCTCCATGGCGCGCTGATCGCCGCGAGTCACGCGGTGCTGGGCGCAGGCGCGGCCGGACTGTTCCTCTACGGCGCCTTGAACCGTCTGTTGATCGTGACGGGTCTGCATCACATCCTCAACAACATCGCCTGGTTCATTGTCGGCGACTATCATGGCGCAACCGGCGACCTGAAGCGCTTCTTTGCCGGTGATCCGACGGCGGGCGGCTTCATGGCCGGCTTCTTTCCCGTCATGATGTTCGGACTGCCCGCAGCCTGTCTGGCCATGTATCACGCAGCACCTAAACACAGGCGCTCGGAGATCGGCGGGATGCTGGTCTCCATGGCCCTGACCAGCTTCCTGACGGGTGTGACCGAACCGATTGAGTTCACCTTCATGTTCCTCGCGCCTGCCCTTTATGCGGCCCATATGGTGCTGACCGGGCTCGCCTTTGTGGTGACCAATGGGCTGGGGGTGAAGCTCGGCTTTTCCTTTTCAGCGGGCCTGTTCGACTATCTGATCAATTTCAAGCTGGCGACGCGGCCGCTTTTGCTGTTGCCGATCGGCGCCGTCTATTTCGGCATCTATTACGGAGTGTTTCTGAGCTTCATCCGCGCGCTTGACCTGAAGACCCCGGGACGGGACGCGCCGGACGCCACACCGGAAAAGGACGCGCCAGTCATGGCGGGCGGACAGGCGCTCGCCTTGCTCCAAGCCTTGGGCGGGGCGCAGAACCTGACGGGCCTAGACGCGTGCACGACCCGTTTGAGAGTGACTGTGAAGGATCAGGCCCTGGTGCAGGAGGCGGCGCTGAGGCGGCTGGGCGCCAGGGGCGTCGTGCGCCCCTCGGCGACGGCGGTGCAGGTTATTCTTGGCCCCACGGCGGAACTGGTCATGGCCCAGATGCGCGCGTTGGCCGGGGCGTTTGAGGCGCCGCCACCGATCGCGGCTTTGGGTGAACCGTTGAGCCATGACGGCCCGGTCGACGCAGCGGCGTTGATTGCGCGCCTTGGCGGAGCGGAGTCGATTGTTTCGGTCAGCGCCGCCTCCACCCGTCTGTTGGTCGGGTTGCGAAACGCCGCGTTCATCACGCCAGACCAGTTCGCCGATCTGGGGGTGAAGGCCGCCGTGTTTGCAAACAGCGACCAGCTTCACCTCATCATCGGGCCGCAGGCGCAGGCTCTGGCGACGAAGATGCAGGCTGAGCTTCGGCGCTGAAGCGGCAAGAGCGTTGCAATCGCCTCGCGTCAGGTGAGAATGACAGGGCCGCTCTTGCGCGATGCGCAGAGATTGACGCAGGGCGACCATTGGAGCGCATTGACATGATTGACGTGGCCAATATCCGCGCGATCGACATCCACACTCACGCCGAAGTGTCGTGTCACGATCCGGAAGATCCGGTCATGGGCAAGTATTTCGACGCCGCCAGCGCCTATTTCAAGGCGGATCGTCGTCGTCCGACCATTCCTGAGACCATCGCCTATTATCGAGAGCGGAACATCGCCTTTGTCATGTTCACGGTGGACTGCGAAGCCGGGATGGGGGTGAAGCGTATCCGCAATGAAGAGGTGGCCGAGGCCGCACGCGATAACCGCGACATCATGATTCCCTTCGCGTCCATCGATCCGCACAAGGGAAAGTTGGGCGCGCAGGAAGCGCGGCGGTTGATCGAGGATTACGGGGTTCGGGGCTTCAAGTTCCATCCGCCGATGCAGGATTTCAACCCGTCCGACCGCATGGCCTATCCGATCTACGAGGTCATCGCCGAATATGGTCTGCCGGCGATCTTTCACACGGGGCATTCCGGAATAGGGACTGGCATGCGTGGCGGCGGCGGCATCCGCCTGAAATACGGTCAGCCCATACTGGTCGATGACGTGGCGGTCGACTTTCCCGACATGAAGATCATCCTGGCGCATCCCAGCTGGCCATGGACCGACGAGAGCCTGTCCATGGCTCAGCACAAGACCAATGTGTTCATCGACCTGTCGGGCTGGTCGCCGAAATATTTCCCGCCGCAACTGATCCAGTACGCCAATACGCAACTGAAGACGAAGATGCTGTTCGGCTCGGACTTTCCGCTGATCTCGCCCGACAAGTGGATAGAGGCGGCCAGGGCGGCGGGGTTTCGCGATGATGTGTTGCCGCTGATCCTGAAGGATAACGCCGTCAAGGTTCTCGGCCTGGGCGCCTAGGGCGCGAGCCCGGAACATTTTCCGACGAAGCGGACACCGGTTCGTCGCCGAAAAGTCTCTATAGCGCGATGCGGTGCGACCAACCGGCGGGGCCGGGCTGTTGACCACGCTGGATAGCGTTCAGCCTGGCCTTGAGAGCGGCCGTCGTCTGGCCAATGGCGCCTGCGCCGATCACAAAGCCGCCGCTGGCCGCACGGATCTCGCCGATGGAGACCAGGGTGGCGGCAGTGCCGCAGACAAAGGCTTCGGCCAGGTCGCCGCTTTTGGCGTCGCTGGCCCATTGGTCGATCGAATAGCGCTCTTCACGCACAGTGTGGCCAGCCTCGCGCGCCAGTTCAATGACGGATGCGCGTGTGATCCCGGGCAGGATCGTGCCGCTGAGCGGCGGGGTGACCAACGAGCCGTCCTTCATGACGAAGAAGATGTTCATGCCGCCCAGTTCCTCCACCCACTTGCGCTCGCTCGCATCCAGAAAGACGACCTGATCGCAGCCGTTTCTGGACGCTTCGACCTGGGCGGCCAGACCGCCGGCATAGTTGCCGCCGCACTTGGCTGCACCCGTGCCGCCGATGGCGGCGCGGGTATAGTGTTCGGACATCCACACTGTGACCGGTCGGTCTCCGCCCTTGAAATAGGGCCCCACCGGGCAGGCGATGACGCAGAATGTGTAGGCCGAGGCGGGTTTGATCCCGAGGAACACCTCTGTCGCAAACATGAATGGACGCAGATAGAGGCTGCCCGAGCCTACGGGTGTCCAGTCGCGGTCAATACTGACAAGTTGCTCCACAGCCTCGACAAACAGGTCCTCTGGCAGGCTTGGCATCATCAGCCGTTCCGCCGAATGCTGGAAGCGGCGGGCGTTTTCAAACGGGCGAAACAGCGACAGGGCGCCGTCTTCACCGCGATAGGCCTTCATGCCTTCAAAGATTTCCTGGCCATAGTGAAGCACGGCGCAGGCGGGGTCGATCGAGAACGGAACGCGCGCCGTGACGCGGGCGTCGTGCCAGCCAAGCTCGTCCGTCCACTTGATCACGACCATATGGTCAGTGAAGACCCGTCCGAAAGCGGGGTCCTGCATGGATGCATCGCGCGCCTCAGCGGGCGTCGGATGGGCGTTCAGATCGATCGTGAACTTCAGTTTCGGCGTCATCGCACTTCTCTGCTCTGTCCAGTCGCGTCACACAATTCGGCGCAGCGACTGGCGTCACTGACATTCAACACCGCCGCCTGCAAGACGAATTGGACCGCCTCAGGCTCCCAGCCTCATTCGACCCATAAAAAAATGGAGAGGCGGGTGCGCCTCTCCATCTTCATTTCCGTGTCTGAAAGCCGAAATGTCGCGGACGATCAGTACTTGGCTTGCAGGGTGAACTGCACCTGACGCCCGGCCTGGAAGGCGTAGAACCCGCCCGAGAGCTGGGTCACAGCCCGGTCGTCAGCAAGGTTGAACACCGCCAGCTTCGCCTTGAAGCGGCCGAAGTCGTAGGCGATCGTGCCGTTGATGGTGTCATAGGCCCCGAGATGCACGCCGTCGGAGGATATCTGGGCGCCGACTTCCTTGTAGCTCAGCGTGCTTGAGATCTTGCCGACATTGTAGATGGCCCCAAAGGCGCTGGTCCACTTCGGCGCATTCTGCACCATGCCCGAAGCTTGCTTGGCCGAGTTCACCGAGCCGTTGGTGAACAGGGTCAGGCCGCCGCCGAGCGTATAGGCGCCTTCGCCTTCAACGCCCGAATATTCCATGGATCCGCCGTTGATATAGCACTGGCAAAGGGCGGGGCCGGCGATCTCGGCGTTCTTGACGTCAACCTTGTAGACGTCGGCGTCGAAGGTGATCGCGCCTTTGGTGAAGACCGTACCGGTCTGGTAGCTGACGCTTTCCTGGGGTTTCAGGTTGTTCAGCGAGAAGTTCGCCACCTGCTCGAAGGACAGCGAAGGGATCAACATGCCGCTGGCCGACTGGGCGTAGAGCGACCAGTAGGGCGTCAGACGGTAGTTCGCCGTCAGGAAGTAGAGGTTGGCGTCATAGGTGTTCTGGCCGTTGATCGGGCCGGAGCTGTTGGACGGGCCGTTGCCTAAAACGCCGTTTTCAAGCGGCGCGCTCACCTTGCGCGTGAAGTTCACATACTTGAAGCCGGGCGTGATGGTCAGGGCGTCGGTCGGGCGCCATTCGAAGTCGGTGAAGAGCTGGTACTGGCTCCAGGAAGAATCCTCGAGCAGCTTGATGTTGGTGGCGTAGGGGACAAAGGCGGTCGCCTTGAACTTGTAGTCCGCAACGCCGCCGGTTGTTTCGTCCTGATAGAATTTGTGGCGGCTCGTCCAGCTGTTTTCGAGAATGGCGCCTGAACGCACCGTGCCGAAGCCCAGGTCATAGTTCACGCGCAAGATGTCGCCGACCACGCGGTAACGGTTCAGCTTGTCATAGCCCTGGATGTCGCCTGCGTGGATGTTCAGGCCGTGGGCGGCGCCATAGGCCACGCCAAGGGCGGACACGGCGCTGGTGTTGACGCCGACAAGACCGCTGACATCGTTGGCGGAGATGGTCTTGTTCGAATAGAAATAGGTGTAGGCCTGATCTTCAATGTCCAGCTTGTCAGAAAGCTGGCTCTTCAGGTCCACATACTCGAAGTCGGTTTGCTTCTTTTCGTGGTTGTAGCCGTAATAGTGCTCGTCAGCCGGATTATTGGTCAGAGAGAAGTTCTTGCCATAGGCGGCGATCTGAGCGGCGGTCTCGCCTGGCGGCAGGCTGGCGTCAGAGGTGTAGAAGCGCGAATAGGAGTGCGAAGAAAAGCCGGTCAGGGTCGTATGGAGTCCAATCGGCTGCACAATCTTGATCATCTGGGTCTGGGCGACGCCGGGTGATTGCGACACCTCAGTGTCCGAAGAACGCTCTTCCAGGTTCAGCATGATCTTCGTGCCGCCGGTCTGGCTGATCTGGCCAGACTGGAGCTGCGTGACATAGTCTTGCGTGTTCCAGGTTCCGTAGGTCGCCTTTTGGGAAGCGCCAAACCTGTCTGAGACGGTGGGAGAAAACAGGTGGATCGCGCCGCCCAGATTGGCCTGGCCCAGGTCGCCTGCCGCCCCGGGGCCGCGGTCGACGACCGCCGTGCCGATGGTCGATGGCGGGAAATAGTCGCCCGGGTGGTGCGTCGGGTCATTCGTGTCGCCAAACGCGATGCCGTCATAGGTCAGATTGTACTGACCGTCCTGGAAGCCGCGAAGCGTGACCTTGTTCGAATCGCCGATGCCGCCACCGTTGGCGGCGATCCCGCCGATGGACGGCGCCATCAGAACGGTCGTGGTGTAGTCGCCCGCTTCCGGCGTGGCCTGTTCGATGAAGGCGTGGGTGATGATCGACTGGGGCTGGGTTTCCAGCAGCGAGGCCTTGTTCGGGGCGGCTGCGGCTGCGGTGTCCTTTTCCAGACTGACAACGACGGCCTGAACGTCTGCGCCTTCGGTGCCGGCGCTGACATTGATCGGCGGGGCCGCAGCGTCCGCGAGCGCTGCGCCGGAACAGGCGGTCCAGATGACGGCGGCGCAGCCGAAAAGCCTCTGACGCGACGAAAGCGATTTAGACATGCGAGATCCTCGATAAAACAGGGCTAGGGCGAGGCGATTTTCGCGCGCCTGTGACGTCCCTTCGCCTCAATGGGGTGGGGGATGCACGGGAGCGGTCGGAAATTTCAGTCAAATATTTAGGTCTGTCAGGAGACGTTTTTGTGTCGTTTTGAAATATAAATTCTAAAATTCGTATTTTATATTTTATCAGTATTTGGATTTGATAATTATAATAAATATTCATCCCGACATGGTTCGCCCATTTGTTGAGCGCAGCGGGTGTTGTTTTTTGAGCACATAGCTTGGGTTCTGCTCTCCACATCGCGCGCGGCGGCCATTCGCGAGTGTGCAAGGTGTCTGCGGACCTGTTGCGATGGCCTTATCGCCCGCCCGGGGGTCGACTCTGCAGCGACTTTTGCCCATCAGATGAATCACGTTCAGATGAGCCTGGTCCATCGCCTGCCCTTTGGATGTCAGTCCTGTGGAGACCTCAAAAGTGACGTCAGCGAAGCTTTACGACCTGGCCGTGATCGGCGGCGGAGTCAACGGGTGCGGCGTCGCGCGTGAAGCTCAGGGGCGGGGCGCGTCGGTTGTCCTGTTCGAGCAGGGCGATCTGGCGGGCGCGACCTCGTCTGCCTCGACCAAGCTGATCCACGGCGGCTTGCGCTATCTGGAACATTACGAGTTTCGGCTGGTTCGCGAGGCCCTGATGGAGCGCGAAGTGCTGTGGGCCATGGCGCCGCACATCATCTGGCCGCTGCGATTTGTCCTGCCGCATCATCGCGGGCTGAGACCCGCCTGGCTGCTACGGCTGGGCCTGTTCCTCTATGACCATCTGGGCGGACGAAAGAAGCTGAAGGCGACGCGCACGATTGATCTGCGCCGCGATCTGGCCGGGCGTAGTCTGGCGGGCGGCTTCACCAAAGGTTTTGAGTATTCCGACGCCTGGGTCGAGGACAGCCGACTGGTGGTGCTGAATGCACGCGATGCGGCGGATCGAGGCGCCTCCATTCGTCCCAGAACGCGGGTGACCGAGCTGGAGCGTTTGGCCGACCGCTGGCGCGTCACCGCCATTGGGGCCGATGGCCAGCCACAGATCGTCGAGGCGCGCATTCTCATCAATACAGCGGGGCCGTGGGTGGGTGAGGTGCTGGCCCTGACGGGCTCCAACAGTCCATCCAGGGTGCGGCTGGTCAAGGGCAGCCACATTGTCGTTCCGCGCCTGTTCGCGCATGAGCGCGCCTACATCTTTCAGAACGCCGACAACCGGATCGTCTTCGCCATTCCTTATGAGCGGGACTTTACCCTCATCGGCACCACGGACGGGGACTATCAGGGCGATCCGTCCAAAGTGGCCGCATCCGAGGAAGAGATCAGCTATCTGTGCGCGGCGGTCAGCGAATATCTGGCGACGCCGGTCAGGCCTGATCAGGTGGTCTGGACCTATGCCGGCGTGCGTCCCCTGCTGGATGACGGCTCGGGCAAGCCGGAAGAAGCGACGCGCGACTATGTGCTGGAACTGGATACGAACGCCGCGCCCGTGGTGTCGGTGTTTGGCGGCAAGATCACCACCTATCGCCGCCTGGCGGAATCGGTGATGGAAAAACTCAAAGGCCTGCACCCCATGGCCGACAAGCCGGGCTGGAGCGGCGGCGCACCGCTGCCGGGCGGCGACTTTGCGATGGACGGCTTCGACGCTCTGGTGGCCGCCACCTGCCGCGCCTATCCCTGGGCCGATGAAAAGCTGATCCGGCGCCTGTGCCGGGCCTACGGCGCGAAGGCGACGGCGCTTCTGGGTGACGCGGCCTGCATGGCCGATCTGGGCAAGGTGTTCGGCGCCGACCTGACGGCGCGAGAGGTCGATTATCTGCGCCGGGAAGAATGGGCGGTCGCGGCGGACGATATATTGTGGCGTCGCTCCAAACTCGGCCTTAGATTTTCGGCGCAAGAAAAGGCCGAACTGGCCGCCTATCTGGAAACGTCCGCATGAGCCGCTTCATCCTGGCCCTCGATCAGGGCACCACATCGTCCCGCGCCCTGGTGTTTGACGAGCACACCGGCATTCGCGGCGTGGGCCAGTATGAGTTTCCGCAGCACTTTCCGGCGTCGGGCTGGGTGGAGCATGAGGCGGAGGATCTGTGGACCACGACGATCCGCGCCGCCCGCGACGCCATCGCCAGAGCGGGCGTCGCCAGCCGCGACATCGCCGCCATCGGCATCACCAACCAGCGCGAGACCGTTGTGGTCTGGGACCGTGCGACCGGCGAGGCGATCCACCGGGCGATTGTCTGGCAGGACCGGCGCACCGCCGATGTGTGTCAGGCGCTCAGAGAGGCAGGCCGAGAGGCCGATGTGGCGGCGCGGACCGGTCTTTTGCTCGACCCCTATTTCTCTGCGGCCAAGATCGCCTGGATACTGGACCACGTTCCGGGCGCACGGGCGCGGGCGGAGCGGGGGGAACTGGCCTTTGGGACGGTGGACAGCTGGCTTTTGTGGAAGCTGACCGGCGGCGCGGTTCACGCGACGGACGCGACCAACGCCTCCCGCACTCAGCTTTACAATATTGTTGAAGGCCGGTGGGACGAGACGCTACTGGAGCTGTTCCGCGTCCCGGCCAGCCTGTTGCCGCAGGTGCGGGATTCCTCGGGCGACTTCGGCCAAAGTCTGGGGGGTCTGTTTACCGGACCCATTCCCATTCGCGGCGTTGCCGGCGATCAGCAGGCCGCCATGATCGGCCAGGCCTGCTTCCAGCCGGGCACGATGAAGGCCACCTATGGAACGGGATGTTTTGCGCTGCTCAATACGGGCGACAAGCCCGTGGCCTCGAAGAACCGACTCCTGACCACGGTCGCCTACCAGATCGACGGAAAGCGCGCCTACGCGCTGGAAGGCTCCATCTTCGTCGCCGGCGCGGCGGTGCAATGGTTGAGGGATGGGCTGAAGACCCTGCCGGCCGCCGACCAGTCCGGCGCCATGGCGGCGGCGGCGGATCCGGGGCAGGAGGTCATTCTGGTGCCCGCCTTTGTCGGCCTTGGCGCGCCCCACTGGAACCCTGATGCGCGCGGCGCCCTGTTTGGCCTGACCCGAGCGACCGGCCCCAATGAACTGGCGCGCGCGGCTTTGGAAAGCGTGTGTTTCCAGACCGCAGACCTGCTCGACGCCATGCGGGCCGACTGGACCGGACAGGCGGGAGAAGCCGGGACGGAGACGGTGTTGCGTGTGGACGGCGGCATGGCTGCGTCCGACTGGACCCTTCAGAGGCTGTCGGATCTGGTCAGCGCGCCTGTGGATCGGCCAGAGGTGACCGAGACCACAGCCCTTGGCGCGGCCTATCTGGCGGGCCTTGCTGTGGGGCTCTACCCTGAACCTGCGCAATTTGCGGATCGCTGGCGGCTGGATCGCCGCTTCACGCCGACCTTGCCGGACGGCGAGCGCGAAGGGCGTCTGAAGCGCTGGCGCAAGGCGGTGCAGGCCACCTTGAGCCTGACTGAGGAATAGGGCGTTCAAGGTATGCGCCAACGGTGGGAAACCGCTTGCCACAGACCGGTTGATCCTATTTTACAGGCGCCAGCGGTGGATGCGGTTCGTCAGGCTGTGACACGCTTCCGCCATGCCTAACAAAGGTCCGGTCAATGCCGTCAGTTCGTCCCGTTCGTCGCTTGAAGCCGGGATTTCTTGTGCTGGGCGCAGCGCTTGTCGCATTGGCGGGCTACATTGTATTCTTTGGCCAGGCCAAGCCGGTGGCGCCCAAGACGCCTGTCACACCTGTGACGACCGCTGACGTCAAACGCGCCGACATAGTCCAGTCTGTGTCAGCGCTTGG
Source organism: uncultured Caulobacterales bacterium (assembly GCA_903858685.1). Lineage (GTDB taxonomy): Bacteria > Pseudomonadota > Alphaproteobacteria > Caulobacterales > Caulobacteraceae > CAIMFV01. The sequence goes on along the minus strand of CAIOJR010000194.1, from coordinate 9,254 downwards.
CCAGGTCGTGTCGATGCAGGGCGTGGTCGTGGCGCCGCAGATCAGCGGCGTGCTCGCCTTTGCGCCAGTCAAGGAAGGCGCCAGCGTTCACAAGGGCGAGGTGCTCGCCCAGATTGTCTGCGATCCCTATCTGGCGGTCTTGAAGCAGACCCAGGGCGCGCTGCAACGCGATCAGGCCTTACTGGCTGCGGCCCGCCTCGACCTCAAGCGATTTGAGACCCTTTCTGCTCAGGACTCCATCTCCCGGCAGCAGGTCGACACCCAGACGGCTCTGGTCAAGCAGGAGGAGGGGACGGTCAAGATTGACGAGGGCGCAGCCGACGCCGCCAGAATCAATGTGGGGTATTGTCAGATCCGCTCGCCCGTTGATGGGCGGGTTAGCCTCAGGCTGGTCGACCCGGGCAATGTCGTTTCACCGACCTCGACGCCTGGCGGACTGTTCACCGTCAACAAGGTCGCGCCCATCGCGGTGACCTTCACTGTGCCCCAGGGCGATTACGCCAGACTGGCGACGGCCTCCGACGGTTTCCGCCGCGACCTGCCGGCGACCGCCCTGTCCCAGGAGACCGGCGAGCCTCTGGCCAGGGGGAAGGTGGCCTTTGTCGACAATCACGTGGATCCGGCGACCGGCACGGTGGCGCTGAAGGCCGTCTTCGCCAACGACGACCGGAGACTTTTGCCGGGTCAGTTTGTCAATGTGAAGCTGGCCCAGTCTTCGCTGAAAGGTGTTCTGACCATGCCGGTCAACGCCGTTAATCAGGGGCCGAAGGGCGCCTACGCCTATGTGATTGACGCCGCAGGCAAGGCGCAGATCCGCCCCATTGTGACGAGCGGCGTGGAGGACGGGATCGCCGTCGTCGCCAAAGGTGTGAATGAAGGGGAAGCTGTCGTTCTGGACGGACAAATGACGCTTCGGCCCGGCGCCAAGGTGTTTATCGCAAAACCCAGGACGCCTGTTGACGGAAAGGCCGCCCATTGAGCCTTTCCAGTCCCTTTATTCGTCGCCCGGTCGCGACATCGCTGATGGCGGCGGCGTTTTTTGTTTTTGGAATCGTCGCCTTTCTGAACTTGCCGGTCGCGGCCCTGCCTCAGGTGGATTTTCCGACCCTGCAGGTGACGGCAGCCCTTCCAGGCGCCAGTCCGGAGACCATGGCCTCCAACGTCGCTACGCCCCTGGAGCGTCAGTTCTCGCTGATTTCGGGCGTGACCCAGATGACCTCGGTCAGCGCCAATGGCTCAACCACCATCAATTTGCAGTTTGATCTCAGCCGGGACATCAATTCCGCCGCGCAGGATGTGCAAGCGGCGATCAACGCCGCCAGCGGCCAGCTCCCCGCCAACCTGCCTGCCGCCCCCAATTTCCGGAAGGTGAATCCGGCCGACAGCCCGATCATGATCATCGCCCTGACCTCGGACGCCTTGCCCCTGTCCACGGTCAGCGACTATGCCGACAATATTCTGAGCCAGCAGATTTCCCGCATCAGCGGCGTGGGGCTGGTCTCGATCGGCGGCCAGCAAAAGCCCGCCATGCGCATCCGCATTGATCCGAGGCGGGCGGCCAGCCTCGGTCTTCAGATCGACGCCGTTCGCACCGCCATAGCCAGCCAGACGGTCAACGCCCCCAAGGGCGCATTGACCGGCGGCGCCCGGACCCAGACAGTCTACGCCAATGATCAGATCATGGATGTGGCAATCTGGAACAGGATGGTGGTGGGCTACCACAATGGCGCAGCCATCCGTGTCAGGGACCTGGGTGGCGCGGTGGCTGATGTCGAAAACAACCAGATCGGCGCCTGGGCCTATGGTGGAAGCGCGGCGCCCGACAAGTCGCTTCAGGACGGGCAGGCGATCCTGTTGATCGTCTTCAAAGAGCCCGGCGCCAACGTGATCCAGACGGTTGACCGGATTCAGAAGGCGCTGCCGGCCTTGCAGTCCAACATTCCGCCGGCGATCCGGGTTCATGTCACTGGAGACCGGACCCAGACGATCCGCGCGTCTGTCCAGGATGTCGAGATTACCCTGCTGATCACCATCGCCCTGGTCGTGACGGTGATCTTTCTGTTCCTGCGCGATCTGCGTGCGACATTTATCCCGTTCCTGATCATTCCTTTGTCCTTGTTGGCGACGTCTGGCGTGATGCTGGCGTTGCATTTCACGCTCGACAATCTGTCCCTGATGGCGGCGACCATTGCGGTTGGCTTTGTCGTCGACGACGCCATCGTCATGGTGGAGGCGATCTGGCGTCATATCGAGGAGGGCGTGCCGCCGATGGAGGCGGCGATGCTGGGCGCCAGCGAGATCAGCTTTACGGTTCTGTCGATCTCCGTCTCGCTGATCGCGGTCTTTACGCCCTTGATGTTCATGGGCGGAGTGATTGGGCGGTTGATGCGCGAATTCGCCATCACCCTTTCAGCGGCTGTGGTGATCTCGGTGCTTCTGGCGCTCAGCCTGACGCCCATGCTGTGTTCGCGCTTCTTGCGCAATCCGGTGCATGCCAAGAGCGGGCCGCTGAAGATGCTGGAGGACGGGTTTGCTGCGCTCGAGCGGGGATATGCCCGCGCGCTTGATGTGGTTCTGCGGCACAAGATCGTCACGCTGATTGTCTTTGCCGGCACAGCGGCGTTGGCGGTGGTCCTGTATGTCACTGTGCCGACGGGCTTCTTTCCACAGCAGGATACCGGCTTTCTCTCTGGCGTGGTCCTGACATCCCAGGACGCTTCGTTCAGCAAGACGGGTCGCAAGATCGAATCGGTGGCTCAGGTGCTCAAGACTGACCCCGATATCACCGCCGTGACCTTCTTTGCCGGAGGCGGCGGCGTCAATCAGGCGAATTTCAGCATCAGTCTTGCCCCCCGGGAGCAGAGAACGGCTTCCGCTGATCAGATCATCGCCCGGCTCCGTCCGAAGCTGTCGAAGCTGGTCGGCGTGCAGGCCTTTCTGCAGGCCTCGCAGGATATCAATGTGGGCGGTCGTGCGGGCCGCGCCCAGTATCAATACACCCTGTCTGACTCTGATCCGGCCGAGTTGAACCTGTGGGCCCCGCGTCTGGTCGCCGCCATGCAGGGGCTCAAGGAATTGAAGGACGTCAGCTCTGACCAGCAGACTGAGGCCTCTGCCGTCATGCTCACCATCAACCGCGATGCGGCGGCCCGGTTCGGCGTCGCGCCGTCGGATATTGATACAGCGATCTATAATCTGATCGGCCAGCGGCAGGTGACGCAGTACTTCACACAACTCAACTCTTACCGCGTGGTGATCGAGGCGCCGCCCGGCGCTCAGGGCGATCCGGCGCTGTTCAGCTCGGTCTATTTGCAATCCCCCCTGACGGGCAAGCCTGTGCCCTTGTCAGAGTTCGTCAAGATCGACCCCAGCGCGCGGGCCAGTCTGACCGTGAACCATCAGGGCCAGTTCCCAGCGGCCACCCTGTCATTCAATCTGGCGCCGGGCGTGGCCCTGGGCCAGGCGACCACAGCGGTTGAGGCGGTGCGTCAGCAGATCGGCGCGCCTGCGACCTTGACGGCCTCCTTCCAGGGCACGGCCCAGGCATTCCAGCAGTCCCTGTCCAGCGAGCCGGTGCTGATCGCCGCCGCGCTTCTGGCGGTCTATATCATTCTGGGGGTACTTTATGAGAGCTACATCCACCCCCTGACGATCCTCTCCACCCTGCCGTCGGCCGGCGTTGGCGCGCTTCTGGCCCTGTTGGCCGCAGGGCAGGACCTGAATGTGATTGGCATCATCGCCATCATCCTGCTGATCGGCATTGTGAAGAAGAACGGCATCATGATTGTCGATGTCGCGCTGCGGCTGGAGCGGGAAAAGGGCATGAGCGCCGAGGACGCCGTTCGCGAGGCTTCCCATCAGCGACTGCGCCCCATCCTGATGACCACCGCCTGCGCCCTTCTGGGCGGTGTGCCCATGATCCTTGGGCATGGCACGGGATCGGAATTCCGTCAGCCTCTGGGCTGGGCCATCGTCGGCGGGTTGACGGTGAGTCAGGTTCTGACCCTCTTCTCCACGCCGGTGATCTACATCTATCTGGACCGCTTGCGCGGGGAAGGTCGCGGCGACGTCGAGGCCGCAGCCCTGTCGGAGGCGTCGACGGGCGGTTAGGACGGCGCAAGCAGGAACGGCGTGGTCGTGCTTGATCCCGGGCGGCAGGCGCTGATGGCCTTGGCCATGATCCAGCGTTCTTTTCAATGGCGGTGCTCGACAGGCGCGCGCAAGCCGTTCAGGCTGACGCCCACGCCCGACTTGCGTGACCCATAGGGGAGAGCCTGAATGATGAAGCCGACGGGGCTTTGGGCGGCGCTTGCGGCGGCGGTTCTTCAGCTGGCCCCTGTAGGCGCATTGTACGCCGCCATGGCGCCCGACGCCGTCCTCTATCAGAACGCGGTCCTGATTGACGGGACCGGCGCCAAGGCGAAGCCCGGGCAGGACATTCTGGTGCAGGGCGACCGCATCGTCGCCATTGCTTCGCATGGCGCTCTCGCCGCTGCCGATGTCGCAGAGGCCCGCAAGGTCGACCTGACGGGGCGCTATGTGTTGCCGGGCCTGATCGACAGCCATGTGCATCTGGCGACCCCGCCCAATCGGGCGCAAGCCGAGGCCAGGCTGAAACGCGACCTCTATGGCGGGGTGACGGCAGTGCGCGACATGGCCGACGATCTGCGCGCCGTCGCCGAACTCGCTCGCCAGGCCCGGGCGGGGGAGACGCCTTCGCCCGACATCTATTACGCCGCCCTGATGGCGGGGCGGCCCTTTTTTGGCGATCCGAGGGTCGGCGCCGCCAGCGAGGGTTTTGCGCCGGGCACAGCGCCCTGGATGCAGGCGATTGACGACGAAACCGACCTTCCCACCGCAGTCACCCTGGCGCGCGGAACGGCGGCGACGGCGATCAAGATCTATGCCGACCTGCCGCCAGGCCTGGTCAGAGCCATCACCGCAGAAGCCCATCGCCAGCACATGCTCGTCTGGACCCACAGCGCGATTTTCCCGACGCGGCCTGCCGAGGTTATTGCGGCGGGGCCGGATACGATCAGCCATGTCTGCTATCTGGCCTATCAGGCCGAGCCGGTCATGCTGGCCGCCTATGAGGACCACACTCCGGTGCATGAGGCCCTGATCCCCACAGATCATGACCCCGTCATGGCCGGGCTATTTCAGGACATGGCGCGTCGGGGCGAGGTGCTGGATGCGACGGGCAGTCTGTTCGTGAAGGAAGAGGCCACGACCAGGGCATCCGGCCATCCCTTGCGATGCACGGGGCAGGCGGTAGTGCGACTGACCCGTCAGGCGTGGCGCGCAGGCGTGGCCATTTCCACGGGCACAGACTTCACCAACCCGCCCGATCAGCTCTGGCCGGAAGTGTTTGAAGAGGTGTTTTTCCTCGTCCGGCAGGTCGGCATGACGCCGCTGGAGGCGATCCGTTCCGCGACGCTGGTCGGCGCCCAGGCTGCCGGGCAGGCGCAGAATATGGGCACGGTCGAGGTGGGCAAGATCGCCAATCTTGTGGTTTTGAGATCCGACCCACTGGCCGATATTGGCGCGCTGCAGACGATTGACTTTGTCGTCAAGCGCGGCCGCACCTATCAACGCAGCCAGTACAGCCTGGCAAAATCAAGTGACAGGACGCTTGCGGATGGACATTGATCGGCGTGGATTTGTGGGATTGGCCGCTATGACGGCGGCAGCGGGGGCGTCCATGGCCGGATCTGGACAGGCCGAGCCTGACAACGACTGGATCATCGTCAACGCTTTGGGGGGACTGGGCGACCCCAACCACCCCTCGGACAGCCTCGTGCCAGACCTCAGTCCCCGCGTGGTGGCGGAGGCCCACGCCTCCGGCCTCACCATGGTCAATGTCACGCTGGGCTATGTCGCCGGGCCGGGTGATCCGTTTGAGAAGACAGTGCGCGATATTGTGGCGACGGATCGCCTGATCCGGGAGCACGCGGCGGACCTGACCAAGATCCTGACCGCCGCCGATATCGGGCGTGCAAAAAAGGCGGGCAAGGTCGGTCTGGTCTACGGCTTTCAGAACGGCGCCATGATGGGCCAGGACGCCAGCCGCGTGGACGTCTTCGCCGACATGGGCGTGCGCATTTTCCAGCTGACCTACAATCCGGCCAATCAGATCGGCGACGGCTCCATGGCGCCGCTCAATCGCGGTCTGACGCCATTCGGGCATGAGGTCATAGGGCGGCTGAACGCGCGCCGCGTCATGGTGGATCTGTCGCACAGCGGTGAGCAGACCTGTCTGGAGGCGGCGCGCGCCTCCGCTCAGCCGATCTCGATCAACCATACCGGGTGCCGCGCCCTGACCGATCTGCCGCGAAACAAGACGGATGAGGAACTGCGCCTGGTGGCGGAGCGCGGCGGCTTTGTCGGCGTCTATTTCATGCCATTCCTCAACCTGTCAGGCCACGCCATGGCCGAAGACGTGGTCGCCCACCTTGACCATGCGGTGAATGTCTGTGGCGAGGATCATGTGGGGATCGGCACAGACGGATCCGTCACCCAGATTGATGATCTGGGCCTCTATCAGGCTGCTCTGGCCGCGGAACATGCCGACCGCGTCGCCAAGGGCATTGCGGCCAAGGGGGAGCGGGCCGACACATACCCCTTTGTCGTCGATCTTCGTGGGCCCGAACAGTTCCGAAAGCTGGCGCAACTTCTCAAGGCCCGCGGCTATTCCTCCCGCCGGATCGAAAAGATCATGGGGCAGAACTTCGTCAGCTACGCCCAGACGATCTGGGGCGGATGATCTGCGCCCGCCGCTCTCTATCCGCCGTTCGCCCCCCGGCCTGAGGCGCGGGGGGCGGGCTGTATCCGGTCAGCCTTCGTAGGAGCGGATCTCGTTGCGGCCCACCACCATATGGTGCACCTCGTCGGGGCCGTCAGCGAAGCGCAGGTGCCGCACATCGGTATAGAGGTCGGCCAGCGGGGTCCATTGCGAGATGCCGGTGGCGCCGTGGATCTGGATCGCCTGATCGATGATCTGACAGGCCTTTTCCGGCACCATGGCCTTGACCATGCTGACCCAGATGCGGGCCTCCTTGTTGCCCAGCACATCCATCGCCTTGGCGGCCTTCAGCACCATGAGACGCATGGCCTCGATCTCGATCCGGGCGCGGGAGACGGTTTCCATATTCTTGCCGAGCTTGACCAGGGGCTGGCCGAACGCGGACCGCGAGAGGCCGCGCGTGACCATCAGTTCCAGCGCCTGTTCGGCCTTGCCGATCGTGCGCATGCAGTGATGGATACGGCCGGGGCCAAGGCGGACTTGAGAAATCTCGAAGCCGCGCCCCTCGCCCAGCAGAATGCTGTCCTTGGGCACGCGGACATTCTCGAACCGTATATGCATGTGGCCGCGCGGCGCGTGGTCATGGCCGAACACATGCATGGGGCCGAGGATCTTTACACCGGGGGCGTCGGTCGGGATCAGGATCTGTGAGTGCCGCTTGCTGGCCGGCGCGTCGGGGCTGGTCATGACCATGGTGATCATGATCTTGCAACGTGGATCGCCTGCGCCGGAAATATAGTACTTCTCGCCGTTGATCACCCATTCGTCGCCCTCAAGCACCGCGGTCGTGGAGATGTTCTTGGCGTCGGACGAGGCGACGGACGGCTCCGTCATGGCGTAGGCGGAGCGGATTTCACCATTCAGAAGCGGCTTAAGCCACCGTTCCTTCTGGGCGGCGGTGCCGACCCGTTCCAGCACTTCCATATTGCCGGTGTCCGGGGCGGAGCAGTTCATGGTCTCCGACGCTAGATGGTTCTTGCCCAGTTCCACAGCAATATAGGCGTAGTCGAGATTGCTCAGCCCCTCGCCGGTTTCAGCGTCTGGCAGGAAGAAGTTCCACAGGCCTTCGGCCTTGGCCTTGTTCTTGGCGACCTCCAGCACCTCCAGTTGACCGGGTGCGAAGCTCCATGGATTGGGATTGCCTTCGCCCAGGCGGTCATATTCGGCGCTCATCGGGACCACGGTCTCTGTGATGAAGCGTTTGACGTGCTCATAGAGGGGGCGCGCCTTGTCGCTCATGCGAAGGTCGTTGAGGTCGTCCGTCGGATTGAAACCGAAGGAGGTGTGAGTGGTCTTGGCGCCGCCGTCGGCCATGGTCGCGTTTCCCTGTGTTTTTTGGTCGTGACATTGACGACGCCGCCGCCGCCGACGCTGTCGCCCTATGTGATCGCTTATCACCCTGACCCTTGGGCAGATCAACTGATCTGGCGCCTGTGCGCAGATAAAGCGTTCCGGCCTCGACAAAATGGCCAGATGATGCGAACGCGGGGTGATGACCATCGCCGCTACACCGCTTCCGGCTACGCGCAGGCTCAGCCTGTTGCTTCATGCCGGGCTCCTGCTTCTGCTTCTCAGTCTGGCGGCGCCATGGGCGGGGCTGATCAATATTCCGGTGGCCTTTTTTCTGAAAAACCGGCTGCATCTGACGGCCAACCAGACCGCAGAGTTCAATCTGTGGGTCAGCGCGCCGCTCTATCTGTCCTTTGGTTTTGGACTGGTGCGCGATCGGTGGAATCCGTTTGGCGCCGGCGACCGGGGTCATCTGGTCGTGTTCGGGCTGGCCACTGCGACGGCGTTCGCCGCGATTGCGTGGCTGGCGCCAACCTACGCCGTGCTCATGGGGGGACTGCTGGTGGCGAGTTCGACAGCCCTGGTCGCGACGAGTGCGGCGACGGCGATCTTCTCAGCCATGGGTCGCGAGCATCTGATGGCGGGGCAGGCGAGCGCCGTCATGCTGATCGCGACCTGGATCCCCGTGGCGCTGGGCAGTCTGCTGGGCGGGGTGCTCAGCGAAAGCCTGTCGGCGCTGAACGGCGCCCATGCCGCACAGGTGTTGTTTCTTGTCGGCATAGGCCTGCTCGTCGCCGCCGCCCTTCTGGGCGCCTATGGTCCCAGAACCCTCTTTCCGCCGCATGCGCCGTCCCACGCCGACAGCCTCAGACACGATCTCGTCCGGTTTTTGAAGCACTGGCCGGTCTATCCGGTGACGGCGATCCTGCTGGTCTGGAACTTTCAGCCCGCCTTTGGCACGGCGATCATCTATTTCCTGTCCAATCACCTTCATGCCTCGGACGGGCAGGTGGGGGCGTTCTTCGCCCTGTTCTGGGTGGCGCAGATGTTTGCGGTTCTGGCCTATGGTCGCCTGTGCCAGATCGTGCGTCTGTCGCGACTGCTGTGGATCGGCACCTTGATGGGCATCCCCGCCATATTGGTGATGCTGCTGGTGAGCAGT
>CAIOJR010000193.1 GCA_903858685.1 uncultured Caulobacterales bacterium | reverse complement strand
CTTGTTCTGTCTCTTTTCTCACGCGGAAGTCAGGTGCGCGCGACGATTTACGCCAAGGGTGTCGCCAACGCACCAGCGCGCCGACGATTTTACGACGCGCCTCAGGATGGGCGAAGCTGCAACTGGATCACGTCAGTGCGCGCGGTGCGGAATCCCGCCTCGCAATAGCTGAGATAGAAGCGCCACAGCCTGTGGAAGCGCTCGTCAAAGCCAAGCGGCGCGATTTCATCCCATTTCGCTTCGAACCGGTCGCACCACTGGCGCAGCGTATCGGCGTAATGGGGGCCAAACCGCAGGACGTCGCCATAGATCAACCCCGCGCTCGCGACTTCGCGCCGCAACCGCTGCTCTGACGGGAGCATCCCGCCCGGAAAGACATATTTTTTGATGAAGTCGGAGCTCTTTCGGTAGTCCTCGAACAGATCGTCGCGAATGGTGATGATCTGAAGGCCCGCCCGTCCGCCCGGCTTCAGCACTTGCCGGATGCGGTCAAAATAGACCCCCCAGTATTCCTCGCCGACCGCCTCGAACATCTCGATCGAGGCGACGCGGTCAAAGGTCCCCGGAACGTCGCGATAATCAACCAGTTCGATCTTGGCGCGCTCGCTCAGACCCTGCTCATGCAGGCGACGCCGGGCGAACTCGGCCTGGGCGCGGGAGATGGTGATGGCGGTGACCTGCGCGCCCACCTCCTTGGCGGCGAACTCGGCGAAACCGCCCCAGCCGCAGCCGATCTCCAGCACGCTGTGGCCGGACTGCAGGTCCATGGAGCGCGCAAGTTCGGCGTATTTATGGGTCTGGGCCGCCTGCAAGCTCTGGTCCGGCGACGTGAACAGGGCCGAAGAATAGGTCATGCTCGGATCCAGCCACTGGGAATAGAAGGCGTTGCCCAGGTCGTAATGGGCGTGGATGTTACGCTTAGAGCCCATGCGGCTGTTGTGGTTGAACCGGTGGGAAATCAGGTTCAGCGCCCGCACCACCGGATTGCCGACCACCAGGCGCGCCAAACGGTCGAAATTCATCGAAAAGGCTTCCAACAGGGCCGACAGGTCCGGCGTGTCCCACTCGCCCGCAATGAAGCCCTCGGCAAAACCGATATCGGCGGCGGCCAGCACCCGGCCGATGAAACGAAAATCATGCACCAGCAAACGCGCATGGGCCCCTTCGGACCGCCCGACAATGCAGAGCTCCTGGCCGGAGGGAAGCACGAGCGTGAGGCTGCCCTCAAGCCAGTTTTCGACGGCGATCTTCAAGGCCTTCCGGAAGGCGGCAGGCGCACGGCGGACCTCCGGCAACCCCCAGATGGGAGCGAGCCGCCCGCCCTGTGCGATGGTCACGGCGTCCGTCATCAAAAACCTCTAGGCTTCAGCCATTTACGTGTCAGACCCGTCGAGACGGCGCAGGCGACGCCGGTCGCCACAACACCCCAGGCCAGATCAAATAGGGTCACCTTGACGGACCAGACCTTCAGCGTCGCCAGGTTCGTCAGGTCATAGGTGGCGTAGCACATGGCGCCCAGCAAGGCGCCGTTGATCAATGACCGCGCCACTCCGCCCTGTTTTATGTTGGGCGCTATGACAAAGTGCGTCATTCCAGCCAGATAGATCAGATAGAAGGCGATCCCCGCCGTCAGATCCGCGCGCCCCGACATGATCGAGCCAAGCTCTGGTCGATACAGACGGTCATAGGATAGGGTCAGCCACACCGAATCCATGGCGGCGAAGACCACCAAAGCGATCGGAAAGCCGATCAGGTAGCCTCGCCAGGCTTTTTCATCTTGGTCCATCAGACAGCTCTCCATCGATCGTGGCGAAAGCCCCGCACCGCCCCGTCTGCATGACGGATCGCACCCTTGGCGGCGAGGCGAAACAGCCTGCAGGGGCGCCGGGCGTTGGAATCAGGCCTGGCCCGCAGGGCGGCGGCGATCAGGCACCTCATGGAGTCGCGTCCTTTCCGTTGGAAACAGTGTTCGGCGGGCTCGGGAAAAATGGACTGACCCGCGCCTGATAGGCGCGATAGGCGTCGCCGCGAGAGGCGACCATGCTGACTTCCAGCAAGGGCACGCCGCTGACATGACGCAGCAGGTAGTAGATGAAGGCGGGACCGCTCAGCGCCAGCCAGCCCAGCGGATAGGCCCCGGTCAGATCGATCGCCATGAGCGCATAGGCCACCCAGCCGAGCCACTCGAAAAAGTAGTTTGGATGGCGCGACCAGCTCCACAGTCCGACCTCGCATACCCGCCCCCGATTGGCCGGATAGGCGCGAAACAGCCTTAGCTGGCGATCCGCCGCCCCCTCGCCCAGAATGGACAGGCCCAAAAGCCCCAGGGCCAGCAGGTCCGCGAGGCGCAGCCCGGCGGCGGGGTAGTGAGCAGCCAGCGCCATGGTGGCGATGAGAAGCGCGCCGGACAGGGCCTGAAGCTGGAGAAAGGCGAACATGCGCCCGTCAAAGCCTGAACCCCAAGCCTTGCGAAGCTCGGCGTAGCGGGCGTCCTCCGGTCCTTCTGCGGCCCGATGGGCGATGTGACCGCCAAGCCTGAGCGACCAGAGCGCGATCATGCCGGCCACCGCCATCTGGCGCACGGATGGCGTCAGGACAGATCCAAGCGGAGCCAGCGACGCCGCCACGCCGACCAGCCCGACGGAATAGCTCCAGAACACATCGGTCCAGCCGCCATTGCCCCTGGCCCGCTGGAACGCCCAACCCGCCGCCATCATGACGGACATGGCCAGAACCACTCCCAGAGCTAAGACGAATATGTGCATTTTGCATGACCGGTGTTGGCGTTGGCGGAGCTACGCAGCGCGTCCGAAATCGGATGCAGTCATTCCATTCATTTATGTCCTGGCCATGTATGTTCTGCTGCATCCAATCTCGTCGTCTTGCCGTATCACTTGCGAGGCTTCCCATTGACCAACCGGCGCAGCCGCCGTTCAGGACGACACATGCACCACCAAAGTTCTTCCCGCTCGCGCGTCGCGGTGATCGGTTCCGGCGTCTCCGGCCTGTCGGCGGCCTGGCTCATGTCGAAGACCCATCAGGTGACCATCTATGAGAAGGACAGCCGGATCGGCGGTCACGCCAACACCTTCAGGGCCAAGGGCCTGCCCGCCGTGGACACCGGCTTTATCGTTTATAATGAAGTGAACTATCCCAATCTGGTGGCCCTGTTTGACCGGTTGGGCGTCAAGACCAAGGCGGCGGACATGTCCTTCGCCGTATCGCTGGATGCGGGTCGGGTTGAATATGGCGGGGTGGGCCTTGCGCCGCTGTTCGGCCGTCCGAGCAACCTGCTCCGCCCCCGCTTCTGGAAGATGCTGCGCGACCTGACCCGTTTCTACAAGCACGCGCCCAGCCATGTCGGCGCGGCGGAGGAGCCTCTGATCACCCTGGGCGAATATCTTCAGAAGCACGGATATTCCGACGCCTTTTGCGACGATCACCTGTTGCCGCAGGCCGCCGCGATCTGGTCGGCGCCCTGCTCGGCCATACGCGACTATCCGGCGGCGGCGTTTATCCGCTTCTTCGTCAATCACGGCCTGCTGCAACTTGCCGGGCGGCCCATCTGGCGCACGGTCGATGGCGGCTCGCGGGTCTATGTCGACGCCCTGATGGCTGACTTCACCGGCGAGGTGAAGACCAACTGCGCCGTCACCCATGTGCGACGCCATACTGACGGCGTGGATGTGACCGACGCCACCGGCAAGACCCTGCGCTACGACCAGATCATCATCGCCAGCCACGGCGATCAGGCGCTGAAGATGCTGTCCGACCCATCGCCCGAAGAACAGCGCCTCCTGGGCGCCTTTCACTATACCCGCAATCTGGCGGTGCTGCATTCCGACGCCAGCCTGATGCCGCGGCGCAAGCCGGTCTGGTCAGCCTGGAACTATGTGGGCAGGAAGGGAGACGGACCTGACCGCGATCTGTGCGTCACCTACTGGATGAACCAGCTTCAGTCCCTGCCGGGCGAGCGCGCCCTGTTCCTGACCCTGAACCCGATCAGCCCGCCCGCTCAGGGCAGCGTGATCCATACGGAGGTCTATGAGCATCCGCTGTTCGACGCCGCAGCGATGCGGGCGCAGCGGGAGTTGTGGAAGCTGCAAGGTGCAAACCGCACCTTCTATTGCGGCGCCCATTTCGGCTCCGGCTTTCATGAGGACGGGCTTCAGGCGGGTCTGGCGGCGGCCGAAATGGCCGGCGCCCAACGGCGGCCGTGGCGTGTGGAGGGCGAAAGCAGCCGCATCCATCTGCCGCCCGTGATCGAAGCCGCGGCATGAAACCCGCCGCGCCCGGTCTCTATAGCGGCGTGGTCACCCATGTCCGCCACAGGCCGAAGCGACACAGGTTGCGCTATCGCATCTTCATGATGTTGATAGATATTGATCAACTGGCAAACACCAGCCGCCAATCCCGACTGTTTTCCCATAACAGGCTGAACTGGCTGAGCTTCTACGACAAGGATCATCACCGCGGCTCAGGCTTGCGGAACTGGATCGAGGGCCACATGCTCAAGGCTGGCCTGAGCCCCGACGGCGGCCCGGTGCAGCTATTATGCATGCCGCGCGTGCTGGGCTTTGTCTTCAACCCGCTCAGCATCTGGTTCTGCTGGCGCAAGGACGGGACCCTGGCGGCCATCCTCTATGAGGTGCGCAACACCTTTGGCCAGAAGCACGGCTATCTCATTCCGGCGCCGGTTCCCAACAGCGCCGTGGTTCAACAGGACTGCGACAAGGGCTTTTTCGTCTCGCCCTTCATGGACATGGACCTGCACTACCATTTCCGCGTCCTGCCGCCCGCTGCGGCGACCGTGCTGGACATTCGGGTCAGCCAGGATGGCCAGCCCATGCTGGACGCCCGGTTTGCAGCGCAGCGTCAGGAACTGACCAACTCCCATCTGGCGCGCGCCCTGATCAGCCACCCGCTGATGACCCTGATGGTTGTGGCGGGCATCCACTGGGAGGCCCTGAAGATTTTCGCCAAGGGTATCGGCCTGCGCCCCCGCGCGCCCCTGCCGGTCGACGAGGTCAGCTACATCAAGGCCCTGCCCTCGTAGAGCCCTCGGGTCTGAGCGGCCAGCCGCGCCAGACCATAGACCGCCGAAAGGCTAGGCGTCGGCACGCCCAGCCGCTCGCCCAGTTCCACGACCGCGCCCGTGATCGGATCAAGCTCAAGCGGCCGTCCGGCGTCCATGTCCTGCAACATGGAGGTGCGGAAATCGCCGAGCTTGCGGGCGACATCCAGGCGCGCCTCGGGCGTCAGGCCAAGCGAAAAGCCCAGCAAGTCGCCGATCTGAGACATTTCCTGCATCATGAGGATCGTCAGGCCATTGATATAGGGATCGTTCAACATGCGCGACATGCCAGCGCCTGTCAGGGCCGAGATCGGATTGGCGGCCATATTGCCCCAGAGCTTCGCCCAGATCGGCGTGCGGATATGGCTGGACGTCTCCGCCTTCACGTCTGCCGCGCGATAGGCCTTCGCCAGAGCCTCCAGTCTTGGAGTCAAGCTGCCGTCCGGCCCCCCGAAGATCAGCTTGTCCAGACCCGCCACCTGCGCCATGCCAGGCTCCGGCGTGAAGTTGGAATTGTGCAGCACGCAGCCAATCACGCGGTTGTGCGAAATAGCCTGGGCGATCACGCCGCCGGGGTCCACAGTCTCCAGCCGCGCATTCTTCATCGGGCCGTCCAACCCCTGAAAGAACCACCAGGGCACGCCGTTCATGGCGCTGACCACGGCGGTGTCGGCGTCCATCAGGGGGGCGAGCCGCGCCGCCAGTCCGGGCAGGGCCTGGGCCTTGAGCGCTATGATCACATAGTCCTGAACGCCCAGCGCGGCCGGATCGTCGCTGGCGTGAACCGGCGCGCTGGTCAGAACGCCCCTGTCCATGACCCGAAAGCCATGTGTGCGCAGCGCCTTGAGCGTTTCGCCTCGCGCCAGCGCCGACACGGTCCATCCCGCCGCCGCCAGACGTTCCCCCATCCAGACGCCAATGGCGCCCGGCCCCACAATCACTACCCGCATGGCCGTTTCCCCTTCAAGCCCGCGGCTATAGCCTGACTGGCGCGGCGTCGCCACGCCCGGCATGGGACTGATCGCCCCGGCTGATCACCAGATCGCCGGGTTCAATGGCCTCGATCGCCAAATCCGACGCCAGGGTCAGCCGCTCATAGATCTGTGCGAAATCCTGCAAGGTCGCCGTCAACAGGGCGTCCAGCGAAGGGATGACGAAATAGACCTGCTGAAAATCATCGATCCGGTAGAGCGTCCGCATGACCCGCTCCAGATCAAAACCCAGCCGGTTAGGCGATGCGCTTTCCAGACTGAATACACTTTCGGTGGCCGAAGAGACGATCCCGGCGCCATAGATGCGAATGCCATCACGGGTCTGCATCAGGCCAAACTCCACCGTGTACCAGTAGAGCCGCGCAAGGTTCTTCAGCTGCCCCCTGCCCTTGGCCCGTTGTCCGCCCTTGCCATATTCGACCATGTAGTCTGCAAAGACCGGGTCGCACAGCAGCGGCACATGACCAAAAACGTCGTGGAAGACGTCCGGCTCCTGCAGATAGTCCAGCTGATCCGGTCTGCGGATGAACCGCCCCGCGCAGAAGCGTCGATTGGCCAGATGGTCGAAAAAGACCTCGTCCGGAACCAGTCCCGGGACCGCCACAATGCTCCAGCCGGTGAGCTTTTGCAGGGTCTCGTTCACCCGCTCGAAGTCGGGAATGCCCTCGCCATGCAGGTCGAGCGCTTTCAGCCCGTCAAAAAAGGCGTTGCAGGCCCGGCCTTCCAGAACCCGCATCTGGCGCTCATAGAGAGCAAGCCAGGTGGCGTGGTCCTGAGCGCTGTAGCCGGACCAGTCCTGCGCAATGGTCCAGTCGGCGCCCGCGCCGGGCGGCGGGGCTTCAAAGACATGCGATGCGTCAGCCATGGCGACCTCTCTTCAGCCGCAGACTACGCCTGTCCCGCCCCGCCATCCAGCGGTCAGTCCTTGCGGCGCGCGGCGGGCGCCTGTCCCAGATGCATGCCCGCATCGACCTTCAGCGCCTCGCCCGTCACATGGCGCGAGAGGGGCGAGCCCAGGAACAGGGTCGAGGCGGCCACATCCTCCGCCGTCGACGCCACCTGTAGGGGCATGGAGGCGCAGACCCCGGCGCGCAGACGGTCGCGCGTGCCGGGCGCCTGCCCGCCCTTGTCGAACCACACCGTGTCGATGAAGCCGGGACAGACCGCATTGACGCGAATCTTCGGCGCAAGGGCCCGCGCCAGAGACAGGGTCATGGTCGTCATGGCGCCTTTGGAGGCGGCATAGGGCACGGAAGAGCCAATGCCGGTGATCGCGGCGATGGAGCTGGTATTGACCACCGCGCCCGCAGATTTACCCGCCTCCAGCAAAGGGCGACAGGCCCGGATCATCTGAAACGCGCCGACCACATTGACGCTGTAGAGTCGCAGGAAATCGTCAGCGTCCACGGCGTCGAGATCGGCGTGATTGGGCGCGAACTTCGTGGTTCCGGCATTGTTGAACAGGGCGTCGATCCGGCCAAAGGGCTCTGCGGATGCGGCGATCCGGCGACAGTCGGCGTCGCTGGCGACGTCGCCCTGAACCACGATGGCCTTGGCGCCATTGGCCCGCACCTCGATGGCCGTCACCTCCGCATCTTCAGAGTTGGAAGCGTAGTTGATGATGACCGCCTCGGCCCCACGCTCCGCAGCGCCCACCGCGATCGCGCGGCCCAGCCCGGTCGAGGCGCCGGTCACCAGAACCACCATGCCGTCAAAATCACCCTTGGCCATGTTCACGTCTCCCATTGTGTTTCTTGTGAGCATACTCATATCGGCCCAGGAGCCGGATTGGCTATAACCGCCGTGGCCTTATCCACGTCGGTTGCAAGAAATCGTTGCAGGGGTTAGCCAAGCTGATGAGCACAGACACCTCTTCCCTCACCCAGCTGGGTCGCCATACCGAGGCGCCGGACAGCCCGGAAACCGCAAGCCTGGAGCGCGTGCCCAACCCGCACGCCGACACCCTCTATCTGGCCCGCTTCGTGGCGCCGGAATTCACCTCGCTCTGCCCTGTGACCGGACAGCCGGACTTCGCCCATCTGGTGATCGACTATGCGCCGCAGGACTGGCTGGTGGAGTCCAAATCCCTGAAGCTCTACCTCGCCTCGTTCCGCAATCACGGTTCCTTCCATGAGGACTGCACGGTTTCGATCGGGCGCAGGATCGCTGAGCTGACACAGCCGCGCTGGCTGCGGATCGGCGGCTACTGGTATCCGCGCGGCGGCATTCCCATTGACGTCTTCTACCAGACCGGTCCCGCGCCCGAAGGCCTCTGGATCCCGGATCAGGGCGTGCCGACCTATCGCGGTCGTGGCTGAGGCGCATTTGCCGTCGAGTGACGCTAAACCGCCCGCTATCTGTAAATCTCGCTGGCCTGTGTCGCAGAACCTGTGACAGATTTCGTCTAACACTGTTCACATAGACGAAAGCCGACAATGCCGCTCTCCAAGCTGTTCAGCCCCTTCACCGTCAAGTCCCTGACCCTGCCCAACCGCATCGTCATGGCGCCCATGACCCGCTCCAAGTCACCGGGCGGCGTTGCGACTGCGGACGTCGCCTCCTACTACGCCCGTCGCGCGGCGGCCGATGTCGGACTGATTGTCACCGAAGGCGTGGGCGTGGACCGTCCGGTCTCGGTCAATGACGTCAATGTGCCGCGCATTCACGGCGACGCCTCTCTGGCCGGATGGAAGCACGTGGTCGACGCTGTTCACGCCGCGGGCGGCAAGATCGCGCCGCAACTGTGGCATGTCGGTTCAGTCAAAAACCCTCAGCCGGATTGGGTTCCGCCGGGCCGGGTGGACAGCCCGTCCGGCATGTCGCGCCCTGGCAAGGCTTTCACCGAGCCGCTGACCGACGAAGAAGTGTCCGACGTGATCTCAGCCTTTGCGCGCGCCGCCGCCGAGACCAAGGCGCTGGGCTTCGACGCGCTGGAACTGCACGGAGCCCATGGCTATCTGATCGACCAGTTCTTCTGGGACGGGACCAACACCCGTGACGACCGCTGGGGCGGGACCAGTCTGGCGCAACGCTCCAGCTTTGCCGTCGAGGTGGTCAAGGCCGTTCGCGCCGCCGTGGGCGAGGAGTTCGTCGTCATCCTGCGTCTGTCACAATGGAAGCAGCAGGACTACGAGGCCAAGCTCGCCCTGTCGCCAGACGAAATGTCCACCTGGCTCAACCCGCTGGCCGACGCTGGCGTGGACGTGTTCCACTGCTCGCAACGCCGGTTCTGGGAGCCGGAATTTGACGGCTCGCCAATGAATTTCGCGGGCTGGGCCAAGAAACTGACCGGCAAGCCCTCGATCACGGTCGGTTCGGTCGGCCTGAACGCAGAGTTTACCTCATCCTTCCGGGGCGCGGGCGCTCAGGCCGCCTCGCTCGACGATCTG
>CAIOJR010000192.1 GCA_903858685.1 uncultured Caulobacterales bacterium | reverse complement strand
TTCACCGCCACCTCCATGATCGGCTTCATCGCTCTGGCCGGGATCATTGTGCGCAACTCCATCCTGCTGGTGGACTTCATCCGCCATTCCCAGACCGAAGGCCGAGCCCTGCGCGATGTGCTGCTGGAGGCGGGGTCCATCCGCTTCAAGCCGATCCTGCTCACGGCTCTGGCGGCCATGATCGGGGCGGGCGTGATCCTGACCGATCCCATCTTCCAGGGGCTGGCCATATCCCTGCTGTTCGGCCTCGCCTCTTCGACCCTGCTCACCGTGCTGGTCATTCCGGCCATCTATGTGGTGCTGCGCGATGACGGCCGCCCCGCAGACGCTCACTGACCCGAAAACGCCCTAAAAAGGAGCTCTCCCATGGCTAACCCCACCCATGACTGGCCCGAAGTCGCCGCCGCCCTGTCCGGCGCCATGCGGCCCTTGAGACAGGGCGCGCCTGAGACCATGGCCGCCTTCTCTGGGCTGGCCAAGGCGGCGTTGGAGCCCAAGGCCCTGGACACCAAGACCAAGGAGCTGATCGCCCTGGGCATAGCCGTGGCCACCCGCTGCGACGGCTGCATCGCCTTCCACGCCCAGGCCGCCGTCAAGCAGGGCGCCACTCGGGATGAGGTGATGGAGACCATGGGAATGGCCATCTATATGGGCGCCGGTCCCAGCGTCATGTACGCGGCGCAGGCGCTGGAAGCCTTTGATCAGTTCGCCGCCAAGGTCTGACTGGTCATGAGCGTCCAAATCAGGAATATTCGCATGATGACAGATACGCTGATCGCCACACCCGCTCCCTCGCCCGACGAGATCGCTGAACTGCAGGCCAGCGCCATCCAGGCCTCGCGGCTGATGAAGCTGCTGGCCAGTGAACAGCGGCTGGTGCTGCTATGCGCGCTGTTGGAAAAGGAATGCTCGGTGGGCGAACTGGCCCGGGGCGCGGGCCTGAGCCAGACCACGGCGTCACAGCACCTGGCCAAGCTGCGAGCCGAACGCATCGTGGAAACCCGCCGCGACGCCCAGACCATCTATTACCGCCTGGACGACCCCAATGCGGTGCAGATCCTTCACTCCCTTTGTGAGGTCTATAAGCCGAAGAGGTAAATGACGGGCCGAATGTCTCGATTATGCTGACCACGCACACATGTCTATGTCAGCCCTCGGCTTGGGAGCGGCTGTCAAGGTGATAGCCTAGCTGGCGACAGTGTGACGACATCCGTAACGCATTCGCCTTTGGCACCCGCTGTTTTAGCAATCGCATTGAATAGAATATTGGGTGTGCGCTAGGGGCGCAACAACGGGATATTGCCTATAGCTGCCGCTAAGCGGGAGGTCGTAACAGATTTCGCAAGCTGTCAGCAAAGAAATTCAGGCCCTCAATCGGACGGTCGAGCTGGCGGCCTAGATCGATTGCCGCCATCAGGTTTGCCTGCCAAATGTCAGTGTGGAATAGACTTCAGGCAATACCCCTCGGCCGACCACCCCAAGACTCGCGAGAGGGCTTTCAAACGACGAGGACCTTGTGCCCTTTCGATGTGAACAATCAACTGTATCGCCTGAGCTATGGCATGATGGGGAATTCGATCCGTCACTTCTCCGATGAGCTCCTCCAAACGCTGAAGTCCTTCTTTCGCACTGTTTGCATGGATAGTTGCTAGCCCTCCTGGGTGCCCCGTATTCCAAGCCTTCAATAGGTCTAGAGCTGACCCATCGCGCACCTCGCCGATGATGATCCGGTCCGGCCGAAGTCTAAGCGTATCCCGAACCAGGTCAGCCATAGTCACGACGGGCTCGGTTCGTCGGGTCAGCATCTCGATCCGGTCCGGTGCTGAGCACTGAAGCTCTGCGGTATCCTCAATCAGCACAATGCGATCTGCCGAAAACGCGGGCTCTGCGAGCAGCGCATTGGCCAGCGTTGTCTTGCCCGACCCTGTTCCACCGGCAATCAAAATGTTTTCTTTGGCGAGTATAGCCCGCCGAAGTTCATCAGCCATGACGGCTGTCATCACGCCTTGCGACACATAGTCGTCCAGAGTGAAGATCACCTCCGGGCGTTTTCGGATTGAGAAGCAAGGACCAGCCACTACGGGCAAGGTCATGCCCTGGAACCGCTCTCCGGTGCCAGGAAGCGTAGCGCTGACCCGGGGATTGTCGCGGCCCACCACTTCGCCCGCATGATCCGCCAAAAGCCGCAAAATTCTGTCTGCATCGGCGGAAGCCAATCGCTCACCGGTGAACGATCGCCCCTCCCCGACCCTATCCACCCAGATCTTGCCATCAGGATTGACCATCACCTCAACGACGCACCTGTCCGCCAATGCGCCGGCAATCACTGGCCCGAGCGCCTGGCGCAGCGCCGCACGCTTTCGTTCAGCGACTTGATCTGCAGCTGTTGTCATGGGTGGGCTCCTAGAGAAGTCCGTCGTCGAGCCCCTCAGGCCCATCGACGAGGTTGGCGCTTTGGTAAAGGGTGGGATCGAACACATGGCGCTTCGGATCATCGGCGCTCTTTGCCACCGGGCTTTTGACACCCTGATAGACCGGAGGCGCCTTGACCGGCCTTACGTCCTGCCAATCGATGCTGGCCTTGCCTGGAAGATCGGCATGGCCGGGCGTCTGAACATGGCTGGCCACAGCTCCGTGATAATAGTCGCCAGCCCGGGCGCTGAAGAACGGGTCTTCGTAATAGCGGATCTTGTCGGCAAGGATCGGCTTGGCGTTATTGACGAACAGGAACTGCTTGCCATCGTCGAGCCCCCTCACATCCTCCTCGGACAGGATGTAGCGCTGCTGCTCGGAGCGGGAAACGGACCTGTGTCCGGAGCCCAGCCAACTCCTGGGATCACTATAGCTATCCCGAAGCTCAAGGGCCTTGCCGGCCCGCCGCGTAACCTTCTCGATGCTGGTGGGCTCGGACGTGGCAAAGGCAGCGGTGATGTGCATGTTGTCAAAGAGCGGCGTCTTGTCCCCATACTTGGAGAAGACATCATTGAAGCTCTGGCAGATCAGGTGGGCGGTGATCCCATAGCTTGCCATTTCCCCCATGGCGTTCTCAAGGAACGGCAGGCTGCCAAGCTTGGGGAACTCGTCCAGCAGGAGGAGAAGCCGGTGGCGCTTGGGCCGCTTTCGGCTGTCCAGATGCTCGCTCTCCATCAGACTGTTGATGGCCTGGCGGGTGAAGACCCGTACTAGAAAGGCCAGCCGATCTGCATGGGCCTGAGGCGTGATCATATAAAAGCTGACCGGCGCTTCGGAGCAGACCAGATCTCCTATGGAGAAGTCCGACCAGCTGGTGGCGTATTCCACAAGGGGATCTGCCCAGAGCGATAATGAAGCCCGACAGGTCGCCAGCACGTTGGAACGGACCCGGGGCTCCATGCTGGATAGAGCCTTTGCGCCCAGCAAGACTTCAGGATGGACCTCCGGGATCGGTTCCCCAGCCTCGTCACGGGCCAGACCATCGGGCGCATGAAGATCCACCTGATGGCGGTGCTCGGTCTTCATCATGGCCTGAAGGGTTGGCTCGATATTGATCAGGAGCCGTCGAACCTGAGCCAGGTTCTTCTTGTCGTCCGGTTCAGCATAAAGAACGTGCAGAATGAGGGCTGTGAAGAAGTCTGTGGCGCTCTGATCCCAAAAGTCGAGATTGCCGGCCTTACGCCCCAGAGGATCCACCAGAATGCCAACGACGTTCTGGATATCGGCAATCTCCATAGGCCCCTTGCGGACTTCAAACAGCGGGTTCCAGCGCACGGTATTGGGATCTGTCGGGGCAAAATAGAAGACGTGGCTAAAGGCCTTTCGGTGATCGGCCGTAATGTGCCAGAGCTCACCCTTGCGGTCATAGATGAAGGCGCTGTGCGGCCAGGCGATCAGGCTTGGCACCACATGTCCCGCCCCCTTCCCGCTCCTGGAAGCCCCGACAATGATGGCATGCTCGATGCCTTCATAGGTCAGATATCGCCCGCCAAATTTGCCTAGCACCCGCCCCTGGATCTCTCCCTTGGCGTCGATCAAACGGGCCCGCTTAACATCCTCGAGCTCCGCCCAGGCTCCCTCACCAAACCGTGGCGGCTCTGCCCTCCCCGGCCTGGATAAAAGGAGCACAAGCGCAAGCAGTGGTAGGGCCGCCAGAAGGCCCACAAGGCTCGCCCGATCGAAAGGGGCGGGATAGAGGCGCGCATAGCGCCAAAACCAGCCCACAGCCTCCCAGGGGGCGTAGAGATGCAAGCTTCCCATATCCATCAGGCCAGGCCCGAAGGCCTTCGGATAGTGAAAGCTCGACCCCAGTGATTGGGTCGCTGCCCAGAGGCTCAGCATGACAGTCACAGCCGCCAGAGCCGCCACCAAAAGGCGGCGAGAGGAGTTTGCCCCCTTCATCACCTAGCGCCCCGGAAAGAGGCTTCGACCAAGCCCCCTCCCCTGCCCCTTGTTGAGCCTTGCGATCGCAGCAGTGCGTGCCGGCGCCGGGAAACAGGCGAGCACCTTCCGGGCGCCGCCGCCCACATCGCGCAAAAAGCGGGTTGCATCCGGCGAATGGGCCGGAACCCGCAAAGTTTCCCCTCCCAACTCCTGGACAATCATCAAATCGCTCAGGGTTCGGGTCGCAGCCTCGATGCGCTTGTCGATCCGCTTGATCTTACGAACCAGAGTTCGCCGCTTCGAGGCCGCCTCTGTCAGCTGATCCAGAGCGGGCTGGCGGCGCGCTGCGATCATAGCCTGACCTTGAGATGACTTCAGCCAGGACTGGCGCTCGACAAACCGGCGCTCTGCAAACCGAACCTCCCGCTTGGCTTTGTCTATGGCGTTGAGCTCGGCATGTTTAGCAAAGATCATCCGGGTAGGATTGCGCACCCAGGCCACGAGCCCATGCCGTGAACGTCGCACCCGGTCTACCCGTGCCTGGACCTTGGCGAGCTTGAACCGCGCCTGCCTTTGGGCCTTGCGATCGTCCTGCAGCACCTCCCGTTCGATCTGGCGGATGCTGGGCGGGCGCGGGCCCTTAAGCGCCTCCTCAGCCGTCAGGAATCCGGAGCGCTCCCGCAAGAGGCCATCGCGCACCCGCCGGGCCTCGACAACCAGTTCGCTGATCGGCGCCTCGATCAGGGGCGCAGCCGCGGCCAGCCGATCGGCAGTATCAGCGAAGTCGCGCCGAAGGGTTGTCGCCTCGATGTTGCGCACCTCGACATCGCGATTGCGCTCGCCGCGCGTCGTGCGCACGCCCTTGCGCTCAAGCGCGGTCACCGCAGGCCCCTGATGCACCGACGGCAGCTGATCGATTCCCCGCTCCGCCAGACTAAGATGGGTCACCCGAGGCGCATCGGGCCCCAGATGGCGACGAAGATGTTCGTTCTGGATTTCGGCCCAGGCTTCTCGCCACTGACGCACTAGCTGCGGAGACCACCAGTCGGGCTCCTTCTTGCCAAACCCGTCCCTCTCCAGACGCCGCGTCGTCACCAGAATATGGGCGTGAAAGTTTCGGGGGTCCCCCTCCCTTCCAGGGCGATGCAGGGCCACATCAGCGATCATGCCGCGCGCCACTATGGCCTTGGCCACAAAGGCTCGAACCAAATCCCGCCTTTGCTCAAAGCTGAGCTCATGGGGAAGCGCCAGAAGCACTTCGCGCGCCGGGACGGCGTCCTTGCGAGTTTCCCGCTTTTCCGCAGCATTCCAAAGCGCCTCGCGCTCCTGGAGGGCGCTCGGTGTTCCAGCCGGAGCCATCACCTCTGCAAACTCGACGCCATCCTTGGCGGAGAAATCGAACTCCATGGCCAGACGCTCATCCGTCAACGACGTCCCCGACCGGTAGGCGGCCGCGGCCACAGAGGAACGACCCATGCCGCGCTGGATGGTCTGCACCTGACACAGGTATGAGGCCATGATCCTCCCCTCCTCTTCCGGACCTGTCCGGCGGATCGCTAAGGGCTGCGCCCTTGGCTCAAGCGCCGAAGCACGACGTGCGGAGATTGAGGGTGTCGGACGCCGTCTGACCGCAGGGTTGGTGGGTGTAGCCCGACCAACCCGTATATGCGCCATTGTCCTCAATTTCCGCATTCCCCAGATAGACCATCACGTCCTCTTTCGCTATTAAAAGCACATAACGGGCTAATATTTTCTTTCCGGGGATCATCATGGCTAACGACAAGCGGCGCAGGAATGCTCGGCCCTCCAAGTACCGCCCCCGCACCGAGGCTCAGAAGCTAAGGCGTCTGGAGCTTAAGCTTGCCCGGAACCGCGTACTTGCCGCGCCAGATCATCGCGCAATGGAAGCTGATCTTCGGGCCCGCATGGCTGAGCTGGAAGTGGGGCTTCGGGATCAGGGACATGGCGGCATCCATGTTCGGCGCAATACCCGGCCCCTGGATGAGATCACCGACGATGCTGAACGCTTCGCCGTCCAGAAGGCCCGGGTGGAACGTCTGGAAGCCCTCTGGACCGTTGACCGCAGAAAGCGCGAGACCAGGGGCAAGATCGTCATTGGCGGAGCCATACTGGCAGAGCTCAACGCGTCAAATCAGGACAAGGTCAAGACAACGCAGACGGAAGGATTGCTCGCCAAGCTGCTCGATGTCCTGGAC
>CAIOJR010000191.1 GCA_903858685.1 uncultured Caulobacterales bacterium | reverse complement strand
CCATCGTGATCTCGGAGACGGAAAAGGCGTTGCTTGAGGGATTCCACGCCCACTGGGCTGACCGGTTTCTGGTCACGCCGAACGGTGTGGACACCACCTTCTTCCAGCGATCCGACGCGCCGTCCGATCCCGGCGTGATCGTCTTTTGTGGCACTATGGACTATCTGCCCAATATTGACGGCGCCATGTGGTTCGCAGACGAGATCCTGCCCTTGGTGCGAAAAGCCTGCCCGCACGCTGTGTTCCGGATCGTCGGCGCCAAGCCGGCCGCCCAGATCCGCGCCCTGGCCGAGCGGGCCGGGGTGGAGGTGACCGGCTCCGTGCCCGATGTGCGTCCCTATCTGGCGGGCGCCTCGGTCGTTGTCGCGCCCCTGCGCATCGCGCGCGGAATCCAGAACAAGGTGCTGGAAGGCATGGCGGCCGGGCGGCCCATGGTGGCCACCCCCCAGGCGCTGGACGGTATCGACGCCAGGGTCGGGGATGAGGTTCTGACCGGCGAGGATGCTCAGGGTCTGGCGGACGCCGTCGTCAGCGTCCTGACCGGCGCGGCGCCGACGGATCTTGGCGCACGCGGCAGGGACTATGTGCTCACCCACCACCAATGGCGCGACCATCTGGCCGGACTTGATGCGATGGTGGAGGCGTTGGCGGCTTCTTAGCCCAGGCTGCGGCTGATGAAAGGAGAGATGATGTTGGCCACCGGCACGGGGAGTTTGCGCCAGGTGCTGATCATCAGTTCATAGCGCGGATTAGTCGGGTTCAGGTTCGGCGTTTGCGTCGCCTTGACCAAGGCAAACTGCGTCGTCATGGGTCTGGGCTCGAAACCCCAATTGTGCTTGAAGGCGTAGGGGCCAGTGCCGACCTTGCTGCGCCCGAAATCAAAGGCGCCATAGCCCAACTCGACCGCACGGCGCATGACCGACCAGTACATCATGTCATTGGCGCCGAGGGCGCGGGCGTCGTTGTGACTACCCGTGTAATAGGGCAGGACCGCATCGCCGAAATAATAGTTCAGCACACTGCTGATCGGGCGCCCCTTGTGGTGCACCGTCAGGATTTCGCATTCCGGGCCAAAGGTTGTCAGAAGCTGGTCAAAATAGCGCCTGGGCAGGGCGGGCGTGCCGTGATCGCGCATTGTTGTCGCATAGACCGGAAAGAAGTTCTCGGTGTGCCGGTCGATGGTCACTTCGAATTCGGTCTTCAGCGCCTTGCGCACCACGGCGCGCTGCTTGCGCGGAATCTGGGTGAGGTTGTCCTCTTCCTTGACCGCAATGGGTCCTTTGAAATTGGCGTAAAGGTCTGTGCGCGCAAGCCAGCCATCGGCTGCGTCGGGCGTGTCGCGCAATTCGACATAGTCGACGCCCAGCTTTTGGCCCAGCCGATGCGCGGCGTCCAGCACCTCCAGACGCGCTGCATCGTCGACCGCCAGCGGGCCGCCGCCGACACAGAAGGCGTTGGAGACCAGTGAATGGCCGAACAGGGCGCTCTTGATCTCAACCAGCGGCAGGATGGCCGCGAGCTTGCCATCGCGTTCGACGCTCAAGGGGTGCGACTTGTGGCCGAATGTCTCGCGGATCACGCCGCGCCATGCCGAAAGATGGAAAAAGGACCCGGCAGCATGTGCCCGGACAAAGTCATCCCATTGCGCCTCGGATACGGTGCTCATGAGCGGGCTTGATCCTTTGAAGTCAGGAAGATTTTTGAAGGGCAGGCTGATCGAGCGTAAAGACCCGGTCCATGCGGTCCCAGGCGAAGTCCCGGACAAGCTGGCTCAGCCGCGCCTGGGTGTGCTTCAGGTTCATATAGTGGCGCAGGCGCGATTTCAGCGGTGCGTGATCCGGCCGGGGCTGGTCAGGGTCGACCT
>CAIOJR010000190.1 GCA_903858685.1 uncultured Caulobacterales bacterium | reverse complement strand
GCCGTTGGAGATGGTCGAGCCTTGCGAGGCGAAGGCCTGAGGCAGGGTGTTGATGATGTCTTCAACGCGGGTCGCGCCCTGCGCCACGATGTCGGCGTTCGTCACCACCGAAACGGCGCTGGCCGATTGCAGGTTCGGCTGAGGAATGCGCGAACCGGTCACCACAACAGCCTGAACATCGGTCGAAGCCGTGTCCGCTGCCTGGGCGGCGCCCGTCAAGGCCATTGCGGTGCAGATAATGCTGGAGGCCAGCAGGCGCTGGCGCATGGAGGATGGTTTCACGTTTTGGCTCCCGAATGGGTTGTGCGCCATGTCACGCAGAGCGCCTGCGCGGCAAAGAATACAACTTGATCAGGAATTGTTGGCTGTGATCACATGGCTATCAACCCACAAATCTCCTCAGGGATGAATTTATGACTTCTTTATGCGTGAATGTTGCGAAATGATCACAACCCTGGCGCTAAGCGGCGAGGGCGCGGGTGACGCTGTCCAGGATGCGGCGGCCGTCCGATGTGGCGCGCAGTCTCAGACCGTCCCAGACAACGAGGCCATAGGATTCAAGATCTCGAACACGTGGATCTGCGGGGTGCAGCCCCAGGGGGGCGAGTTCGGTCCAGCGAACCCCCTCCAACAGGCGGAGCCCCATCAAAAGCCGTTCCTGCGCCTGTTCCAGTCCATCAAGGCGTTCAGGGTTCTTGAAGCCGAGACCGGTGTTCAGCACCTGATCAATATAGGCGCCGACCGCCGGAACCGCCTCGGTCGCCAGCCGCCCCTCGGGCGTGGTCAGCCGGCCATGGGCGCCGGGACCCACGCCGATATAATCTTCTCCCCGCCAATAGACGAGGTTGTGACGGGAGCGCGCGGCCTCGCCCAGAGCATGGTTTGAGACTTCATAAGCGGAATATCCCCGCAAGCTCAGCACCTCCTGGGTGGCGTCATAAAGACGGGCGGCCAGTTCGGATTCAACCGGCGCCTGGCGTCCGCGACGCACCGCGCGGTCGAACGCGGTGCCCTGTTCGATGGTCAGTTGATAGGGAGAGATGTGCTCCGCCCCCAGATCGACGGCGTGGTTGAGGGCGGATCGCCAGCCAGCCTCGGTCTGGCCCGGCAGGGCGTAGATCAGGTCGATGGACAGGCGTGCAAATAGCCGCCGCGCCAGAATCGCCGCGCGATGGGCTTCCGTTGCGCTGTGGTTGCGACCTAGAAAGGCAAGCTGGGCGTCATCCAGACTCTGCACGCCGAGGGACAGGCGATTGACGCCCGCCTGGGACAGGGCGGCGAATCGATCCGCCTCTGCGTCCGTGGGGTTGGCCTCGAGACTGATTTCCAGCGCATCGCCTTGCGGCCAAAGTCGCCGGCACAGGTCAATAATCTGCGCGACCTGATCGGGCGTCATCAGCGAGGGCGTACCGCCGCCGAAGAAGATGGACGCCAGCCGCCGGGGGCCGGTCATGCGACTTTGCGCCTCCAGATCGACGGCGATCGCCTCGGCCAGGGCGCGCTTTTCGGCGTCGCGTCCCCGGTCGCGATAGACGTTGAAGTCGCAATAGGGACAGATGCGTGCGCAGTAGGGCCAGTGGATATAGACGCCCAGAGGCGGGGGCGCGCTCAAAACAAGGCGGCCTTGAGCTTGGCGAAGGCGCGCGCGCGATGGCTGATCGCGTCCTTGTGCTCCGGAGCCAGTTCGCCAAACGTCTGATTCATGCCTTCGGCGACAAAGACCGGATCATAACCAAATCCGTTCAGGCCCCGTCCCGGAAACGCCAGACGACCTTCGATCCGCCCCTCGACGCACACCACCGGACCGTCCGGCCAGGCCACGGCCAGGGCGCAGGTGAACCATGCGGCGTGATCTGTGGTCTCTACAGCCTTCAGCGCCGCCTCGATCCGCGCCATGGCCATTCCAACATCACGTTGGCCATCCGTTTCCCGCTCCGCCCATCTGGCGGAGAGGACGCCGGGCTGGCCGCCAAGCGCGCGCACCGAGAGACCCGAATCATCAGCGATGGACACCAGCCCGCAAGCGTCTGCGGCCGCCCGCGCCTTGAGCACGGCGTTGCCCATAAAAGTGGCTTCGGTCTCTTCCGGCTCCGCCAACCCCAGCACACCCGCCGCCACCGTCTCGAAACGCCCATCCAGCAGCGCGGCAATTTCCCTGGCCTTGCCGGGATTGTGGGTGGCGGCCACAAGACGTTGGCCAGGCGGCAAGGACAGCATATTGTTTCTCAACATTAACGTGACCATTGGCCGTGAACGACTTATCGCAGGCAGGATCAGGAACGCGATCGCAGGACAGGCGCCTAGCGTCATGACGGCGCCTGTCCGCCCTGTCCAGCATCCTGACGCAAGGAGCGGTGAGGATTGATGCGTGCGCTTGGGCCACAGTCGGTATCCAGCTTTCTGAAGGTCGTTCTGGACGTTGTTTATGCAGTTGTGTGTATCGGGGCCGGGATCGTTGGACCATTGGGCCTGGCCGTGCTGATCTATCTGCCCTTCACATCCAGCGTGCACTTTCAGTTCAATGGCCGCATTCTGGTCTCGCCCGTCCCGCCTCTGGCCCTGGCTGCGGTTCTCATGGGGGCGGAGGTCTATATCGCCTGTCTGGTCATCATTCTGAACCGGTTGCGGCGGGTCATGGAGACCCTGACGCTGGGCGACCCTTTCCGGCCCGAAAATGTGGGTCGACTGCGACTGATTGGCGGCGTGCTGGTGGCTTTGGAAATATCGAGCTATGGCGTTCGAACGATCCTGGCCTGGACGGCGCCGGTTCGCAGCCTGAACAGGACCTCCCAAGAGGCCTGGTTCAACCCCACTGTCTGGTTCGCCGTGCTCGTCGTCTTTGTGCTGGCCGAAGTTTTTCGCGAGGGAGCCCGGCTAAGGCGTGAAGCTGAGCTCACCATCTGATCCGAGGCGACCTGAATGGCTATCCGCATCCGGCTCGACCACGTCCTCTATGAGCGACGCATGTCCATGAGCGAACTCGCCGACAGGGTCGGCGTGACCGAGGCCAATCTGGCCCTTCTGAGAGCGGGTCAGGCGCGGGCTCTGCGGTTCACGACCCTGGACGCATTATGCGCGGCCCTGGCCTGCCAACCGGGCGTCCTCTTGCGCTTCGACCATGGGCCAACCGACAGCGACGACGACGACCCGGACGACGACACCGTTTCCTGAAACGACTTGCGGTCAGAATGAGCCATTTCCGCGCTCCAATCCTTTGACCCGGAGCAGGTCTCTTCCGCCAGGCGGCAACCGCTGCAACGGGAGAGGACCTAGCGTGGCGCGCCGTCTTCCCAGAAATAGGCCTTCAACACCGGGTCGAAATAATAGAAACGATGGCGACGTTCGTCAAAATACTGGCGATGCCGCGGGTCGGGCGGGCTGGCCGGAGCCAGACCCGCGGCGGCTTTCGGCTTGTTGGCCTTGACGGGCCTGACGGCCGATGTCGCGGGCGTCTGCAGCGGATGGATTGACGGGGCGGATTCAAACTGAGCCTGCCTGGCGGTCGGCGCGGCTATGGGCGGGGCGGCGCGAAACGGCGCCATGACGCCACATCCGGATAAAACCAAGCCGCCCAGCAGCGCCGCCGGAATCGCCAACCGGACGGGGCGCCAAGGGACGAGCCTGAACCCTGCCTTCACCCACGACTCAAGGCCGAGGAGGGGACGGGAATCGACTGTCATGCATGGCCTCCGAACCCATTGGAAATGAACGGCCGAATCCAAAGGGTGGTCGGCGCTTGAGTGCATCCTAGTCTGCAGGCGGTATTATGGCGGACCGATTACAGGCTGAAGTCACAATCGCGTAGACGGGCAAATTAACGGCTCGGCCAGACCAGATACCCGTTCTGGACAGCGGAAGGATAGTCGATCGGGGTGGGTGGCAGGGGCGGGCAGGGCGGCGGCAGGACGATGATCATGGGCTCGGGAGGCGGCGCTTCCTGAACGACGACGATGGTCTTGATCACCTCGCGACGATGGAGGCGCACATGCCGGACATGGACGGGATGACAGCGCGCGCGAACAGGCGTCGGGGCGCACAGGGTCACCGTATGGCATTGACCTTCATGATGGATGGCGGACGCAGGCGGGGGGCGGGAGGTGGGCGCGCCATTCATATCCGGCGCCTTGTCCACGATCGTAGCCATGGCGGCCGCACCGCCCATGGCCGGAGCGGCGATCAGGCTGACGCTGGCCAGGGCGAACACCAGACAGAATTGCGTGATGGCGCGGACAAACTGATCCATAATGGGGCATTCCTCATTGTATGGGATCAGGGACAGCAAGGTCGGCGCCGTTGTCCTTGTCTGCTGACGCCCTGACCGCGTTTCAAAGGACGGACACCACCATGCGCCCCTCCCCTCCACCCGTTATCGCCCCGTCTCAGGCCGCCGCCCTGCTTCCGGGGTGGGCGCCCCACCGCACGCGACCCGCCATCGAACGCCATTTCCAGTTCGCTGACTTCGCCCAGGCCTTCGGGTTTATGGCGCAAGCGGCCCTGATCGCGGAGAAGCAGGATCACCATCCTGAATGGTTCAATGTCTACAATCGGGTGGAGGTTGTGCTGACGACCCATGAATCAGGCGGCGTGACACAGCGGGACCTCGATCTGGCCAGACGGATGAACGCCATCTGTCCCTGCAGCGACTAGCACCGGGCCATTCAGTTGACGATGACCGATCCCACCAGGAACCTGGCCCCTGGCTGACCGAGGATGCGATCCGTCACCTGCTGCATGGCGAGGGAGATGCGGTCCAGATCCGGCGTTCCGCCGCGCGGCGTAGAGGGACTGATGCCCGCCAGGGCGCGGTTATAGCCGTCCCTCAGCCTGGGCAGATACTGCATGGCTTTGGTGCGCAGCTTTTCATCAGGGATGTCGAGGCCGGCCTCAATCGTGACCACGCCCATATGTCCGTTGGCGCGCACCACATTGGCCGTCAGGGACGGACAGCGCAGATAGGGCAAGGGACTGGTCGCATGGCTCTGCGCCTTTTTCTCACCCGCGACGGCGACGCCGGACAGGGTCAGGCTGACCGCCACGAGAAGAAGGCCAATCCGGCGCCTGGAGACAGTGCGGCTTGACATGTTGCAATAGTCCTTTGCAGGCGGCGTCAGCATCGAGACCTGAACCCTGAGCCCGAGCCTACCCGCTGAGCGTAAGCATTCCCCTAGCAAAAGGCGGTCAAACCTTTTTCAGGTGGCGGAATCTTCATGAGCCCAGGTTTTGAGAAGCTGATGGGCGATCGCCAGAGGCGGCGGGCAGAAGGCGCCGGCGATCTCGCCTTTCAACAATGCGCGCGCCTCGGACCTTGTGAACCAGCGCACGGCTTCCAGTTCTGTCTGGTCGGGATGAGCCTCTCCCGCCTCGATCTCGGCGATCAGGCCGATCATCAGGGAGTTGGGGAAGGGCCAGGGCTGGGTGGAGTGGTAGTGCACGCGCCGCGCCACCAGCCCGGCTTCCTCGTTCAATTCGCGGGCGCAGGCCTCCTCGATGGTTTCGCCAGGCTCCAGAAATCCGGCCAGGGCCGACCACATGCCTTTGGGCCAGATCGCCTGGCGTCCCATCAGGCAGCGCTCCCCGATCACCGGCAACATGATGACCACGGGATCGGTTCTGGGGAAATGCTCCGCATTGCAGGCCGCGCAGACCCGCTTCCAGCCGCCCTCCGCCACCTGGCTGGGCTGGCCGCAGGCGGCGCAGAATCGATGGCGACGGCGCCATTCGAACACGCCCTTGGCGGTGGCGGCAATGGCGGCTTCCGGCCCTGACAAGGCCGCCCCCATGGCCCGCATGTCCTTGAATACGCCAAAGCCGTTCAATGGGCCGGCAGTGGGATCGGCGCCGCCCTCCATGTCCACGGCGAAGACGGCGGTCTCTCTCCACAGGCCTAGGAACAGGAGGCGCTCATCGCCGCCGGCGATTTCGTGCGCCAGATCGCCGGAAACATAGGCCAGACGCATCCCGCTTTCGGCCGCGTCGATCAGCGGCTGGCCGTTCCACAGGGGCAGGGCCAGGGTCTGAGGATCCTCCAGCAGGCGCGCCAGATAAGCGGCGTCGCCGCGTCGGTCACTGGCACGGTTCAGGGGGTTTCCGGCGAAGACATTGGCGATGGCGGACAGGGACATGGAGCGAACCTTCTGATCTCTTCCGCCAAGCCTAACAAACAGCGAGCCTGTGATCACCCCTCATCGCATCAGGTTCATCAACGAGACCGGATGAACGAGACGTGACGAATGATCGACGGGCGCCTTGCGCCAGAGCGTTTGGCGCGCGATATAGGCAGCGGAGACTGGCGTCGGGCGTCGCCCTCGCCAACCCGGTCAGATCCGGAAGGAAGCAGCCGTAACGAGTTTCGCTGCGGGTCGACGTCCAGTCTCCACCGATTTCCCCCCACTGACCGGCAGGGCGATGGCCGATTACGATCTGACGCCCGACGACGGGGCCCCTGACGAGACGCCTGAAAGGGACGATGCGACCGACGACATGTTCGGGACGCCGCCTGAGTCTGCCTCGGTCGTCAAGTCGCCCGCGCCTGACGCCCTGGCCGGCGGGGGCGAGGCCTATCAGGTTCTGGCCCGCAAATATCGACCGCGCACCTTCGAGGACCTGATCGGCCAGGAGGCCATGGTCCGCACCCTCACCAACGCATTCGCCTCTGGCCGCATTGCCCACGCCTTCATGTTGACCGGCGTTCGCGGCGTGGGAAAGACCACCACGGCGAGACTTCTGGCGCGCGGCCTGAACTTTGAGACCGATACGGTCAACCGCCCCTCGGTCGACCTGTCCGTCGATGGCCGCCATTGCCGCGCCATTATCGACGGCCGCCACATGGACGTGCTGGAGCTGGACGCCGCCAGTCGCACCAAGGTGGATGAGATGCGCGAGCTTCTGGACGGCGCGCGTTATGCGCCGGTGGAAGCGCGCTACAAGGTCTATGTGATCGACGAGGTGCACATGCTGTCCACCGCGTCGTTCAATGCGCTGCTCAAGACGCTTGAAGAGCCGCCGCCCCATGTGAAATTCATTTTCGCCACGACCGAGATCCGCAAGGTGCCGGTGACCATCCTGTCCCGCTGCCAGCGCTTTGACCTGCGACGCGTGGAGCCGGACGTTCTGGTGCGCCACCTGCAAGGCGTCTGCGCGAAGGAAAATGCGCTGGTCGAGGAAGAGGGCCTGGCCCTGATTGCGCGCGCGGCGGAAGGTTCGGTGCGCGACGCCCTGTCCCTGCTCGATCAGGCCATTGTCCAGACTGAACGCGGCCAGATCACCCCGGCCGAAACCGTGCGCGACATGCTGGGACTGGCCGACCGGGCAGGGACCATCGCCCTGTTTGAAGCGGTCATGAAGGGCGACATCTCAGCCGCCCTGAAAGGGTTTCGAACCCTGTACAGCTTTGGCGCCGACCCCGTTGTGGCGCTGGGCGACCTGTTGGAGCACAGCCACGGCGCCGCAGTCGCCAAGATGCTGGGACCCGAGGCGCTGGGACTGCCCAGGGATCAGGCCTCTCGCATCACCGCCATCGGCGCGGAGGCGTCCGCAGGATCGCTCTCCCGCGTCTGGCAGATGCTGCTCAAGGCGCACGAGGAGGCCAGACGTGCGCCGGACCCCATGGCGGCGGTCGAAATGGCCCTGATCCGTCTGGCCTATGCCGCTGACCTGCCCGGCCCGGAAGAGGCGCTGAAGCGGCTGCAGTCGGGCGAAGCGATCGCAGGCGGGGCGCCGTCTGCGCCCGCGCCCGGGCCCGGCGGCGGCGCACGCGCCGTGAGCGGCGGCTACGCCCAGCCCAGCGGCTCTGTGGCGCCCGTCGCCCAGACCGCCGCCAAGGCGATCCTGTCGACCTTTCAGGACGTGATGGGTCTCATTGACAGCAAGCGCGACATCACCCTGAAGCTCGATGTGGAGCGCTTTGTCCGTCTGGTCGATTACAAGCCCGGACTGATCACGTTCGAGCCTGCGCCCGGCGCGCCGTCCAACCTGACCCAGCGACTGACAACCAAGCTGCGGGAGTGGACCGGCGACCGCTGGATGGCCGAAATTCGCGGCGGCGGCTCCGAGACCGCCTATGAGCGCGAACGGCGTGAGGAAAAGGCTGAACGCGAGGCTCTGGAATCAGAGCCCTTTGTGCGCTCCGTGCTGGAGGCCTTTCCCGGGACAGAGATCATCGCCTATCGAAAACGCACTATGGCGGCCGCCGAACCCGCGCCAGACAGTGACGACGAGGATGGAGACGAGGCGTGAAAGACATTGGCGCCCTGATGAAGCAGGCCGGGGCCATGCAGGCCAAGCTGAAAGCCGCTCAGGAACGGCTCTCCGCCAGTTCCGTGACGGGCCAGTCGGGCGCCGGCCTCGTCACCCTGACCCTGTCGGGCTCAGGCGATCTGCTCAGCATCGCCATTGACGACAGCCTGATGCAGCCTGGCGACAGCGAGATCCTGCAGGATCTGATTTTGGCGGCGCACAAGACGGCCCGTCAACGTCTTGAGGCCTTGCAGGCCGAGTTGATGCGAGACGCGGCAGGCCCGCTGGCCAATATGCCGGGCTTCCCCGGACTGGGAGTCTAAGCCGTTTGGCCGCCTCAGCCGGACCGGAAATCGAGCGCCTGATCCAGCTTCTGTCGAAGTTGCCAGGTCTTGGGCCAAGGTCTGGGCGGCGCGCCGCCCTGATGTTGCTGAAGCGAAAGGACCAGCTTTTGCGTCCGCTCGCCGATGCGCTGGCGGCGGCGGCGGACAAGGTGCGCGCCTGCACCCTTTGTGGCGCGCTCGACAGCACAGACCCGTGCGCCGTGTGCAGCGACATGACGCGCGATGAAGGCCTGCTTTTAGTGGTCGAAGAGGTGGGCGGTCTGTGGGCCATGGAGCGGGCGGGCGCGTTTCGCGGGCGTTACCACGTTCTGGGCGGACTGTTGTCGGCTCTGGACGGGGTCGGACCGGACGCCCTTCGGATCGACCAGCTCGCGGCCAGGGTGGCCCAGGGCGGCGTGCGCGAGGTCATACTGGCCCTACCCGCCACCGTCGATGGTCAGACCACGGCGCACTATGTGTCGGAGCGGCTGGCGGCTCTGGGCATACCGGTGACCAGCCTTGCGCGCGGCGTGCCGGTGGGCGGCGAACTGGACTGGCTGGACGATGGCACCATCACCCAGGCGCTTCGGGCGCGTCGGCCCGCCTGAACCCCTATAATCCACGGCGTCGGGCGCGCGCGGCGATGCTGAGAGCGATTCGCTCGGCGATCAGCCCATCTGGAGAGCCGGTGGACTTGCAGGCCCGATCCGCTTCCAGCAATTCGGGCTGTAGCGCATCAAGGTCGGCCAGCCGCCAGGCGCGGGCCTGACGCAAAAACTCCCGTTCCTGTTTCCAGAACACGCCGACCGCCTTGGCCGCCTCCTGAGCCCCCATGCCGGTCGTCATCAGGGTCATGGCGCGGCGCAGACGCATGAGATGCTGGCTGAGTGCGCGCACCGCGGCCGGTCCGCCCTCGCCTTCCGCCCGGGCGCGACGTAAGGCGCTCTGGGCGTCCTTGACCTTGCCGCCGAAAGCGTCGGACGCCGCGTCAAACAGCGAGGCCTCAGGCTCTACCCCCAGATGGTCGACCAGATCGGCGGGACCAGCGGTGCGACCACTGCCCGGACCCAGATAGAGGATCAGGCGTTCGATCTCCTGACGCATAACCCCGCGCTCCTTGGGCAGGCGTGCGGTGAAGAGTTCCAGAGCCTCTGAGGTCAGACCGACCTTGTCGGCGGCGAGGGCTTCGCGGACATAGCGGGTCACATCGCCGATCTCGTCTTCATAGACCGGTATGGCCACGGCCTGCCTGGACGCTTCCGCCGCCTTGCGCAGCGGGGAGTGACGTTCCAGCGCGCCGGCCTCGATCAGAAAAAAGGCTTCGGGATTGAGCGTCCCCTCGGCATGGGCCTTCAGCGCCTCCGCGGCCTGCCTGTCCGGTCCCGCCCGTTCGCCCGTCAGCTTCAGCCTGACCAACCTGCGGCCGCCCATCAGCGACATGGCGGCCAGTTCGTCCTGAAGCTTGGCCGGATCATTATCCAGATCGGTTTCGGTCAGCAGCGCCACATCGAAGGGGTCATCAGGCCGGGGAACGATGCGGGCGGCCAGACCGTCCGCCCGCTCGCGCACGCCGCCGCGATCCTTGCCATGGATGAGGCAAATGCGGATCTCCGGCGGCGGATGGCCCAGAAAGCGCTCGACCTCGGGCCGCTTGGACAGGATCACGGAGCAGGACGCGCCGCGAAATAGCGGGCGAGACGCAACCGCAACATATCGGCGGCGATGGCGGCGGCGCGCACCTCGCCATCCTGCTCCGCAGCGACCCCGGCATAGGGCTGGTCCGCCGAATCATAGGTCGCCATCGCCTGAAGCGATTCCTTCAGGGCCACCTTGCCGGTCGCGGCGTCGGCAAGGCTGTAGTCGACTTCCATCTGATATTCGTAGCGGTTGGCGACATTGTTCACCCTCACACCGCGTGGCGCGCGCTTGCTGTAGACTTCAAGCGTAAGCTTCCACGACCCCTTGTCAGCGTGCCGACCCAAGGCCTCATTGAGCTTGTCCTGCACCATGAAGCCCGCTCGGGAATGGTCAGGCACAGACACCACGACGTCATACAGGGCTGAACTCATGCCATTATCGGCATAGAGCGGCGTAAAACCGCAGCCCTCAAGGCCAAGGAGCGCCGTCAGGGCCAGGGCCGCTGATGCGGCTCTAGCCCTGCGGAATGGCAACAGACGGATCGGGATCAGGGTCATGTTTGCGATCCTACACCATCCAGATCAGGAGGCGACGATATTGACGATGCGGTCCTTGACCACGATCACCTTGCGAACCGTAAGGCCTTCCAGATGCTTCTGAACCGTGACGTCGCCGAGCGCAATGGCTTGAACATCTGAGTCCTCCGCCCCCTTCTGGGCCTTGATCTCAGCCCTTCGCTTGCCATTGACCTGCACGCCGAGCACCACTTCGTCCTCCGCAACAAGCGCCGCATCGGCGCGGGGCCAGGGGGCGTCAACGATCAGACCGGCTTCGCCCAGACGCTCCCAACAGGCTTCCGCCAGATGGGGCATGAAGGGCGAGACGAGCCGGGCCAGTATGGACAAGGCCTCGTGCCGCGCCGCCAGCCGCGAGGGACTGGCGCCCGCCGCCGGATGAGCCTTGAGCACCGCCATCATCTCGTGCATCCGCGCCACCGCAAGATTGAAGCGGAAGCTTTCCAGTCCGTCCGTGATCTGCTGGGCCAGCTTGTGGGCGGCGCGACGCAGCGCAAGGGCGTCTTCGGCCATGTCCGGCGCGCCGGGACGCCTGTCCGGTTGAGCGTCGAACTCCGCCCAGATGCGCTGGATCAGGCGCCAGGCGCCCTCCACTCCGGCTGTGCTCCACTGCACGTCACGCTCCGGCGGTGAATCAGACAGGACGAACAGTCGGGCGGCATCGACCCCGTACTGTTCAAATATGTCCTCCGGCGCCACGACATTGCGCTTGGACTTGGACATTTTTTCAACGCCGACGACCTCGACCGGCTGGTCGAACTCAATATCCACCAGCACGCCGTCGCGCTTCTCCACCTCATTGGGCTGGAGCCACAAGCCATTGGCCGAGCGATAGGCCTCATGGGTGACCATGCCCTGGGTGAACAGGCCCGCAAATGGCTCCTTGACGCCCACATAGCCGCCATCGGCCAACGCCCGGGTCAGGAACCGGGCATAGAGCAGGTGCAGCACGGCATGCTCCACCCCGCCGATATATTGATCCACCGGCAGCCAATAGTCGGCGGCCGCCCGATCAATGGGAGTCGGCGATCTGGGAGCGGCGAAGCGGGCGAAATACCAGCTGGAATCCACAAATGTGTCGAAGGTGTCCGTTTCACGCTCCGCCTTGCCTTCGCATTGCGGGCAGGTGGTGAAGCGCCACGTCGGATGGCGCAGCAAGGGATTGCCCGGCTTGTCGAACGCCACATCGTCGGGCAGGCGCACGGGCAGCTGATCGGCGGGCACGGGCACGACGCCGCAGGTCTCGCAGTGGATCATGGGGATGGGACAACCCCAGTAGCGCTGCCGCGACACGCCCCAGTCGCGCAGACGATAGACGGTCGCGCCCTGGCCGCAGCCCAGACCCTCCATCTTCGCCACAGCCGCCCGCTTGCCCTCTTCGATCGTCAGCCCGTCGAGGAACCGCGAATTGAATATCCTTCCCGGCCCGACATAGGCCTCCCGGTCCACGGCAAAGGTCGCCGGGTCCGCGCCCGCCGGCAAGACCACCGGCGTCACGTCCAGCCCATATTTGCGGGCGAAGTCCAGATCGCGCTGGTCATGCGCCGGACAGCCGAAAATGGCGCCCGTCCCATATTCCATCAGGACGAAGTTCGCGATCCAGACCGGCAGTTTCCAGTCCGGGTCGAAGGGATGGGACACCATAAGGCCGGTGTCGAAGCCCTTTTTCTCGCCCGCTTCGATCTCCGCCTCGGTGCCGCCGCCGCGACGACATTCAGCCACGAAATCGGCCGCCGCCGCGCGGGTGGCGGCGATCGCCTCCGCCAGGGGGTGATCTGCAGCCACGGCCACAAAGCTCGCCCCGAACAGGGTGTCCGGACGTGTCGTATAGACCTCGACCCGGTCGAGACCGCTTGGCGCATTGGCCGCAATATCGAAATGGAACCGCAGGCCCTGGCTCTTGCCGATCCAGTTCTCCTGCATGGTCCGAACCTTGTCGGGCCACCGCTCAAGGGTCTTCAATCCCTCGATCAGGTCGTCGGCATATTGGGTGATTCGCAAGAACCACTGGGTCAGCTTGCGCTTTTCCACCAGCGCGCCGGATCGCCAGCCCCGTCCGTCAATGACCTGCTCATTGGCCAGCACCGTCATGTCCACGGGGTCCCAGTTGACCACGCCCTCGCGGCGATAGGCCAGTCCCCGGCGATACAGGTCCAGAAACAGCTTCTGTTCCTGCCCGTAATATTCGGGGTCGCAGGTCGCGAACTCGCGGCTCCAGTCGATCGACAGGCCGAGCTGCTTCAGCGGCTCCCGCATGGCGGCGATGTTTTCATAGGTCCAGCCCTTGGGATGGACGCCCTTCTCCATGGCCGCGTTTTCCGCTGGCATGCCAAAGGCGTCCCACCCCATGGGGTGCAGGACATTGTGGCCCTGCGCCCGTTTGAAACGGGCCACCACATCGCCCATGGTGTAGTTTCGCACATGACCCATGTGGATGCGCCCCGATGGATAGGGAAACATCTCAAGGACATAGTATTTCTGCCTGTCCCCGGCCTCGGCGGGGGACAGGGTGCGGAAGCTGTCAGCCTCGTCCCACCGGGCGCGCCAGCGGGGTTCGGACTCTTTCGGATTATATCGACCCATGGGGCCGACTTATCAGCCCTTTAGGTTGATCGTCGAGAGCCTAAGCTGCCGCGCCTTGGTCAGAATGGCGTTTTCCACGTCAATCGAGGTCTGAGCCGACACTGGGGCGTTGATCCAGCCGCCCGCTGCGTCCTTGACCTGCTTGAATACGGTCACGGAAACGCCGTCTGCGCGAAGACGCGTGTCCAGGATATAGACCGTGACCTTGAAGCGCTCATCGGTCTTTTCCGGGTTGGCGTACCAGTCGGTCAGGATAACCCCGCCGTAAGGGTCCGCCGAGGCCAGGGGCATGAAGGACAGCGTCTCAAGCGTGGAGCGCCACAAAAAGGCGTTGACGCCAAGGCCCGCAGAGGGCTGCGGCGTCGTCTTCTGGCCGCCGCCGATCATATGAAGCGGGAAACCGCCGCCACCGGGTTGATCCGGCGCCCGATGCGCACAACCGGCCAGAACCAAGGCGCCGATCGCAACCGCACCAAACTTGCCCAAAAACGACATCTCAAACTGCTCCATCGAGTTGGCTCGCCAGACCCTGCGCCTGATTCAGCGCGTGATCACATCGATCCTCGCCCCCCGGCCTTGTCCGCCAATGCAGACCATAGCCTCGCTCTATATCAACCTGAGACCGGCTCCAACCCGCAAAAACACTTGGCCTGTGCGTGGCCCTTCGGCCACAAGGGTTGAAATATGGTCGGAAATTGATGGGAAGGGGTTTGACGCGCCCTGCATTGCCCTATTAATCGAACTTGAAAGTTCCGTCTTCGTGACAGGGCTTTAGGACAAAATCTTAACGAATTCATCCGTCAAATGTCTTTTGGCGGACAGCTGCGGAAACGATTGCGATGAAACGGATAGCGACCATGGCCAGTTTGGCTGCGGCGCTCCTGGCGACAGGAGCGGCGGGCGCTGCTTTTGCCGATCCGTCGCGTCCGAGCACGCCCAACAATTTCACGGGCGATATAGACCCCACTGCGCCTTGGTCCATTATTCCCGATCACAACACGATCCAGTTGGGAAGCAGCGACCGCTGGGGCCTGAAACTCGACATGGAACGTCCTCTGGGACGCGATATGGACTGGAAGGATGTGAAGGCGGGGGCCTATCTGCACCTGACGCCGAATATCCGCGTTGGCGGCTCCGTCAATCTGGGCGACAAACTGGCCCAGCCGCAGAAGTTGACGCCCCAGGACACGGCGCCGCGGGTGCATCTGGAAACAGCCTTCAAGTTCTGAGACCGTCAATGGCGGCCACCCCTGCCGCCCCGCTGTGACACAATCGCCTGATATTGCCCGGCTTGATCCCGCCCAGCGCCACAACGGGCAGACGAGCCTTCCGCGTCATTGCGGCAAATCGCACCACGCCCAAGGGACGACCGGCTGAAGGACTGCGGCTCGGAAAGACGGCTGACAGGAGCGCCGCATCAGCGCCGAACCTGGCCGCCCGTCCCAGCGCGGTGGGGTTATGGGCGGCGACCGTGATGATCCAGCCGGGCCTGCGCCTGCGCAATCGCGGCGCCAGATGGGCCAGTCGCTCCGGCAGATGCACGCCATGCGCTCCCACGCGCGCTGCAAGACGGGCGTCGAGCCCTATCAGCAACACCAGCCCTTCTGCGCGCGCGACCCTGGCCAATTGTTGCGCCTCC
This sequence comes from uncultured Caulobacterales bacterium, assembly GCA_903858685.1. Lineage (GTDB taxonomy): Bacteria > Pseudomonadota > Alphaproteobacteria > Caulobacterales > Caulobacteraceae > CAIMFV01. Next base: position 31,266 of record CAIOJR010000190.1, on the reverse strand, counting down.
ATCAGGCTCTCGCTCCGGCCGAAGCCGCGATAGATCACGCCGGCGCCACGCGGCAACCGGGCCGCCAGCGCCGCAGGATCGGCCATTCTTGCGGGGTCTGTGAGGAACCAAAGCGGCGGAAGCACAAACTCGCCCTTTCGCTTCAACGCATGACGGCGCAAGTAGAGGGCTTCGTTCCAAAGCTTTTCCAGACCCGTCTCCGCCAATGTCCGACACCTCGCCTTTTGCTGATTCTGACGCCGCCGGGTTCGACCCCGCCATCGCGCGCGCCGCCATCCTTGCCCGTATCGCCGCCGCCGCCAAGGGCGCAGGGCGCCTTGACCTTCCAACCCTGGTCGCGGTGAGCAAGACCCAAGCCTGGGACCGGATCGCGCCCGTCCTGACCGCCGGTCAGCGCGTCTTTGGCGAGAACCGCGTTCAGGAGGCTCAGACCCGCTGGCAGGACAGGAGAGAGGACTATCCCGATCTGGAGTTGCGCCTGATCGGCCCCTTGCAGACCAACAAGGTCAAACAGGCGATCGCTCTGTTCGACGTGATCGAGACCGTGGATCGCGACAGTCTGGCCCAGGCTCTGGCGGAAGCGGGCGCAAAAGGCGCACGCCTGCCGCGCCTTTACGTCCAGGTCAATACGGGCGAGGAGCCGCAGAAGGCGGGTGTCCATCCCGCGCAGGCTGACGCCTTCATTGCGCGGGCACGGTCCGAATATGGCCTCTTGGTCGAGGGGCTGATGTGCATTCCCCCCGCCGGCGAGGCGGCAGGACCCCATTTCGCCCTTCTCGCCGCCATCGCCCGGCGCAACGACCTTTTCAGCCTATCCATGGGCATGAGCGCGGATTTCGAGACGGCTGTGCGGTTTGGCGCCACCTCGGTCCGGGTCGGCTCGGCTGTGTTCGGGGCCCGGTAGAATGAGCTTTTCCGACGAGGAGGTGGAGCGTTACGCCCGCCATCTGGTGCTGCGCGAAATCGGTGGACCAGGGCAGCAAAAACTGAAATCCGCCAGCGTTCTGATCGTCGGCGTCGGCGGGCTGGGCGCGCCCGCCAGCCTCTATCTGGCGGCGGCGGGGATCGGTCGGCTCGGTCTGGCGGATCCCGACCATGTGTCCCTGTCCAACCTGCAAAGACAGATCATCTACGCCACGTCCGATATGGAAACGCCGAAGGTCAAGGCCGCCGCTGCGCATCTGGCCAGTCTCAACCCCCATGTGGTGATCGAGACCCATGCCGAGCCCGTCACAGGACAAAATGCAGGGCGCATACTGGCGCCCTATGACCTGGTGCTGGACGGGACCGACGATTTCGCCGCCCGCTTCATCGTGAATGAGGCCTGTCTGGCCCTCGGCAAACCGCTCGTGTCGGGGGCGATTGGCCGCTGGACCGGTCAGGTCGGCGCTTTCTGCCAGCCAAACGGGCCCTGCTATCGCTGCCTGACGCCCGAGATTCCGCCGGACGCTGAGACCTGCCAGCGCGTCGGGGTGATGGGCGCTCTGGCGGGCGTGATCGGTTCCATGATGGCGCTGGAAGCCATCAAGCTAGTCACGGGCCTCAAACCCGACTTGACGGGACGCCTGCTGATCTACGACGCTCTCGGCGCAGAGGCGCGAACTGTCCGGCTTCACAAGGACCCCGCCTGCCCGGCCTGCGCCGGCGCACACTGAAGAGCGGGGAACGCCTGATGCCGAACGTCCTGAAATGGCTGGCCATCGGCGCCTGTCTTGTGGTGGTCGGGCTGGGGCTGCTCTTTTTGGCGGTGCGGCGCGGACCCGTTCCCTACGCCACCCTGGAGGCGCGCTATGCGATGCCCGCCTCGCGCTTCATGGACCTGCCCGGGGGGCTGCATCTGCATTATCGCGACGAGGGGCGTTCAGACGCGCCGGTGCTGGTGCTGGTGCACGGCTTTGCAGATTCCACCGCCACCTGGAACAGTTGGATCAAGGCGCTTGGCGCGGATTATCGGATCATCAGTCTGGACCTGCCCGGGCATGGACTGACCCGCGCGCCGCCAAACTATGTCGGCGGAAATCTCGCCTATGCCGATCTGGTGGCGACGGTCACCGAGCGGCTTCACGCGCCACGCTTCGTCATGGCGGGCAATTCCATGGGCGGAGGCGTGGCGTGGACCTTTGCGCTTCGCCATCCCGACCGATTGAAAGCGCTCATCCTGATCGATGCGGCTGGTTGGCCCCGAACGGGATCGAACGCAAAGACGGCTTTGGCGTTCAAGCTTTTGCGCACCGGCTGGGGACGCTGGCTGTTAAGCCAGATCGACCTGAAGCCCATCATTGCAGAGGGCGCCCGCAAGGCTTTTTACGACCCGTCCCGCGTTGATGCGGGCCTGATCAACCGTTTCGCGGACGAGGCGCGTGCGCCGGATCATCCGCAGATCCTGATGGGCATGCAGTCCGGCGCCTATTTTATCGCTACGCCGGAACGCATGGCCCAGATCCATGCGCCCACTCTCGTCATGCATGGGGAGGATGACAATGTGATTCCCGTCGCTCACGGACGCCAGTTCGCCAGCGCCATTCCAGGCGCCCGGTTGATCATCTATCCCAAGGTTGGCCACTCGCCCCAGATGGAGATCCCGGAACAGTCCGCCTCTGATCTGAAAGCATTCCTGAAGGCGAACGGCCTCTAGAACAAAAGCCGATCTAATTCGATTTTGCTCATAACCCTATATGATTAGAGCATTTTTTGTGACGAGCCGATGTCCACTTCGTCGGAAAATACGTATCTTATGACATCCCCGTCCGTTTGGGTCATGATTGATTGCCCGGACCGGGGTGGCCGCCCCGGTCGGGCGGCAAGGCTCAGGGCTTTGTCTGAAGCGATCTCAGATAGGCGAGATTGGCGGCCGCAAGGTCTGGCGGCAGGTCTTCGCGAATCAGTTTTTCCGCCTCGTCCATGCGCCCTTGAGTGCCCAGAAACACCGCCAGATTCTGACGCTCCTGCGCCGTGGCGCCCGGCTGCAAGACCGCCCTGCGCAACAGCGGCTCCGCCTGCGCCGGTTCCCCGTGCGAGGCGAAGGACAAACCCAGATTGGACAGGACAGCGGGGTTGTCCGGCGACAGGGCCAGCGCCTGCCTATAGGCCTCGCGCGCCTCGTCCAGCCTCTCGCTCTGCTCCAGCGCCACGCCGAGAAGGGACGGCGCTCGCCAGTCCTTCGGCGCCCTGGTCATGGCGAGCTTCAGGGGTTGAATCGCGAAAAAGCCCTGGCGCGCGCTGATGCGTGCCCGCGACACTTCGATCAGAGCCTCCAGATTGGTCGGATCGACCATCAGAACCCGTGATGCGGCGGCGTCAGCCTCCTCCAGCCGACCAAGTTGACGCAGAGCCGTGGCGAGCTTGACGCCGGCGGTCACGTCCGCCGGATCAAGATCGGCCTCATGCGCCCAGAACGCAGCCCGTGCGACGGGCGGATAACGTTCCGCCGCCGCCCGCTGTTCAGGCGTGGCCTTTTGAAGGCTGGCGTCGGGCGCGGCGGGCCTGGCGCTTGCCGCGGTTGATCCGGTCGGCGCAGGGGAAGACGCCGGCGCGGCGGCTGACGCCGACACGGCCAGCGACAGAGCCATAGCCGCCGCCGATGTCGCCACCATCAGGCAAGGGGCGGTTGCAGCGGACGATCTGTTCATACACATGTTGAGGGATCGCATTGAGACTGCGGCGGGACGCCTGTGGGACGATCCGGCGGTCAGATCAATTTACGGTTAACAAATTGAGTCACGGGACCATTCGTCCCTTTAATCTGGAGCGCCGCCCCTTGCCCCATCCCCATGATAGTCTGGTTTCATCCAGCACAGAGGCTGGCCTCGTTCATCTGACGACGGAGGACGCGTTTGCCGCTCTGACCGCCGCCGATCCCGGCCTGGCTGCGCTTGGTGCGCTACAGGACTTTGCCGGGCAGGCGGGACGACTGATGCTGGACATCGACTCGCAGGGGCGTCGCACGGCGTGGTTCGGATTGGGCAGGACCACCGGCGGGGTTCAGGCTGTGCGAGCGCTTGCCGGCCGCCTGCCTCATGGCGACTGGGCGTTTGCCGAACCGCCGCCGTGGCCGGCTGGCGACGCGGCGCTCGCCTTTGCTTTGGGCGGTTATGTGTTTGACCGGTTTCGATCTGTCCGCGGCAAACCCCGTCCCAGACTGGTGGCCGGGCCGGACGCGCCGCGCCTGCAAAGGCTTGCCGACGCCTGCGCACTCGCCAAGGACATGATCAACAGCCCGGCCAGCCACATGGGTCCCTTGCAGATCGAGACCATCGCCCGCGACATTGCCCAGGCCCATGACGCCGCCATATCCGTCATCACTGGCGAGGCGCTGATCGAGGCCAACTACCCCAGCATCCACGCCGTCGGCCGGGCCGCGGCGCCCGATCGCGGGCCGCGGCTCATCGAGATGAGCTGGACCAGCGCCAGGGCCGCGCCCGGCGCCCCCCTGATCGCTCTGGTGGGCAAGGGCGTGACCTTTGACACAGGCGGTCTGGATCTCAAGCCATCCAGCGGCATGCGACAGATGAAGAAGGACATGGGGGGCGCAGCCCATGTCCTGGCCCTGGCGAAGATGGTGATGGAGGCGGATCTGGCTGTGCGTCTGGCCGTGCTGGTTCCAGCCGTGGAAAATGCTGTGTCCGCAGACGCGATGCGGCCCGGCGACATCTTGTCGACCCGCAAGGGCCTGACCGTGGAAGTGGGAAACACCGATGCCGAGGGCCGGCTCATCCTGGCGGACGCCCTGACCCGCGCCGAAGAACTGTCGCCAGACTTGACCATCGATCTCGCCACGCTGACCGGCGCCGCGCGCGTGGCGCTCGGGCCTGAAGTCATCCCCTACTACACAGATGATGACCAATTGGCCGCAGAGATCGCCGCCGCCTCTGCCGCCGTCGAGGACCCGCTGTGGCGCATGCCCCTGTGGAACGGATATGATGAAGCACTGGAGTCCGACATAGCCGACCTCAAGAATGATTCGGACGCCTGGGCTCAGGCCGGATCGGTGACCGCCGCCCTCTATCTGCGCCGGTTCGCGCCCAAGGGGTCTTGGGTCCATTTCGACCTATTCGCCTGGCGTCCGCGCAGCCAGCCCGGCCGGCCCGCAGGGGCGGAGGCTCAGGCGATCCGCGCCCTGTTCCACCTGCTCAGCCAGCGCTACGGCGGCGGACAATGAGCGACGCGCGCACCCGGCTGATTCGCAATGGCGTGGCCTGCGTGTCTCTGGAGGGGCTGGAGCCGGCTGACGCCTACCGTGCCGCCAGCGTCAGGTCGGTCGACGCGCCTGTCGCGCCGTTGCGTAATGCGCCGGAAGCGGCGGCGGAGCAGGTGTCCCAGCTGCTCTATGGCGAAGCGTTCCGCATCCTGGAGACTGCCGGGGGCTGTGCCTATGGCCAGAGCCTGCGCGACGGCTATGTCGGCTATCTGGATCTGGAGCGCCTTGCGCCCGTCGCCCGGCGGGCCGGTCTGCGCGTTTGTGCGATTCGCACCTATGCTTTTACCGCACCCTCGATCAAATCGCTCGCATACGGGCTCTATTCCCTCAACAGTCTGATTGAGGCGGAGGATCGGCAGGGACGGTTTGTGAAGGCGCGAGGGGGAGGATGGTTCATTGCAGATCACCTGGCGCCTGTCGGTCAGGTGAGCGACGATCCGGCGGCGGTCGCCCAACGGTTTCTCGGCGCGCCCTATCTGTGGGGCGGGGTAGAGAGCCTCGGCCTGGACTGCTCCGGACTGGTTCAACAGTCCCTGCGCGCCTGTGGCCTCGCCTGTCCAAGAGATTCCGACCAGCAACAGCACGTTGGACAAAGGGTGGCGGCGCGCAGCGCTCTAAGGCGCAGCGATCTGGTCTTCTGGCGCGGGCATGTGGCCCTGATGCTGGATGGGGAGAGGATGATCCACGCCAATGCTCATCACATGGCGGTGGCGATTGAATCGCTGGATCAGGCCTGCCTTCGCATCGCCGCCAATGGCGGAGGCGAGATCACGGCCATGCGACGCCTTTGACGGCCAGCGCCGTCGGCCCAAACAGAAACGCCGCCGTCCTTGGCTGGACGACGGCGTCTCTGATCTCAGGATCTCGCCGTAAACCTTAAGCGGCGGGCTTGGCCGCATCCGCCGCAGGCTTGGCGTCCGCCGCCTTGGCCGCAGCCGGGTTCGGCGCGGGAATAGCGGCCGGGCTGGAGCTTTGCTGACGAAGCCAGGCGATCAGATTGATCCGATCTTCCTTTTTCTTCAGGCCCACGAAGGACATCTTGGTTCCGCTGATATAGTTGCCGGGACCCGCCAGGAACTCATAAACGTGCTGGTAATCCCAGACCGCCGTCTTGCCCGAAAAGTCCGTCATGGCGGACGAATAGGCGAAGCCTGCATGACTGCCAGGCTTGCGGCCGATCACGCCCCAAAGGTTCGGGCCCGTCTGGTTCGGTCCGCCATTGGCGAAGTTGTGGCAGGAAGCGCACTTCTGGGAGACCGCCTCTCCGGCGGCCACATCGGCCTTGGCCAGATCCGTTCCCCATTCCGGCGGAGTCTCCACAGCTTCCGCCGCAGCGCCAGCGCCCGCCGCCACCGCTACAGCGTAGCCCGGCGTTGCAGGGGGCTTGGTCGCAAACAGGACTTCAGCGCCCTGACGCACAACCAGCAAAAGCAGCACCGCACCGAGGATGCCGCCGAAAATCTTGTTCCAGCGAAGTTCGTCTTTCATGTCGCCCCATGAGCCCTTTCGAGCGCGTCACTAACTGGCCATCGAAAAGAGCGTCAAAGCATCCGGCGGCCACTGGCCAAATCGACGCTTCGCAACTCCTGATCTTGCGTGGGCGTCTCTGACACGCTACCGCCGCTCACGCAACCACTCCTGTACGTTCTCCAGCCTGCAATAAGTCGGATGAGCGCGCAACTGGCACTTAAATCGCACCGGAAAAGATAAATATCCATGACGGCGATCATATTGATACCTGCAAGGCTGGCTGCGACCCGCTTGCCGAACAAGCCGCTGGCGCAAATTGGCGGCGTGCCGATGATCGTGCGTGCGCTGCGTCAGGCCGAGCTTGCCAATGCCGGGCCGGTGGCTGTGGCGGCGGGAGATCCCGAGATCGCGGCCGCCGTCCGGGCGGCGGGCGGCGAGGCTGTTCTGACCGATCCGGCTCTGCCGTCCGGGTCCGACCGCATCATGGCCGCACTGGACTTGCTGGACCCCGACGGACGCTATGAGCATGTGATCAATCTTCAGGGCGACATGCCCTTCGTCGAGCCTGCGGCCGTGCGCGCCTGCGCAGATCTTCTGGCCGGCGACGCGGCTTGCGACATCTCCACCGTGGCGGCGCCGGAACACTCTGTGGCGGACCGCTCAAACCCCGACGTGGTCAAGGCGGTGCTGGCCATGAATCTTGACGGACGGACCGGAAGGGCGCTCTATTTCACCCGCTCCACCCTCTATGGCGACGGCCCTGTCTGGCGTCATGTCGGGCTCTATGGCTATCGCCGCGGTGCGCTGGCCCAGTTCACAGCTGCGTCGCCCTCCCCGCTGGAGCAGCGGGAAAAATTGGAGCAACTCCGGGCGCTCGAAATGGGCATGACGATCCATGCCGCTGTGATTGACGACGCGCCCATATCTGTGGACACCCCCGCAGATCTGGCGGCCGCGCGCGCCGAAGCCGAAAGATGCGCCAAATGAGCAACAAAGGCGCCAAACCAGGCATCGCCTTTCAGGGAGAGTTCGGCGCGAATAGCGACGAGGCCTGCCGGGAGCATTTCCCGGACTATCGGCCAACGCCCTGCGCGACCTTTGAAGACGCCTTTGAGGCCATTAGATCGGGCGCTTGCGCGCTGGGTCTAATTCCTGTGGAAAACTCCATCGCAGGTCGGGTGGGCGATGTTCACCACCTTCTGCCCCGCTCCGGGCTGCGCATCATCGGGGAGAGATTCAAACCGATCCGGTTTCAGTTGATGGTCAATCCCGGCGTCGCGCTGGACACGGTGACAACAGTGGCGAGCCATGTCATGGCGCTGGGCCAGTGCCGAAAGGCGATCCGCGAGCTTGGCCTGCACCCTGAAATCGCCTCGGACACGGCAGGCGCGGCCAAAGCGCTGGCTGAGCGCCCAGACCCGACCCGGGCCGCGATTGCGCCTGCCCTGGCCGCCGACCTCTATGGTCTGGACATTATGCGTCGAGACATCGAGGACGAGCACCACAACACGACCCGCTTCCTTGTCATGACGGCGGAGGCCGCACCCGCTCGCCCGCCGGCCGGCGCGGCCTGTGTCACCAGCTTCGTGTTTCGGGTCCGCAACGTTCCCGCCGCGCTCTACAAGGCCATGGGCGGGTTCGCGACCAATGGGGTGAACATGACCAAGCTGGAGAGCTATATGGAGGGTGGCGCCTTTACCGCCACCTTCTTCTACGCAGATGTCGAAGGCCGCCCGGAAGATCCCAATGTGGCCTTGGCTCTGGAGGAGCTGGGTTTCTTTTCCGAGCGGCTTGAAATCCTCGGCGTCTATCCCGCCGACCCGTTCCGGCAAAAGAGGCGCTGAGCATGCGACGCCTCATCGCGCTGAATCTGGCGGATCGACAGTGCGCCGGTTTGCGTCCAAGCTTGGTCCCAAAATAAGCTTGGGAGACACGCCTTGAACTCTATCCTCACGCCGATGCTTGCGCTGGTCGTCTGGTCCCTGCTGGTCTGGGTCTGGATGTACGCCACACGGATTCCCGCCATGCAGGCCGGGAAGGTCGATCCTCAATCTGCGGCCCACCCAGGGGCTCTGAATGTCCTGCCCTCGCGCGTGCGGGCCGTGGCCGACAATTACAATCACCTGATGGAGCAGCCGACGATCTTCTACGCCTTGATCGTCTATCTGCATCTGACCCATCAGGGCGATGCGCTCAACATCGATCTCGCCTGGAGCTATGTCGGCCTGCGCATCGTTCACAGCCTGATTCAAAACACGGCCAATATCGTGCCGCTGCGATTCCTGATCTTCACGATCTCGACGCTCGCGCTTTTCGTTCTGGCGGGGCGGGCAGTCCTAGCCGTTCTCTGAGCCGTCAATCCGGTTCAATCATGGTCCAGTTCGTCGGCTCGCCCCGTAGCAAAGGGCGAGCCGCACGGCGACCGATCAGGTCCGGCAGGTAGCGCGGCGCGAGCCCAAAGCCCGGGCGGATGGACCGCACGTCGTCCGACGTCAGGACGTCGCCCGCTGCGACATCGCGGACCACATAGATCGACCGGCGAAACTGCCGATTGGCGCTTTCATCGTCGCCGCGGCGGTAGTCGCCGGCGCCAAGGGCGTCAAAGGCGTTGCGGCAATCCTGCACCAAGGCCTTCAGCTCCGCAGGCTCCAGACTGAAGGCTGAGTCCGGCCCGCCATCCGCTCTGGCCAGGGTCACATGCTTTTCGATGATCTTAGCGCCCAAAGCCACAGCAGCGACCGCCGCCGCTGTGCCTGGCGTGTGATCAGACAATCCGACAACACAATCAAAATCCGCGGCCAGTCTGGGTATGGCCCGAAGATTGGCGTCTGAAAATTGCGCGGGATAGCTGCTGACGCAATGCAACAGCGCAACGCCGCCGGCGCCTGACTGCAGGGCGGTGTCAACAGCCTCCCGAATCTCCTGAAGCGACGTCATGCCTGTCGAGATGATCAAGGGGCGGCCCGAGCGCGAGGCGCGCGCAATCAGCGGCAGATCCACCACCTCGAAGGAAGCAATCTTGAAGGCGGGCGCGTCCAATCCCTCGAGAAGACTCACCGCTGTCTCGTCAAAGGGCGAGGACAGTATGATCAGCCCCTGAGCGCGGGCGTGGTCGAATAGCGCCTCGTGCCACTCATAGGGCGTAAAGGCCTCGCCATAGAGGTCGTACAGGGTGCGCCCGGCCCAAAGGCCGCTTTCCAGTCGAAAGCCCGGCCCGTCATGGTCGATGGTGATGGTGTCTGGGGTGTAGGTCTGGAGCTTCACAGCATCGGCGCCCGCCCGGGCGCAGGCGTCGATCAACCGCAGCGCCCGGTTCAGATCGCCATTATGGTTTCCCGAGAGCTCGGCAATGATCAGAGGCGGCTGACCCGGACCAATTTGACGACCGGCAATGTCAATTTTCTGGCTGTGTGGGAGGCTCATGAGATTCTGTCCCGGAATGCTGCGTCAGGATGGCTGAGAAAAATTAACCAACTGCACACGCCCGCTCCTCCATTCTGCGCAGGCCACATTCCGGCGTCCCCGCCGCAGGAGGCCAACATGACCATCGCCGCGCCACTGCCAAGCAGCCCAGAGGCGGACCATCCCGCGCTCACAGACCTTATGGCTACCGGCTATCACCTCTATCCCCGCGCTCTGGATCCGGTGGCGGCGGAGGCCCTGCTAACAGCGGTGCGCAACGAGCGGAGCTTCGATGGCGACCTGTTTCTTTCAGAGGCCGAGTTCGACGCCGACCCGCTCTATCGCGGCGTCAACCCAAGGCCCGGTCGCAACCTTCTTGAAAAATACGACCATATGCTGGGCTTTGTCGAACAGGACCCGCAGATCGTCTCCGCCCTCGCCGCACTCCTGGGACAGGGCTACAGCCTGCTGGACAAGAAGCTGGTCTGCGGCGTGCCCGCCTCGACCATTCCGGACTGGCTGAAGGCGCGCATCCTCGGCAATCCGGTGAATAATCTCGGCCCCTATGTGAAGCCGCAATATCGCGACATCACCTATTTCTTCGGGATCGACTTCCATCAGGATCTGATCGACTTCCCGGGACGGGCTTCGGACATGATCACCCTCTATGTCTATCTGCATCCGGTGACGGCGAGCGACGCTCCGCTCTATCTGCTCGAAGGCAGCCACAAGCTGGGCGCCACCGTCTTTCCGCATGATCTGACCCGCAATGCAGACGCAAGCTGGCGCTATGCCGCGCCCGGTCGGCCCGCCATGGGTTGCCAGCAGGTCATGTTGACCGGCGGTGCGGGATTTGCAGGCATGTGGCATGGCTGCACCCTGCACGGCACCCAGCCAGACGTGGCCGATCATGAGCGCATTTCCCTACGCTATCTGCTCACTCGTGGCGGCGGCGCCCCCAATGGTCTGGACAGGGTCAATGAATCGATCGACTGGCCTGTGATCCTGCCCGCCACCCGCGAAGATCTCAACGCTGCTGGCGCAGCCCGGATCAAGCACAACGCCGTCAATCAGGCCTGACATGACGGTCGCGATCATTCAGGCGCGCATGAGCTCCAGCCGACTGCCGGGCAAGGTCATGAAGCCGCTTCTGGGCCAGCCCATGATCGGGCGCCAGATCGAACGCCTGCAACGCGCGCGACGGCTGTCGCGGATCATCGTGGCCACCAGCACAGATCCGCTGGACGATCTGTTGGCCGATTATGTGCGGACCCTGGGTGTCGGCCTCTATCGAGGCGACCTTGACGACGTTCTCGGGCGATTCATGGGCGCGCTGAACAGCGCAGGACGGCCAGACACCTTCCTGAGGCTGACCGCCGATTGCCCGCTCGCGGATCCCGACGTGGTGGATCAGTGCATCGCGCATCATCTGGCCGGCGGCTACGACTATACCCACAACTCCCCCGGCTGGACGTTTCCCAAGGGGCTGGATGTCGAGGTGTGTCAGATCACGGCCTTGGAAGCCGCCTTCAACACCGCCCGCGACCCCTATGAGCGCGAGCATGTCACGCCCTACATCTATCGCCATCCCGAACAGTTCCGGATTGGCGAGGTGCGTCGTGATCCGCCGCTGCGCTGGCGCTGGACTGTGGACGTCCCCGCCGACTTCGCCTTCGTCACCGCCGTCTATGAAGGGCTATATCCGCAAAAGCCGGACTTTCGGCTGGACGACATATCGGCCTGGCAGGTGAAGCATCCAGACCTTGCCCTGCCGCACGATCCGGATGCGCCGGCGCCCCGATGAGCGTCATCCTTCGCCCCCTGACCGCCGCTGACGGCCCCAAGGTGCTGGATTGGCGCAACAGCGAAGCCGTGGCGCCCTACATGTATTCCGACCATCAGATCACGCTGGCCGAACACCAGACATGGCTCGCCGCCGCGCTCCGCCTGCCGGACCGGGCCTTCTGGGTCATCGAACTGGACGGCGCAGGCGTGGGCCTTGCCAATCTGGCGCGGATCGATCTCGTCAACCGCCGCTGTGAGTGGGCCTATTATCTGGCCGATCCCGCCACGCGCGGTCAGGGCGTCGGTCAGGCGGTCGAGTTCGCCATGCTCAGTCACGTCTTCGAGACGTTGAAACTGAACAGGCTGTGGTGCGAAGTGCTGGTGGAGAATGAAGCTGTCTGGACATTGCATGAGCGGTTCGGCTTCACCCGTGAGGCCCTGTTCCGAGACCATGTGATCAAGTCAGGCCGGGGTCGCGACGTCGTGGGGCTTGGCATGCTGGCCCGGGACTGGCCTGCCGCCCGTGACGCTGCTCTGGCGCGCTTTCAGGCCAGAGGGACGGCGCCCGCCCGGTTCAGGCCCGATTAGGTCCGCAGCAGGGTCACGAACGCATCCGCCGCCCGCTCGGCGCCCAGACCATCACACAGCGCCATGGCGGCGTCAGCCATGGTCAACCGCACATGCGGCGGCTTGAGGCCTTCAAGCGCGGCTGAGAACTGCGCCTCAAAATCAGCATCGGCGAGGTCGGCCATGGCGCAATAGCCGTCCGACGACAGCTGACGGGCCAGGTCTCGCTGGTTGTCGGCCACCACCACCACAAGACTGGGCAGGCCGACCACCGCCCGCTCCCACACGCTGGAGCCGCCCGCCCCGACGCACAGATCACAACGCGCCATGATCGCAGCGACATCGGCGACGTCCAGATGCAGCTGAACGCGATGGTCCTGCGCCGCAAGACGGGCCAGAGCAGGTCGGCTGGGCGCGTCTGAAGCCAGCACCACATCCAGCACCGCCTCCGGCGCATGGGCGAGCAGCAGGACCACGGCGCGGCGCGCAATCTCTCCCGGATCGGCCAGCCCAAAGGAGACCATGATCCGCAGCGCCTTGTCCCGGCAGCTCGCAGACGCAGGGCGCCTTTCGCGAAAGGCGGGCCGGACCAGGGCATAGTCCGGCCCGGCCAGGACCACCGCCCCCGGCGCCAGCCTGACATAGGCGTCCGGCGTGCGGCCGTAACCGGGATCAAGCACCAGATCGGCCATATGTCGCCGGTCGGCCAGATCGTCGATGACCATCACACGACGCACCGCCTGGCCAAGGCGCGCTTCCGCCTCGGCATCAAGCGCATAATTATCGACCACCAGACCGTCACAGCCCGCCTGCGCAACCGCTTGGGCCAGCCGATCGGGCGGATCCAGCCGCAGGATTGGGAAACAGTCGGGCCGGAACCTCGCAATAAGGTCCTCTCCCGCCGACGTGACGGCGAAACGGCATTCACAGCCGCGCGCCGCCAGCGCTTCCGCAAGGGTCAGGCAGCGGATCACGTGACCACCGCCCACGCCGGGACCAGAGGCCGGAGCCAGCAGAATTGACAGATCTCTCAAAGGCGTTGTCATGGCGCTCGTCATTCGCCCGCAGCATCAGGCGATTCATGCCGGGCAGGAAATCCTCGGAGCAAACAAAGGAAATTCAAGGGAATCGTCCACGCATCTTGCGCTGCACACTAGATTTTCCTATTCTCTTTCGCCGGTTGTTAGCGCCCGCAACCGAATTCTCATTTCCGACCTCCCAAGGGCGACCCGAGCTCACTGTCCGCAATGGAAAAAGTGCCGATGACCGGCGAGGGCTACAAATCCCTCGACGAAGAACTTAAGCGACTCAAGTCGGTGGAACGTCCCTCCGTAATCGCGGCTATCTCCGAAGCCCGCAGCCATGGGGACCTTTCTGAGAACGCAGAATACCACGCCGCCAAGGAAAGGCAGGGCTGGATCGAAGGTCGAATCGCGGAGATCGAGGATAAGATCAGCCGCGCACAGATCATTGACGTGTCCAAGCTATCCGGCGCCCAGGTGAAATTCGGCGCCACGGTGACCGTGCTCGACGAAGACACTGAAGAAGAGGCCCGCTACCAGGTGGTCGGCGAGCACGAAGCTGACGTGAAGCAGGGACGCCTGTCCCTGACCTCGCCTCTGGCGCGTGGCATGATCGGCAAGACCGCCGGGGATGTGTTCGAGGTGATCACGCCTGCGGGCGTCAAGGCCTACGAAATCATCAAGGTCGAGTGGATCTGAACGGCGCGACGCCAACCCCCGGCCGGCCGTTGACGATCTGGGTCGTCAGCGACGGTCGCGCCGGGATCGAAAACCAGGCGTTGGGGCTTGCCGAAGCCGTTGCGCGCCGGGTCGCCGCCGAGATCATCTGCAAGCAGATCGCCTGGCCCGTCTGGATGCGACGTGCGCCGTCGCGACTCATGCCCGGCCTGCGCGGTTTGCTGGCAAGGGGGGCGGAAGCCCTCGCGCCGCCATGGCCCGACCTGTGGATCGCCAATGGCCGAGCCTCCATTCCCCTGTCGATCGCGGTGCGGCGATGGTCAGGAGGTCAAACCTTCGTGGTGCAGATGCAGGACCCGGTCCGTCCTGCCCGGCTGTTCGATCTGGTCATCCCGCCAGCGCATGACAAGCTGAGCGGGCCCAATGTGTTCGCCATCACCGGCACGCCGCATCGTGTCTCGGAAGGGCGACTGGAAGAAGGACGCAAGGCCTTTGCAGACAGTCTGGCTGCACTTCCGCGCCCACGTGTGGCGGCCCTGATCGGCGGCAAGGCCAGGGCCTATGATCTGAGCCCGCGACGCGCCGAGACCATGGCCGACGATATTGAGCGCGCCATCCGCGCCTGCGGCGGGTCGCTCATGCTGACCTTTTCACGGCGCACGCCCGCCCGGGCGCGAGACATATTGCAACAGCGCCTGTCAGGCCTGCCCGGCATGATCTGGAACGACCAGGGTCCAAATCCCTTCTTTGGTTTTCTGGGCTATGCCGACGCTGTACTGGTGACAGAGGATTCCGCCAACATGCCAGCCGAAGCCGCCGCCACTGGCGCGCCGGTCTATATGCTGGCCATGGACGGCGGTCAGCCGCGCAGACGGCAGTTTTTGGACGATCTGGCCCGTCGCGGCGTCACCAGACCGTTTGAAGGTCGCATCGAGAGCTGGGCCTATGCGCCGCTGAAAGAGACCGAGCGGGCGGCTGAGGAGGTGCTGATGCGTATGTCAGCGCGCCGGCAAGCGCAGCGCTGGTGAAATCATAAACCACGAAATCGCCCCATTCTCGTCGCTTACGGACCACATAGACAGGCGATAAGGACAGGGTCGACCGGTTGGACACGCCGATCCCGGTACCTGAACAGCCCCCCCAGCCCCCCGGATCGGGCGTGATGGATCGGTCGACACCCCCCGCCTTTCATCGGCAAGGATTAGGTCCTAATCCGTCGCGCTCGCCAGGATGTCGCCGCCGCGTGACGTCTGGACAAGGATCACTGTCTTCAGCCCGTCCGGGGCCGGCGCCGAAAGCGGCCAGGACTTGTCGCCCCCGCGCCACCGGCCCAGCCGGGCGATGGATTTGACGACATTCTGCTGAACGACCAGCTTGCCTCGGTTATCGCCGGTCTTGACCTGAACAGACTGTGGCGACGGATCGTAACGGACGAGCCAGACATCGGCGCCGGTCGCGGGCGCGCGACCGCTCACATTGACATGGCGCGCCGTCAGCCGAATGCGCGCCTGTGGCGTCGGGGCCGGGCCCAGAAGCGAATCGATCCTGGCATGGTCCAGTCCCGCCGCTTCGGCATGACCATCGATGACCATCTGAGGCGTATAGAGCTCCCTCAGGCGGAAGCGGGTCTTGTAGGCCGACTGGCGGAGCGTGAAGTCCGGCTGGGCCAGCGTGTCCTTCCAGCCGAGATAATCCCAGTAATCGACCGGCAGGGTGAGCGCGATGAGGTCCTTGCGCTCGGTCAGGGTCTTGAGCGCCAGATCCGCTTCTGGGCAGCTGCTACAGCCCTGGGCCGTGAACAGCTCCACAATGTGGGGAGGCGGGTGATGCGTTGCTGCGCCCGCCACAGGCGCGATGGCGAGGGATCCTGTCAGGACCTGGACGCAAAAAAGGGTGACGGCCTTGGCCGACCGGGTGAAGCTCAGCATGGAGCCGGTCTTAAACCAGGTTTACACAAAATCTGGCCTCACCTCTGCGTGAGCGGGACGAAAGAGGGCGACGCAAGCGTCGCCCCCTCCCGAATCTCGCCAGCTTAGGCCGGTGTTTCGCGGCTGGCTACTCCGCAGCTTCCGCAGTCGTGCGCGCCAGATTGCGCAAGACGTAAGGCATAACCCCGCCCGAGCGGAAATATTCCAGCTCAGTCTGGGTGTCGATCCGGCAACGGACCGGGAAGCGCGCCGTCTTGTGGTCCGACGGACGATAGAGTTCCACATAGAGGGTCTTGCGGGGCGTGATCTCGGTCAGACCGCGGATCGAGATGATCTCCTCGCCCGTCAGACCCAGGCGTTGCCAGCCTTCCTCGATGAATTGCAGGGGCAGAACGCCCATGCCCACGAGGTTGGACCGGTGAATCCGTTCAAAGCTTTCAGCAATGACGGCGCGAACGCCCAGAAGACGCGTGCCCTTGGCCGCCCAGTCGCGCGATGAACCGGTGCCGTATTCCTTGCCCGCAAACACGATCAGGGGACGGCCTTCAGTCTGATAGCGCATGGCGGCGTCATAGATCGACATCACCTCGCCGGTCGGGAAGTGCTTGGTCACGCCGCCTTCGATGTCGGGCGTGATCCTGTTGCGGATGCGGATATTGGCGAAGGTGCCGCGCATCATCACCTGGTGATTGCCGCGGCGTGCGCCATAGCCGTTGAAGTCCGCGACGCTGACGCCGTGATCGATCAGATATTCGCCCGCAGGAGACGTCTTGCGGATATTGCCCGCAGGCGAGATATGGTCGGTGGTGATGGAATCGCCGAAGACCGCCAGAACGCGAGCTTCCTTGATATCGGTCACCGGCGCCGGCGTCATGGTCATGCCTTCGAAATAGGGCGGGTTCTGCACATAGGTGCTGTCGCCCTCCCATCCGTAGGTCTGGCCGCCTTCGACCTGGATCGCCTGCCAGTGCTCGTCGCCCTTGAAGACATCGGCATAGCGGGTGGAGAACAGGGCGTTGGTGACATTGGCGCGCTGAATATCGGCGATTTCCTGATTGGTCGGCCAGATGTCGCGCAGATAGACAGGCTGACCGTCGGCGTCCTCGCCCACCGCTTCGCTCATCAGGTCCTTTTGCATGGTGCCGGCCAGAGCATAGGCCACCACCAGAGGCGGCGACGCCAGATAGTTGGCGCGGACATCAGGGCTGACCCGGCCTTCGAAATTACGGTTGCCGGACAGGACCGCCGCAGCCACGAGGTCGCCCTCGTTGATGGCCGCCGTAATCGGCGCAGGCAGGGGGCCTGAATTGCCGATACAGGTGGTGCAGCCATAACCGACCAGATTGAAGCCCAGCGCGTCGAGATCCTCCTGCAGGCCGGAATTGGTCAGGTAGTCGGTGACCACCTGCGATCCGGGCGCCAGCGACGTCTTGACCCACGGCTTGACCTTCATGCCGCGCGCACGGGCCTTGCGCGCCACCAGCCCAGCCGCGATCAGCACCGAGGGATTGGATGTGTTGGTGCAGGAGGTGATGGCCGCAATGACCACATCGCCGTGGCCGACATCGAATCCGGCGGCCTCGCCGGCTTCCGTCCTGACCGCGACGCGTTCGCCTTCCTTGCCGGCCTTGCCGAAGTCACCCGCCAGAGCGACCTTGAAACCCTGGGCGGCTTCCGCCAGAGCGACGCGGTCCTGAGGACGCTTGGGACCGGCGAGCGAGGACTGCACCGTGCCAAGATCAAGATCGAGCGTATCGGTATAGACCGCCTCTTCGGTGTTTTCGTCGACCCACAGGCCCTGTTCCTTGGCGTAGGCCTCGACCAGCGCCACACGCTCGGGCGTGCGGCCGGTCTGGGCCAGGAAGGTCAGGGTCGCCTGGCTGACAGGGAAATAGCCGCAGGTGGCGCCATATTCCGGAGCCATGTTGGCGATGGTCGCCTGATCCTCGAGCGTCAGATTGGCCAGACCCGAGCCATAGAACTCAACGAACTTGCCGACCACGCCCTTATTTCGCAGCATCTGGGTGACGGTCAGCACCAGATCGGTCGCGGTCGCCCCTTCCGGCAGCTTTCCTGTCAGCCGGAAGCCGATGACTTCGGGGATCAGCATCGGAATGGGCTGGCCCAGCATGGCGGCTTCCGCCTCGATGCCGCCAACGCCCCAACCCAGCACAGCCAGGCCGTTGATCATGGTGGTGTGGCTGTCCGTGCCCACCACCGTATCCGGATAGGCCACCAGATCTTCGCCGTCCTGAGCCGACCAGACGGTCTGGGCCAGATATTCCAGATTCACCTGGTGGCAGATGCCGGTGCCGGGCGGAACCACGCGGAAATTGGCGAAGGCGGACGAACCCCACCGCAGGAAGCGGTAACGCTCGCTGTTGCGCTGATATTCCACATCCACATTCTGACCAAAGGCGGCGGCGTTGCCGAAGTGGTCGACCATCACGGAGTGGTCGATGACCAGGTCGACCGGGTTCAACGGGTTGATCTTGGAGGGGTCGGCGCCCAGGGCCCTCATGGCGTCGCGCATGGCCGCCAGATCCACCACCGCGGGCACGCCGGTAAAGTCCTGCATCAGCACGCGAGCGGGGCGGAACGAGATCTCATGCTCGGCCTTGCCCTTGTTTTCGATGAAGGCGGCGACCGCGCGAAGATCGTTCACATCGACCGAATTGCCGTCTTCGTTGCGCAAAAGGTTTTCAAGCAGGACCTTCAAAGAGGCTGGAAGTCGCGAAACGCCTGAAAGACCGGCTTCCTCTGCGGCCTTTAGGCTGTAATAGACGTAGGTCTGGCTGCCTACCGTGAGTTCACGGCGGGCTTTGAGGCTGTCAATGGACGGCATGACAAGACATCTCCTTCTGAGGCCCGCCTGTTGCCCGGGAGTCCGGGGCCCTTTGATGAGGGGCGGGATCGCGCGCAGACCGACCGGACACACAGCGTCCGTTCGCGCGCCGCGTTCATCCCGCGCGGCCAATCGCTTCAATAGACCCGCAAGTGTTTCCCGTCCATGACCGATCACGCGACTAATATTCGCCTTTTGGCGATAAATGACCTGACCGTGGCCCGCGGAGACCGACGATTGTTCGCTGGCCTCAAGGCTCAACTGGCGCAAGGCGAGGCCATGGCGCTGACCGGCGCCAATGGCGCGGGCAAGACAAGCCTCCTGCGCGTGATCGCCGGCATGATTCGACCGGTCAGCGGCGAGGTCCGCTTTGAAAATGAAACGGGCCCGCTGGAGGCCGACGCCGCGCGCAGCGAAGGACTGCACCTTCTGGCCCATCTCGATGGCCTGAAGCCCGGTCGGACGGCGCGCGAGGAACTGGACTTCTGGGCCCGATGGATGGGCGGCGAGGGCGATCTGAGCCGCGCCATCGAGACGTTTTCGCTGTCGCCCCTGATGGATCTGGAAGTGCGCAAACTGTCAGCAGGGCAAAGGCGGCGCCTGGCGCTCGCAAGGCTTTTGGCGGCGCCGCGCAAGCTGTGGCTGCTGGACGAGCCGATGGCCCCGTTGGACGCCGCCATGCGCGCCCGCTTTGCGGAGGTGATGAAGGCCCATCTCGCCGAGGGCGGCCTGATCCTGGCGGCGGTGCACGACCCCTTGCCCATGACCACAGGCTCTCTGGATCTGGGAGCCGGCCGATGAAGGCGATTCTGGCCCTGTTTCGTCGCGAGTTGGCCCTGGCCTATGGTCGGGGCGGCGGGCCCCTCCTGGCATGCGGATTCTATGCCGGCGTGGCCGTCTTGCTGCCATTGGCGGAGGGACCCGATCCAAAGCGGCTGGCCGCCGTCGCGCCGGGCGCCGCCTTCGCCGCCCTGGCGCTGGCCTCGCTTCTGTCGCTGGAGCGCCTGTTCGAGCGGGACTTCGAAGACGGGGCGCTTGATCTTCTCACCCTGGGCTCTCCCGGCCTCGCAGCGGCGGCGGCGGTCAAGTGCCTGGCCCAATGGCTGGCCACCGGCGCGCCCCTGGCCGCGACCGCGCCTGCGGTGGCGATTGCGCTGGGCGGCGCGCCCGACCTGTCGCCACTGGTGTTTCTCACCAGTCTTCTGGCGGGTCTGGGCTTCAATTTCATCGGCGGCATCGGCGCGGCGCTGGCGCTGGGGGCGAGGCGCGGCGGCGTTCTGGTCGCGGTGATCGTGCTGCCGCTGTTCACGCCGCTGGTCGTGTTCGGGGCCGGCGCGGTCGACGCCCTGTCGACGGGGCTGGACTGGAAACCGGCCCTGGCGCTTCTGGCGGCCTATAGCCTCTGCGCCACGGCCCTGGCGCCCTTCGCCATGTCGGCCGCGTGTCGCAACGCGATGAGCTGATCGGGCAAGGTCCTGGCGTGGGATCAGGGGCGCGTCAGGTCAGGGCGGGCGTCAGGAAGATGGCGATATTGAGGAAGAGCGCCACGACCCAGATCAGTGAGCGCAAGTTCGGCCGGTTCGCGATATAGGCTGCGCCATGGCCAATCCTCAACAGGATCCACGCCACGCAAAACAGATCCAGCCACAGACCCCGCGCGCCGCCAAACTGAAGGGCCAGCGCCACCGCGCCGATAAAGAAGGGCAGGGCCTCGAAAGCGTTCAGGTGCGCGGCATGGGCTCTGCCGCGATAACCCTGATAGGGGTCCAGCACCCGTGGCGCGGCGTTGTCATATCCCGCGCCCCATTTGGCCACCCCGACCCAGACATAAGGAAGCAGCGCGGCCACGAGCACGCACCAGTATGCGGCCGGCAATGACAGGGACATGCGTTCTCTCCGATCGCCTCGATTCAGCATTCCTAGCATTGCCAGACGCGGGACCTAAGTAGCATCTTTGCATCGCCGGCGTGACATGAAGGCCGCGCAGCAGGAGAAGGCGCCCATGGAGCGCACAGGTCATATCAGCAGCGCCAGCGTCCCCGTTCTGGAGACAGAGCGGCTCATTTTGCGCATGCCCCAGGCGTCGGACTTCCCCGCCTGGTCCGCCTCGATGGCGGATGAAGAGACCATGCGCTTCATCGGCGGCGTGACCCCGCCCATGATGGCGTGGCGCAACATGACCAGCGTCGTCGGCGCCTGGTCGATCATGGGCTTTTCAATGTTTTCCGTCATCGAAAAGGCGTCCGGGCGCTGGGTCGGGCGGCTTGGCCCCTGGCGACCTGAGGGCTGGCCCGGCAATGAGATCGGCTGGGGCCTGTCGCGCGACGCCTGGGGCAGGGGTTATGCGACCGAAGGTGTGGCTGCTGCGCGGGACTACGCTTTTGAAACCCTGGGCTGGAACGAGATGATTCACTCCATTGATCCAGCCAATTCCGCCTCTATCGCGGTAGCGCTTCGCATCGGGTCACAGCGCATCGGCGAGGCCCGCCTGCCCGCGCCGCTGGATCGCACCATCGACCTCTATGGCCAGACTCGGGAGCAATGGCTGAGCGCCAAGGCAGGATAAGACGAGGCGCCGCCTTGCTTTAAGCGCCCATAGGGGCTAGGCGTTCGCCGCTTTTTCGGTCGCCTTTTGACCGATAACGGAGATGAAGACCATGGGCTACCGCGTAGCGGTCGTCGGCGCCACGGGCAATGTGGGCCGAGAAATGATGAACATCCTTGAGGAACTGCAGTTCCCGGTGGACGAGATTCACGCGGTGGCGTCGCGAAAATCGGTCGGGAAGGAAGTCGCCTATGGCGATCGAATTCTCAAATGCGTCTCGCTCGATGACTTTGATTTCAGCCAGACCGATCTCGTCCTGATGTCGGCGGGCGGCGCTGTATCCAAGGCCTGGTCGGAAAAGATCGGCGCGGCCGGCCCCATCGTGATCGACAATTCGTCAGCCTGGCGTCAACACCCCGACGTGCCGCTGATCGTCCCGGAGGTGAACCCGGACGACGTGTCCTGGGCGCACAAGAAGAACATCATCGCCAATCCCAACTGCTCCACCGCGCAGCTGGTCGTGGCGATCAAGCCGCTGCACGATGCGGCCCGGATCAAGCGCGCGGTCGTATCGACCTACCAGTCCGTGTCCGGCGCGGGCAAGGAGGGGATGGACGAGCTGTGGGATCAGGCCAAGGGCGTATTCGTGCTGGGGCCGACGGAGCCGAAGAAATTCCCAAAGCAGATCGCCTTCAACGTCATCCCCTTCATCGGCGCCTTCCAGGACGACGGCTACACTGATGAAGAGTCCAAGATGTGGAAGGAAACCCACAAGATGGTGGACCCCGACATCGCCCTGACCGTGACCTGTGTTCGGGTGCCGGTCTTTGTCGGCCACTCCCTGTCGGTGAACCTGGAGTTTGAAAGCGAACTGGATGCGGACGATGCTCGCGACATCCTGCGCGAAGCGCCCGGCGTGGTCGTGGTCGACAAGCACGAGCCGACGGGCTACATCACACCAAAGGAATGCGTGGGCGAGTTCGGCGTATTCGTCAGCCGGATTCGCAAGGACCCGACCGTGAGATACGGTCTGAACCTGTGGGTCGTGTCGGACAATCTGCGCAAGGGCGCCGCGCTCAATGCCGTCCAGATCGCCCAGCTGCTGGATGAGCGAGACCTGATCCGCCGCTAATCCAGACCTGTTTGCGTGACACACTCAGGGCGGGCCGCCATGTGACAGCCCGCCCTTTTCTTGGGCCCGTTTGACAACAGACGCAAAAAACCCCGCCCTGTTTCCAGAGCGGGGTCGGTATTTCGTGATCGGACCCGTCCGATCAGGTTTCGTTGGACAGGTCTTCGGTGATCAGGGCGATCTTGAAGATGCCGGCGTCCTGAAGCTTGTTCACAATGGTCATGAACTCGATGTACTTCACGTGCTTGTCAGCGCGAATGAACACGGTGTCATTCTTGCTGGCTGCAAACTCAGCGCGCACATCGGTAATGACATTGTCAACCGTTGTGGAATGGGTGTTGGGGCCCGTGCCGATGAAGATATTGCCCGACTGTTGCAGGTTGATGATCGTCGGGGGCTTGGGCTTCGTGTTGGGGTTGGCCGGTTGCGCAGGCGGCAGGTCGAGCTTGATCGACAGCGTCGCCAACGGTGCGGTCACCATGAAGATGATCAGCAGAACAAGCATGACGTCCACGAAGGGCGTCACGTTGATTTCTGAGTTCTGACCCAGATCGAACTTGGACCCACCACCGGGACCGGACAGCTTAGCCGCCATCTGTAAGCGTCTCCCATGCCGCGCCTTTGGCGGCTCTTCAAAAAAACTCGAGCGATTGATCGCCTCGAATAGAGCGGTTGTAAAGCCGGATTCCGCTGCGCGAAGACCGGATGCTCCGGTTTCAGGCGCCTTGGTCCCGCTTGCCACCCTGTGAGCAATCGCATGCCACAAGCGATGCACACTAGGCAAGCAGGGTCGAGGGGGGGTATCGGGCCTTTATGCAGATATCTTTTCACGCCTATGTGGCTTCCGCCCTGTTCGACCGTAACGGCGCTGTCTTTGCGCTGGGCGACGGGTCCGTCCGTTTCGACACCGGCGAGGTTGTTCAGGCCCACGAGGGCGTCGTGCTGAGCGCAGCCCTACACCCCGACGGGGACGGGATCATTACCGGCGGCGACGATGGTCGGCTTGTCTGGTCGCGCAGGTCCGGCGCGGTCGAGCTTTGCAACATCGGCGGCAAGTGGATCGACGCTGTGGCGGCAAGTCCCCAGAGCGGCCTGATCGCCCTGGCGGCGGGTCGCGACCTGATCGTGCGGGACGCCCGGGATGCGTCTTTCGAGCGGCGTTTCCGCCACGATCGAACCGTTGCTGACGTGGCTTTCGATCCCAAGGGCCGCAAGATCGCCGTCGCCAGCTATGGCGGGGTTCTGTTGTGGTTCGCGCGGATCGCCGAACAGAAGCCGCAAATGCTGAAATGGCCGGGCGCCCATACGGGTGTGACCTTCAGTCCGGACGGCAAATTTGTGCTGTCGGCGATGCAGGAAAACGCCCTTCATGGCTGGCGCCTGTCGGATGCGAAGGACATGCGCATGGCGGGCTATCCGGGCAAGATTCGCTCCATGGTCTTTATCGCCAAGGGCGCGCTGATGGCCACTTCGGGCGGACCGGGCGTGGTGATCTGGCCCTTTGCCGGCGCTAATGGACCGATGGGTCGCGAAGCCGTCGAGATCGATGTGGATGAAAGCGCGCTGGTCGTTCGTTGCGCCGGCGCATCCGGCCTGCCGCGCCTGACCTGGGGTCGGGCGGATGGGCGTGTGTTCAGCGCCGATCTTGACGTGACCGGCGTTCATGAGATCAGGGCCGAAAAGGGCGCCCAGATCACGGCGCTGGCCATGTCGCCCGACGGCAAACAGGTGGCCTATGGCGATGAAGACGGCGAGGCGGGCGTCGTCAGTCTGCCTTGAGGCGCGGCGTTCAGCGCGACACGCAGGCCGCCAGATCATCCTCGCGCACAGTCAGCGCCCGCGCGCCGATCCTGGCGGAGCGTTTGGCCACATAACGGCCCGGATGCACGGCCCGCCACTTCAACGGGCTGGGCAGGATCGCGGCCAGTCGCGCCGCCTGATCAGGCGATAATCGCGCCGCGCTGACGTGGAAGTATTTCTGCGCCGCCGCCTCCGCACCATAGAGGCCAGGGCCCCACTCCACGACATTGAGGTACATTTCCATGATGCGGGTCTTGCCCCAAACGGCCTCGATCAGAACCGTATAGCCCGCCTCCAGCCCCTTGCGCACATAGTCGCGCCCGGGCCACAAGAAGACGTTCTTGGCAGTCTGCTGACTGATGGTGGAGCCGCCGCGCACCTTTCCGGGATGGCGTTCATTGGCCGCCGCCGCCTTTTCCATGGCGTCAAAATCAAAGCCGTGATGCTGGCAAAAGCCCGCATCCTCGGCGGCGACCACCGATTCCACCAGATGCGGCGATATCTGGCTGATCGGGCGCCAGTTCATGTCCATGCCCTTTCCCTCGGCCAGCCGCTGAATCATCAGGATGGTGATCGGCGGCGGCGCGAATTTGAGGATCGCCGTCTGGAGAACGGGGATGACAATGGCCAGCGCCGCCAGTCCGGCGACGAACCGCCCCACCCGTCGCGCGCCCTCGCCATGCGTTTTCGCCCTGGGCTTGGGCCTCGGTCTGACCGTTCTGTTTCTGACCGCCTTGGCCACGCCCTGCTCCCTGCGCGAATCGCCCCCCCTACTATCGGGCCAATGATGAAGCTTGTCTTGACCCAGCGGCGGGGTGTTAGGAGGGCCTCGCCACCGATCTTCAACCACGCGGTTCCATTATCGACCCGCGAGCCTGCAGGACAGACCATGCTGGTATCCGAAGCCGTCGCCCATCGCATCTCCGTCCGGGCGTTCAAACCTCACGCGCCGCCCGCCGATCTGGTGGCCGGCCTGATCGAAAAGGCGGCGCGGGCGCCGTCCGGCGGCAACCTGCAGCCTTGGCGGGTCTATGCCCTGACCGGGGCGCCGCTTCAGTCCCTGTTGGTCGACGTCGCCGCCGTAATCACCGAGCGGCCACGCACCGAGGCGCCGGAATACGACGTCTATCCCAAGGATCTGTGGGACCCATACCGCACCCGGCGCTTTCAGGCGGGCGAGGATCTCTACGCCACGCTGGGTATAGAGCGGGAGAACAAGACCGGGCGGCTTGCCCAGTTCGCCAATAATTTCCGGCTGTTTGGTGCGCCAGTCGGCCTGTTTTTCACCCTCGACCGACGCATGGGATCGCCGCAGTGGTCAGACCTGGGCATGTACATGCAGACCCTGATGCTGCTGGCCGTGGAGGCGGGACTGGACACCTGCGCCCAGGAAGCCTGGTGCCAGTTTCCAAAGACGCTCGCCCGACATCTCGAGCTGGGGGCGCATGAGATGGTCTTTTCCGGCATGGCCCTGGGCTATCGGGACGAGGCGCATCCAATCAACAGCCTGCGCACCCGGCGCGAAGCCCTGGGCGAATTCGCCACCTTCAAAGGTTTCTAGTCGCCCGCCTGTTCGATCAGGAACTGCTCCAGCTTGCCGTCGCTGGTGAAGTAGGTGCTGATCTCCGCTGCGCCCTTTGCGAAAACGGCATGGTAGCCGCGATAGGTCATGCCGCCACGCAACGCCTTGCCGCGCGGGACCAGGGCTCGCAATGGCCCCAGGGCGACCAGGGCCTTTTGGGCGTCGCTCACAGCCTGAGCGGAAAAATAGTCGCCAAGGTTGGCTGTCATGAGGCTGCGTTCCGGCGCGCCCTTCGTCAGCCCGTCGAGGAGCCGTCGGGTCGTGGCGTCCTCCCCTCTGGGCGGCAGGAGGACAAAGGCAATCCTGGCCGCAACGTCCTTCTGAGCGCTGGCGGCGTCGGAACTGGACTGCACCACGATCGCTGCGTGATCATCGGGATAGATGCGGTTCTCTGACAGAAACCCGCTCACCTCGCCGCCATGGTGATAGGTGAGGCGACCGCCGCTCTGATCCACGAACAGACCCAGGCCGTAGCCGCTGTCGGCGCCGCTTTTCAACGCGACGGGCCTGGTCATGGCCTCATAAGCGGTCTTCGACATCAGGCTGCGATCGATGATGCTGATGTCCCAGCGCGCCAGATCGCTGGCGGTCATGGCCAGTTCGCCCGCACCATACATCCAGCCCGCGCCTTCGCGCGGCGCGGGACGGCTTGGTCCGAGCGCGAGCCGCGTATAGGGAACCGTATCGGGCGCCATGATCCTGTGCTGGTCATTGTCGACCACGCTGCTCATGTGCAGGGGCTTAAAGACATGAGCCTGAAGAAAGTCGTACAGACCCTGCCCGCTGACCTTTTCTACAATTCGCGCCGCAATGACATAGCCCGTATTGGAATATTGCCAGGCCTCGCCGGGACCATAATCCAGCGGCTTGCGCGCCCAGGCATCGATGATCGCCTCCGGCGTCGTGGGCGACAACATCGGCGTCATCACATAGTCCTGCGGCCAGTAGTCAGAATAGCCGGACGTGTGGGACAGGAGCTGGCGCACGGTGACCTGATCCGCCGAAGTCAGGTCAGGGAACCACCGCGACACATGATCATCAAGGCTCATCTTGCCCTGGTCGACCAGCATCAGGACCGCCGCCGCGGTGAAGGCCTTGGAATTGGACGCAATGGCGTAGCGATACTCGGCGCTTGCGGGGCGCGCGGGCGATATCTGCGCCAGACCATAGGCCTTGGCGTAGGCCAGTTTGCCGTCCATCACGATCGCGACCGACACAGACGGCGCACCGGTCTTTGCGAGGCTTTCAGTCACCGTCTGGTCGATCTGGCGCGCGACCTCAGGGCTGAGGCCGGACGGGGTCGACCTGTCCTGGTCGGCCATGGCGGACATGGCCGAGGCCACACTCAGAAAAAGCCCAACAAGGGCGGCGCGACAATTTCCTTGCAACATGGCGGGGCTCATCGCCTAGCGGGCTTGGCTGCGGGGTCGCCAGCGGCGATGCTGCGGAAATCTGTGTCAGTGTCGGCCGCCAGATAGGTGAAGGCGACCCAGCTGGCCACGGCCTTGTCGAGGGAGGCCGGACTGACCTTGTCCAAGGTGTCATCCGCCGTGTGGTGCAGATCGAAATAATGGGTTCCGTCCTGCGCCAGGGCCGCCAGCGGGACGCCCTGCAGCGCTTCCAGATCGGCGCCGCCATCCTTGACCGAATTCGGCGTGACCGTGACGGACAAGGGCGCGACGACATGGGCCAGCGCACGGCCATAGGCGCTGGCGAAGACATTGGCGGGCAGTTCGACGGCATAGATCGGTTCCGCGCCAAAATCGCTTTCGGAAGCGATGATATGGGCGGCCTGTTCCGTCTTGTGGGCTTCAAGATAGGCTTGGGCCGCCTTGCCGATCTCTTCGGCGCCGAACATGGCGACGCGAATGGTTCGGCGCGGATGCTGCGGCAAACTTGCGATGAGGCCCGCCGTGGCGGTGGTGATGGCGACGCCGGAGCCGTCGTCGATGGCGCCCGTGCCCAGATCCCAGCTGTCCAGATGCCCGCCGATCAGCACGATTTCGTCCGGCTTTTCCCGGCCCGCAATCTCGCCGATCACCGTCTCCGCCGTCGCGTTTTCCCGGATGGTCGGGGTCAGGGTCAGGTGCAAACGAACCGGCTTGCCCAAGGCGACCATGCGCTCCAGCTGCTCAGCATCGGTGACGGACAGGGCCGCCGCCGGTATGTGCGGCGTTGCGGGCGCGCCTGCGGGGTCCGGTAGATAGGTCATCATGCCCGTATGCGGATCGCGACGGTCTCCCGTCGCCAGGGAGCGGAGCAGATAGGCGACCGCGCCCCGCTTGGCCGCCTCATAAGCGCCCAAACCGCGAATGCGATAATTGGCGCCGTAGCCGGTTCCGTCCTGAGTCCGCGGCATGGGCTGGGTCACCACCGCGATCTTGCCGGTGAGCGAACCGACGGGGGCCGCCAGAAGCGCGTCAAAGGTGCGAAAGATCACGACGTCTCCCTCGATTCCGTCGACCGGGGTCGGGACCGTACCGCCCAAAGCGGTAACCAGGAGACGCTGGGGAAAGGGGCTGACCACTTCCGCCCGCTCCTCGCCGCGCGTCCAGCCGGGCACCTTGAAGGTCTCGGTGTGGACATGGGTGAAGCCCATCGCCTTCAGCCGCGCCACGCCCCAGGCGGCGGCGCGATGTTCCGCATCCGAACCCGCCAGACGTGGCCCGATCTCGGTCGTCAGGCTGGCCAGAATCTCATAGGCGCCGCTCCCCTTCAGCGCCTTGTCGCGCAGGGCCTCGGCATTGGCGACCACATTAGCCGGGATGGCCGAGGCCTCCTGCGCCGAAGGCGCAGCCACGACCGAACTCGACAACAGCGCGACGGCCAGACCCGCCAGACAAGCAACACGCATGCAAAACACCTCATATCTTTCAGAAGCGAAGCATGGACCGCGCCGGTAGGGCTGTTCAACCCCGTCCGCGCACCTTCCCGAGTCAATTGGGTCAGACGGCGGCAATGGCGAGCACGGCGCCCGGCTCCGCCGTGGCCAGAACATGCAGCAGATCGCGCATCTGCAAGGCGACGCAGCCCTGGGTCGGCGTCCAATCCGGGCGGGCCAGATGCAGAAATATGGCCGAGCCCATCTGGCTGACCGGCGGGTCGTCATTATGACCCAGGATCACCACAATATCGTAGACACCGTCCTCACGCCAAAGCGCCTCTGCGCTGGCCGGATAGGGCAATCCGACGAACTGGTTATAGGCCGGGTCATCCGGTGCATCGCACCACCCGTCATGGGGCTGGATCACCGACAGGGGCAGGCTCGTGGTCGGTCGCGCGATTCGATCCGCCCGATAGAGCACGCGGCGAATAGGCCAAAGGCCCAGGGGGGACGCGCCGTCGCCTTCTCGCTTGTCCTGCGCCGCGATCACGCCCGACCGGCCAAGAGCGCAACGACATGAAATTTCGGGCCCCTCAAAGCCTCCATTGCTGCGGGCGGTAAAAATCATTGCCTTGCCTCGCCTTAGCCATCTTGGCCTATGATAGGGGTCAGTGCATGGTCGTCCACATGGCCCAATCGAAAACCCTGCTGATTATCGACGATGACGACGACCTCCGCGAGGCGCTGGCCGAACAGCTCGCGCTTGAGCCGGAGTTCAAGGTCGAGACCGCCTGTACGGTCGCCACCGGCCTTGAGGCTGCGCGCACGGTGTCGCCCGACCTGATCATTCTGGACGTGGACCTGCCGGACGGCGATGGTCGCGACGCCTGCAAACAGATGCGCAGCGAAGGAATCAGCGCGCCCGTGATCATGCTGACGGCGGCAGCGGAGGATTCCGACGCCATTCGCGGTCTGGACTCCGGCGCAGACGACTATGTGACCAAGCCCTTTCGGTTCGCCGTCCTATCCGCCCGCATCCGCGCTCACCTGCGGGCGCACGAGCAGTCGGAACATGCGGTCTTCCATATCGGGCCCTACGAGTTCCGCCCTGCGCAAAAGCTGTTGCTGGACGCCAGACAGAAAAAGATCCGCCTGACGGACAAGGAAACCAGCATACTGAAATATCTTTACCGCGCCACGGACCGCACCGCCTCGCGCGAGGCCCTGCTGGCCGAGGTGTGGGGCTATAACGCCGGCGTCACGACCCACACGCTCGAGACCCACATCTATCGTCTGCGCCAGAAGATCGAACCCGATCCCAGTCACGCCCAGATCCTGATGACAGAGGTCGGCGGCTACAGGCTCGCTGTCTGAGCAAGCTCAGGGCGTCGGCTCAGCCTCAAAGCTGCGCATGTCGCCGATCAGCCCGTCCACCGCCAGGGCCACGATCTGGCCGCCGGCTTCCGGCGTGGCGAGACCGGGATCAGAGCCCATCCGGCCATCGGGATAGCGCGCCCTGAAGTCCAGAGCTTCCCGGATCGGCCCCGTTGGCGCAATTTGCGGGGCGTAGTTGGCGGCCTTGATGCTCTGGGGATAGGCGAACTGGGTCACGGCGATCTCGGAAGGCGTAGCGTGGGAGCCGTGACCCTGCGGATAAAGCCGCTCGCACAGCTTGCCCACGCCGGGCAGGTCCCACCAGTTGCGCAGCTTCAAGGCAAAGCCGCGCCGCTCTGCGCGCCAGCTTGATTCCGAATAGATCTCGGAAAACGCCGCCTCGATCGTGGCGACATTGCCGCCATGGCCATTGAGGAAATATATCCGGTCAAAGCCGTGGCCCGCCAGACTGACGCTCCAGTCCCGAAGGGCGGCGATCATGGTCGAGGGGCGCAGGCTGATGGAGCCCGGAAAGCCCAGATGGTGCTGCGCCATGCCGATATTGAACGTCGGTCCGACGATAAGATCACCCTTGTCATGAGCGGCGTGGGCGATGATCTCCGGACACATCCAGTCCGTGCCCAGCAGCCCCGTGGGGCCATGCTGCTCATTGGAGCCGATGGGGATGACGATCGCGCGCGATCTGGCGATGCGGGCCTCGATTTCCGGCCAGGTGGAATGGGCGAGCAGCATCAGAAATCCACCGCCATGCCCTTGCGCTCCCAATCACCGTATCGGGTTGGTTCCGGCCCGCCAGGCCCGCCGTCTTCCGTCCGAGCCGCGACCACAGGCTCCATGCGTCGGCGCTCCGCCGCCTCCGACAGGGCGCGCAAGGCGGCCGGACTGAGCACCTTGTCAGGAGCCGCGCCCAACACAGGCTCGGCATTCGGGTTTTCCATCGGAATCGGGGTCGAAGCGTCGCTCATGGATGGAAACATAGGCCGACGCGCCACCTTTCGCCAGTCGTTCCGCCTCGCCTCAATTGCGCGTTCGACTTGCCAAGCGCGGTGACATCAGGCACGCGCTGTCCGGTGAAACCTTCCTCAGACACTCCG
>CAIOJR010000189.1 GCA_903858685.1 uncultured Caulobacterales bacterium | reverse complement strand
TGGCCGTGTCGAGCGAGGTGTCCGTGGCCGACAGGACCTTGGACTTGATCTGGTTCAGCAGGTCCGAAATGGTCTGACCGGCCGAAACCGCCACGTCCACGGTGGACTGCGAGCGCTGCAGCGACGATTTCACTGAATCCAGAGCGCTGATATCCGAGCGGCTGTTCTGGGCAATAGCCCAGATGGCGCCATTATCCTTGGCCGACGAAACCGCCAGACCGGTAGAGATGCGATTTTGAGTTTGTTGCAGTTCGGTCGCGGTGGCGTTCAGATTTTGAAGCGCGATGAGCGAGCCGACATTTGTATTGATGCTGTTGTTAGACATGGTCATACGATCCTTCTGGTTTGTTAAGCGCTGAATGAGCGCCTAAATCCGCGTTTTGCGGAACGTGATCAGAATTCGTCGGAATTATTAAATTTTCGTATCTAATTTTGAGTATTTGATTAAGTATATAGTTTTTTTGAAATTCATCATAACGCATATTTTAAATATGTAATATCGATACATGATTAAATAGTATTTTTCAACATTGAAACATTTCACCTTTCAAAGCAAACAACGGCTTATAACGCCTGCGAATTCCGAACATGCTTAATGTTTTTTGAGATTAATGCGCCTCCATCTGTGCTTGCACAGTAGGTCGAGGGGGCGTGATGGGGGGGCTTTGACGCCCAAAAGGCGCGGCCTCATGAATTCAGCGCCGGGATATGAGTTGCGTCGATTTCGCGTTATGCTGTCCCAAATAGAGGGAGGAACACATGTCACGCATGAGTCGATTTGCATCTGCGACTGCCATGGCTCTGTCGACCACGGTCTGGGCGACGGGGACCTTGGGCGTCGGGGCGTTCAGTATTGGCGCATTTGGACTGACGCCGCCGGCCATGGCCCAGCCGCAGGCTCCGGCCGATGCTCTAACCGATCCGGCGATGAAGCGCGCCGAGGTCCTGGCCTTCATGGGCGTCAAGCCGGGCGACAAGGTGGCCGATATTGTGGCCGGTCGCTTTGTCAGGGCGCTGAGCCAGGCGGTCGGCCCGACGGGCAAGGTCTATGCCTTTGAGCCTGCTGAAGTGATCAAGGTCCATCCCGAGATCATGGCCATGATGCAGGGGCTGAGCGCGGACCCGGCCTACGCCAATGTCGCCGTCCTGACCGCGCCCATTGACGCGCCTGCCCTGCCGGGTGGACTGGACGTCGTCTTCATCCGCCAGAATTACCATGACCTGCACGACAAATTCATGGGACCCGCGGATGTGGCGCGCTTCAACGCCAATGTCTTCGCCGCCCTGAAGCCGGGCGGCGTCTATGTGGTGCTGGACCATGCCGACGCCGCAGGCTCAGGCCTGACCGGCACGCAGACCCGTCATAGGATTGACCCCGCCACGGTCAAGGCCGAGGTCCTGGCCGCAGGCTTCGTGCTGGATGGGGAAAGCACGGTCCTGGCCAATCCGGCGGACGACCATGCCAAATTTGTGTTCGACCCGTCCTTGCGCGGTCATACCGATCAGTTCCTGCTGCGCTTCCGCAAGCCACGCTGAGGCTATGGCCCGATCCGGCTGATCCGGCGCCCGTCAATGGGCGCTGGATCAGCCGATCCAGGGCGCCAGCACAGGCAGGACCGGCGCCAGATAGTCTGCATATCGCTTCCACTGGCCTGATCCGTCATAGAGGCCCGAACGGACCTGTGCGGCGCTGGCGGTCCTGAGCTTGCGTTCAGCCGCGGCCTTGGAGAAGTTCAGCGCCGCGTCGTTCCAGTCGAGCCCGGCGAACGCCACCATCGCGCGGGCGTTGGCTTCGAAATCGGCCACGAAGGTCTCATAGTCGAGGTCGAAGACCGGCGCTGCGGTGCGCGCCAGATTGGCCTGCAGGAGCGCCATTGCGGCGGCGTAGTGGTTGGCCGTATCCCTGATGGTGGCCATCTGGAAGGTTGAGGCGTTGACCCGAAATGTCTGGCGGAAACAGCTCAGCACCACGTCCCGCGGGTCGCGGCGACACAGGATCAGGCGCGCGTCCGGAAACAGCTTGCGGATCATCGGCAGTTTGAGCCCGTTCAGCGGGGCCATGTCGATATAGATCTTGCCATCCACATCCGGCGCCGTCTGACGCACATGGCGCCAGTAGACGTCGCGATGGAACTCGGCCTCTTCCGAGCTCAGGTCCGCCAGATTGGCCAGGGCCGCCTCATCGCGCAGAAAGGCCCAGTCCGCGTCGAGCAGGGTGGCGCGTTCTTCGGTCACCCGCACATTGGGCAGGGCGCCCAGCACCGCCGCCGCCAGCGTATTGCCGGAGCGGGGATAGCCGAAGACGAAGATGTGGCGGCGAACGGGGGACGGGGCGATCTGCGGGGGAGAGACGCGCCACGCCTTGTCGCCCGCCGCCCTGTAGCCCGCGTCAAGGCGGTTGATGAAGTTCAGGTGGCTCTCCACCTGACCGCCAGGCCCAAAGCGCGGCCCGGCATGGGCGACCATGACCTCGTTCATGGTCGTGTAGGCGGCGTAGGCGTCGTCGACGCGATCCAGACGGTCCAGCGCGTCCCCCAGAAGGCTGTAGCTCAACTGTCTTTCCGTCGTTTCCAGGCGCGGGCGTTGAAGCACGGCCTCCATGCGGGCGCGGGCCTTTTCAGCATCGCCCGCGGCCAGGTCCATGCGGCCCGCCACCCAGCTTGAAATCGGATGGGTCGGGTCGATCGCCAGAGCGCGCTCGGCGGCGTCGCGCGCCTCCACGGTGCGGCCTGCGCGAAACTCCACCTCAGCAATGCCGCCCAGCGGGGCAGGATCGGCGGGGGCGACTTCGCCGCCGCGTGTGTAAGCCTTGATCGCCTCCGCATCCACATCGAGCACCGCGAGCGTATGGCCGAGCCATAGCCAGGACCTTGCATGGTCGGGGTCAATATTGAGCACCTGTCCGAACACGTTCAGGCATTCGTCCAGCCGACCCTCGCGGTTCAGCAACAGACCCAGGGTGCACAGCCCGTCCGGATCTGCAGGATTGAAGGCCAGCGAGCGGTTGATCAGGTCTCCAGCATCTGGATAGCGCTCCTGATCAATGCGCGATTCAGCGGCGATCCGCAGGACGACGGGGTGCTCGACACCGGCCTCCAGCGCGGCGTTGGCCAGGGAAAAGGCCGCAGCCTTGTCGCCAGCGCGCCAGGCCTGCTCGATTTGCACGATCTGTGCGGGCTCGGTCGGGGTGGATGAGGTCATAAGTTCCCCAAAGGTCCTTTGGTCTTGTGGAAATGGCGAGGCGAAACGCGCCGGTTACGGCCTTGTCAACCGGCCGCCGCGTTTCGCCAAGCTCTGTTTTAGCCGCCTGTCCCGGACTCTAGCGATGAAGGGTGTTGAACAGGGCCAGGCTCATGGCTTCCACCCCCGTTCGTATGGTCGGCTCCGGCACCGGGGCGAAATAGGGAGAATGGTTGATCGGCACCGGCTTGCCGCCAGCCTTCGCCGCGGCGACCGCCGCCGGATCTGCGCCGCCAATGCTGAAGAACAGCGAGGGCACGCCGGCGATGATGTACTCCGAATAGTCTTCACTGGCCGCGCCCGGGCTGGTGAACTCAACCGCCTGGTCGCCAAAGGCCGCCTTGAACACCTTGGCGGTCTTTTGTGTTATGGCCGCGTCGTTCACCACAGCCCGTCCGCCGCTCACCACGCTGATCTGGGGCTCCGGCGCATTGGAAATCGCGGCCTCTCCCCGGGCGGTGCGCTCAAGGCCTTCGATCAGCCTGGAGCGGACCTCTGGCGTATAGCTGCGGATGGTGCCGCGCAGGGTCGCCTGGTCGGGGATGATATTGCCGGCGTTTCCGGCATGGATGGAGCCCACCGTGATCACCCCAAAGGCGGCGGCGTCTTTCTCACGACTGATGACGGTCTGCACGTCCACCACGAATCGGGCCGATTCCACGATCGGATCGATGGTCATGCTGGGCATGGAGCCATGGCCGCCGCGCCCTTTGAACAAAATCTCGAAACTGTCGGAATTGGAGGTCGAGACGCCGGACTTATAGGCCACCTCGCCATAGGCGCTGGGCCCGACATGCAGGCCAAAGCCCAGATCCGGCTTGGGAAAGCGGGTCAGCAACCCATCCTTCAGCATGGCCGAAGCGCCGCCAATGGTCTCTTCCGCAGGCTGGCCGATGAACACGACCGTACCCTGCCAGCGGTCCTTCATGGTGGACATGACGCGCGCAACGCCGACCCAGACCGCCATATGGATGTCATGGCCGCAGGCGTGATCGACATAGGTCTCGACCCCGTTCACCGTCTGCTTGTTCTGGCTGGCATAGGGCAGGCCGGTCTTTTCCTGCAAGGGCAGGGCGTCCAGTTCGGTGCGGACCAGGACCGTGGGCCCGGCGCCGTTTTTCAGCACAGCCACAATGCCGGTCTGACCGACGCCTTCGGTCACCTCATAGCCCAGGCTGCGCATCTCCTTGGCCAGAATCGCTGCGGTGCGATGCTCCTGAAATCCAAGCTCGGCATGGGCGTGGATGTCCTTGTAGAGGGCGTCCAGGTGCGGATAGTCGGCGTCCAGATCCTTGTCGACAGCGGCCTTGGCGCTCTTCACATCCAGGCTTGACGCGCTGGCGATGACAGGTGCGAGCGCCAGTGCGGACACCCCCAGCATCGCGGCTGAAAGGGCGCCAATCCCTTTGAAACAAGACTTTTTCACTGTGATCTGAGCTCCGTTGAACAACATTGCCTGGACAATGGGCTTGCCTTGATGTGGCGGTCAAGCGGCAGGGACCTGTTGGAGCGACGCCCCAAATGGGGCGAGTCCCAGCGGAACAACTTTCCCCCGTTTCTACAGGATTGGGTGCGATCTGGTCGTCAATTGGGCAAGACGCGGACATAGCGCCCAAGCTTTCGCCATGCGGCGCGGTGGGAGCTGTGTCCTGTTCGCCACACTCTCAAGACTCAATGTTACATAAACTTCATCATCAGTTGACCTGAGATCACTGCGCGTCGCTTTATCGCCGCAATGTGGTCATGAAGGCGCGCTTGGGGCGGCGTCTTGGGCCAGAGCATTTCGGAGAACGAAGCAATCATGGCGTTAGTCCAGTCTTCCAACCCTTCCAAGTCGCGGAGCTTCGCTTCCGCACTTGCGCGATCGTCGGCACTTGTGGCGCCGGCCCTGCTGATTGCAGGTCTTGCAGCCCCGATGGCCGCCCAGGCAGCGGACACGGCTTCGACCGATGTTCAGGCTGTTGTGGTGACCGGTTCGCGCATTCCACAGCCGAACCTGCAATCGGCCAGCGCCGTTTCGGTGGTGACGAACGCCGACATCGTGGCGCAGGGCGCGACCCGCGTTGAAGACATCATCAACACCCTGCCTCAGGCCTTCGCCTCGCAAGGCTCGACCATCTCCAACGGC
>CAIOJR010000188.1 GCA_903858685.1 uncultured Caulobacterales bacterium | reverse complement strand
GGCCTGGTTGGCGCCGGATCTGGTCGGGATGATCCTGCAGGGCAGGCAGCCTCAGGCCGTCTCATTGGGCGCCCTTGTGCGCTCGCCGTTGCCGCCATCCTGGGAGGCTCAACGGAATCTATTCCTCAGCCTCGGCGGACGAAAATCCGAGACGACCTGAGCGCCGATTAGCACCTGTTTTCTGCCCTCGAAACGTCACCTGTTTTGCACCTGTTACCTGCCTGTTTCACACCTGTTATGGACCTGTTTTTGACCTGTTATTTTGAGAGTAGTCTGGTGTCATTGACCCGGGCAGGCGATCAGGTAACGCATTGAAACCAAGCCAGTTTAAGCGTCATTGGCAGGCGAGATGAACCAAAGAGCCGCCCCGTCCTGACCTGTTAAATCGGAAATAACAGGTAAAACAGGTGAAACAAGCGCGCGCCCCTCACCTGTTTAGGCTCCGCCCCAGCCATTTCCCACGGTTCCCTGCTCACAGAAATCGCGTCCCTGCTCGGGCCAATAAATACCCTGCTGGGAATCCGGGAAATGTTCGTCCGACGGATCAGAAATTCCCTACGTGGCCTGGAGTTCAGCGACACCAAATCCTTCGGCCGAACGGGATATCAGATCAGTTCCCTGCAGATTACCCTGCTGGCAGGGAACAGGTCCTGCGCGGCGCAAAGGTACACTTCTGAAATGGTCCTGGAGAATGGGCCGGAAATGCAGGGGGAATTGGGCGCGAACGGCCATTGTGGAGAGCGGCTGTGTGCTCTCCGGACCCGGTAACCGGCGGGAATGTCGGGGGATTCCGCAGACCAAAAACCACACCGGGTTTTGAGAGAGACTGAATGGTGGGCGCGACAGGGATTGAACCTGTGACCCTTCGCGTGTGAAGCGAATGCTCTCCCGCTGAGCTACGCGCCCTACTGACTGGCCCTGCCTGGACCAGTGTTCAGAGGGGGGAGGCTATAGCTGAGGACTTTGAGGGCTGCAACAGGGTTTGGCGACGAAGTGCATTTTCTTGAGCAAATCCGGTGGGGGGATCACTATAAGGCGTCGAGACAGCTAGGCAGGCAAAGGCGGGGCGAAGCTCATGGGCGAGGCCATCGAAATGACGCGCAAAGAGCCTGGCGTGGCTCTGATCCGCATTGACAATCCGCCGACCAATGCGCTGGGCGCCGCGCCGCGCGCGCGGTTGCACGCTATGCTGGATGAGATCGACCGCGATCTGTCCGTGCGTGCGGTCGTGGTGACCGGGACGGGCGAAGCCTTTTGCTCGGGCGACGATCTGAAGGCCATGTCGGGCGGCGGCGATGCGGCGATGGACAATCTGGAGCAGTTTGCGCGCCTCTTCACCCGGATAGAGACCCTTCGCGTTCCTGTGATCGCGGCTGTGAACGGCTATGCGGCTGGCGGCGGGCTGGAGATTGCACTAGCCAGCGACATCCGGTTGGCGGCGCGTGGCGCAAGCTTTATCGCCGCCGCTGTCAATGTGGGGCTGATGGCCTCGGCCTGGAGATTGCCGCGCCTGATCGGGCTGGGCCGGGCGCGCGCCATGCTGCTGACCGGCGCGCCCATCGACGCCCGGACGGCCCTGGACTGGGGTTTGGCGACGGCGCTTTACGAGGCCGACGACCTGGCGCCCCGAGCCCTGAACCTGGCCCTTCGCATCGCCACCCGAGCGCCCCTGTCCATCGAGGCGACCAAACGCATGAGCGGTGCGGCTGTCGATCTTGATCCGCAGGCGGCGGCGCAATTGAACAGCGACATCCTGTCCGGACTGGCCCGTTCTCTCGATCATCAGGAGGCGCTGAACGCCTTTCGCGAGCGGCGCCCGCCAGTCTTTACCCGCAGTTAGCGTCGCCCGAGCAAATCGCGCGCGGCGTCGACCAACTGATCATAGTGATGGATCAGCCGTTCGGCGCCCAGGTCTGCTGCGGGAATGTCCGTATAGCCAAATGGCACGACAATGGCCGGCACGCCCGCCGACTGGGCCGAGGCGACGTCATTGATGCTGTCGCCGACCATGATCGCGCGATCCGGCGTTCCGCCGGCGACCTGGATGGCGTGCAGCACATGGCGCGGGTCGGGCTTGGGGGCGGGGGCGGCGTCAGCGCCTATGATCGCCTCGAAGCGATCCGACATGCCCAGACGATCCAGAAGCGCGGTGGACAGCCAGGTCAGCTTGTTGGTGCAGACCACCAGTCTGGCCCCGTGTCCGCGCAACAGGTCCAGCGCCTGCAGACAGCCCTCATAGGGTCGGCTCTCCTCGGCGATGCGGTCGTGATAGACCTCGATAAAGCGCGCCACCAGCCCAATCGCGGCCTCGTCCGTCAGGGTGAGCCCGGCGACCTCAAAACCCCGCACCAGCAGCGCGCGGGCGCCATGCCCCACCAGAGATCGCGCACTGGCCAGGGGCAGGCCGGGCAGAGCCTGCTCCGCCAACACCGTATTGAGGGCGCCGACAAGGTCCGGCGCGGTTTCAACCAGCGTGCCGTCGAGGTCAAAGGCGATGACGGCGCCGTCGAACAGGTTCTGATCCGCCGCGCTCATATTGCAAGATTCCCCGAATTGGCGTCGAAAGCCTGCACGGTTTCGGCTAAAGGCTGCGGGAACTCAACTGGAGTCTTCACGCCCCATGACAAAAGCTATCGCGCGCGCCGCTGTCATTCTCGCCGCCGGTCAGGGGACGCGTATGCGCTCGCCCCTGCCAAAGGTGCTGCACAAGGTGGCCGGTCGGGCCATGCTGGACTGGGCGATTGACGCCGCGCAACAGCTTGGCTGCGAACGG
Source organism: uncultured Caulobacterales bacterium (assembly GCA_903858685.1). Lineage (GTDB taxonomy): Bacteria > Pseudomonadota > Alphaproteobacteria > Caulobacterales > Caulobacteraceae > CAIMFV01. The sequence continues at coordinate 6,808 of CAIOJR010000188.1, read as the reverse complement.
ATCGTCGTGGTGGCGGGCGCCCATTCGCCTCAGGTGGCCGCGCACGCCGCCGACCGGCTGGGGGAGGGGAGCGTCGTTATCCAGGATCCGCCGATGGGCACGGGCCATGCCGTTCTGGCGGCGCGCAACGCCCTGGCGGACTTCGACGGCGATGTGGTGGTCACCTATGCTGACACCCCGCTTCTGGACGCTGACGCGGTCGCGCCGCTGTTCGCCTCGCGCGCTTCAGGCGCGGACCTGGCTGTACTGGGGTTCGACGCTGCAGACCCGTCCGCCTATGGCCGTCTGATCATCGAGCCGAGCGGGCCCCTGGCCAGGATTGTGGAGGCCAAGGACGCCTCTGTGGAGGAACTGGCGGTCACGGCCTGCAATTCGGGGGTTCTGGCTGCGGATCGCGCCACCCTGTTCAGCCTTTTGGCTGATGTGCGCAACGATAATGCCAAGGGCGAGTTCTACCTTACCGACGTGGTGGGGCTGGCGCGCGGACGCGGCCTGGGGGTCAGCGCTGTCTTCACCGACGAAGATCGCGTCAAGGGCGTCAATAGTCAGGTGGAGCTGGCTCAGGCCGAGGCGGTCTATCAGGCCGCTGCGCGCCGTCGGTTCATGGAGGCGGGCGTCTGCATGCCTGCGCCGCAAACCGTGGTCCTGCATCACGACACCGACATCGCCGCAGGCGCGGTGATCGAGCCCTATGTCGTGTTCGGCCCGCGGGTGAAGGTAGGGCAGGCGCTCATTCGCGCCTTCAGCCATCTTGAGGGCGCTGTCGTCGCGGCGGGCGCCATTGTGGGCCCCTATGCCCGGCTACGTCCCGGCGCGGAGATTGGCGAGGACGCCCATATCGGCAATTTCGTCGAGGTGAAGGCGGTGTCGGTGGGCAAGGGCGCCAAGGCCAATCATCTGGCCTATCTGGGCGACGGCTCGGTCGGGGCGGGCGCCAATATCGGCGCCGGGACGATCTTTTGTAATTATGACGGCTTCGACAAGCATCGGACAGAGGTCGGGGCGGGCGCCTTTATCGGCTCCAACAGCGCGCTGGTCGCGCCGATCAGCATCGGCGACGGCGCCTATATCGGCTCCGGTTCGGTCGTCACACGGCCTGTCTCTGCCGACGCCTTGGCCTTGACGCGGGCGCAACAGGTGGAAAAGCCCGGCTGGGCGGCGCGTTTTCGCGCCATGAAGATGGGGCGCAAAAGCCGATGAACACGACAGATCAACAGAAAAAGGCCGCCGGCGAGGCTGCGGCGCAGCTGGTGGCGGACGGCATGACGCTCGGCCTCGGCACGGGATCCACCGCCGCCCATTTCGTCGCCGCCGTCGGACGTCGCGCCGCGACAGAGGGGTTGAAGTTGCGGTGCGTGCCGACCTCCAGCATGACGGAGGCTCAGGCCCGTTCGCTGGGTCTGCCGATTGTGACCCTGGACGAAGCGGGCGTGATTGACCTCACAGTGGACGGCGCAGACGAGATCGGCCCCGGTCTGTACATGAACAAGGGCGGTGGCGCGGCCCAGCTGCGCGAGAACCTGGTCTGGGAAGCATCCAGGGGCTGTGTTGTCATCGCCGAGGCCGCCAAGCGCGTTGAAATCCTGGGCGCTTTTCCCCTGGCGCTTGAAGTGGTCGCCTTTGGACACACCACCACAGCCCGCCGAATCGCCGAGGCCGCATCGTCCGCAGGCGTCAAAGTTTCGCCTCGCTGGCGTATTCGTGACGGCGCCCCGGTGACGACGGACACCGGACAGTTTATCTATGATCTGGACTGCATCGCCATTCATGACCCCGTCGCCCTGGCGACGGCGCTGAAAGCGGTGACCGGTCTCATCGAGCACGGCCTGTTTTTGGGGCTGACGAATGAGGCCCTGATTGGAGATTCGACGGGCGTGACGCGGTTGTCTCGTTCCAGCTGAGAAACGGGAGGCGTCCATGTCCGCCTATGATTACGATCTCTTCGTCATCGGCGCCGGTTCGGGCGGCGTGCGCGCGGCGCGTCTGGCGGCGGCGTCGGGCGCGCGGGTGGCGGTGGCCGAAGAATATCGCATTGGCGGCACCTGCGTCATCCGCGGCTGCGTTCCCAAGAAATTCATGGTCTATGCCTCGGAATGCGCCGAACAATTCGAAGTCGCTCGCGGTTTTGGCTGGAGCATCGGCGAGACAAATTTCAACTGGCGCGCGTTTATTGATGCGAAAGACATCGAGATTTCGCGACTTTCCGGTATCTACGCCTCCAACCTTGCAAAGGCCGGGGCGGAGCTGATCCAGGCCAAGGCCCGGTTCACAGACGCCCACACGCTGGAGCTTGTGGGCCTGAACCGATCGGTGACGGCGGACAAGATCCTGATCGCCACCGGGGGGCGGCCCAAGGCGCCGACAGGACTGCCAGGCGTCGAATATGCGATTTCCTCCAATGAAGCCTTTCACCTGCCCCGCCTGCCCAAAAGCATCGTCGTGGTCGGCGGCGGCTATATAGCGGTGGAGTTCGCCTGTATTTTTCACGGTCTGGGCGTCGACACCACGCTGGTCTATCGCGGACCCAATATCCTGCGCGGTTTTGACGAGGATGTTCGGGTCCATCTGTGCGACGAACTGCACAAGCGCGGCCTGAAGGTGCGGCTCTCATCCGTGCATGACCGGATTGAAAAGACCCCGGACGGACTGGTCAGCTATTTCAGCGACGGCGGCGCGATCACCTCAGACGAGGTCATGTTCGCCACGGGACGCGAGCCCTATGTGCAAGGGCTGGGGCTTGAAGCCGCAGGCGTCATGATGGATGCGGCGGGCGCCGTTGTGGTGGACGACTGGTCGCGCACCAATGTCGAGAATATCTGGGCGGTGGGCGATGTGACCAATCGCATCAACCTGACCCCTGTGGCGATCCGCGAGGGCGCGGCCTTTGCTGAGACCGAATTCTATGAACGCCCCACCCGTTTTGACCATGCCGACGTGGCGACGGCCGTCTTTTCCCAGCCCCAGGTGGCCTGTGTCGGCCTGAGCGAAACGGACGCGCGAAAGGCCCTGGGCGAGGTGGATATCTATCTGACACGCTTTCGCCCCATGAAGACCATCTTTGTCGGACATGAAGACCGGGTCTTGATGAAACTCGTGGTCGAAAGGGCGAGCCAGAAGGTGGTGGGCGTTCACATTGTGGGGCCTGAGTCTGCGGAAATCATCCAGATGGCCGCAATCGCCGTCAAGGCGGGACTGACCAAGGCCCAATGGGACGCGACCTGCGCGGTTCACCCCTCTCTTGCCGAGGAACTGGTGACGCTGAAGGACCTGTACCGCCCGCCCATATTGGCGACCGCGAGATGAACCTGACCGTGGGCGAGATCGAGCTACAGCAACGCGAAAGCGAGCCAGACTTCGGGGCTGCGTCCAGTTTCAGGGCGCAAGCCGCCGAGCCGCCGTCGCATATGGTCGGCGAGACGAGCACGACGCCGCGTCGCGCCCGGACATTTCGTCTGAACTGGCCGGCCCGTCTGGCCATGAATGTGCGGGACGGCCTGTGGGTGACGCTCGCCGTGCTGACGCCGATTGTGTCCTATGTCGGCAATCTGGCCTTTGCGCCGCTGGTGGCCCTGGCCGGTATCGCCTGTCTGCCCCTGATCCCACATACGCGCCGTTTTTCCGCCGGCATGGCGCTGTTGAGCGTTCTGCTCGTCTGGGGACTGATCAGCCAGATCTGGTCGCCCTACCACCTGCCAGACCCCAGCTTTACACGCGGACGCGATCTGCAGCAGATGACCGGCCTGAAGCTGGTCTTTCTTCTGGCCCTGACAGGCAGTCTTGTCGCCTCCGGCCCGGCCATCAGACGGGATGCGGCGGCGAGGGGCCTGACCTGCCTGGCGGTGGGCTTTGCGCTGCTGGTCGCCGTGTTGCTGGTGGAGTCTTTCAATGGTCAGGCCATCTACGCCGCCCTGAAGACGTCGGCGCATCTGGCGACACGGCCGGATCTGCTGCGCCGCAATGTGGCGCGGGCCTGTTACACGCTCGCCCTGTTGGCCTGGCCGGTCGCCCTGCATCTGTGGTCCAAAGGGCAGGTCTGGCGGGCTGTGGCGGTGGCGACCCTGTTGGGAACCGTCGCCACCTCGATCTTCCTGCAGGTGGACTCTCCCATTGTGGCGGTCTTGCTCGGGGGCGTCGCCATGCTGGCGGTGCAGAGGCTGGGCCGCACGGCGACCAATCTGGCCGTCCTGGCGATCATCCTCTATTTCGTTCTGGCGCCGCTGGTCGTGAGCGAGTTTGGCGCATCGGGTCATGCGGTCCTGGCGACGGGCGTGGCCAAGACCTCCTGGGGGTCGCGGCTTGAAATCTGGCGATTTGTCAGCGGTCTGGTCGAGAACAAGCCCCTGTTCGGCTGGGGGCTGGATTCGAGCCGGGTGTTTCCCGGGCTGATCCCGCTGCATCCGCATAATGCAGCGGTGCAGATCTGGTTTGAACTGGGCGCGGTCGGCGCTGGCGTGGCGGCGATCTTCTTTGTCTGGATGATCTCTCAGGTCGAGCTGATCCGCAGACGCGATCCGGCTCTGGCGGGGGCAGCGGCGGCCACGATGTGCGCCTATCTGGCCATTGGCGGTCTCAGTTTCGGCGTCTGGCAGGAATGGTGGCTGGCCCTCGGCGCCCTCGGCGCCCTTGTCATCATGGCGCTGGATGCAACCCGCCTGCAAAGGGCGGTCACGGCCAGGGACGCCTTTTCCATGCTCCTTCCTCTTTAGTTTTCCATGCAGTGCTTTTGCGCCGGCGGATGTTTCGTCCTATATGGCGGCCCGGAAGGAGATATTTTTAGCCATGTCTGAACGTTGGTCGCCTGCCGCCTGGAGATCCCGGCCGGCCAAGCACGTCCCCACGGACTATCCTGATCCTGCTGCTCTGGAGCGGGTGGAAGCCTCTCTGCGCGTCATGCCGCCCCTGGTTTTTGCGGGCGAGGCGCGTCAGTTGAAGACACGTCTGGCCAGCGTCGCCCAGGGAAAGGCCTTTCTGTTGCAAGGCGGCGACTGCGCCGAAAGCTTCAAGGAATTTCACGCTGACAATATCCGCGACACCTTCCGTCTGCTGTTGCAGATGGCGGTCGTGTTGACATTTGCCGGCGGCAAGCCGGTGGTGAAGGTTGGCCGCATTGCGGGCCAGTTCGCCAAGCCGCGTTCCGAGCCGATTGAAACCATCGACGGCGTGACCCTGCCGTCCTATCGTGGCGATAATATCAACGGCCAGGACTTCGACCCGGCGTCAAGGGCGCCGGACCCGGACCGGCTGCTGCGCGCCTACGCCCAGTCGGCCTCCACCCTGAACCTCTTGCGCGCCTTCGCCAGCGGCGGTTACGCCGATCTGTACAATGTGCACCGCTGGACTCTGGGATTTGTCGAGGGCAGCCCTCAGGGCGCGCGCTATCGCGAGGTCGCCGACAAGATATCCGAGACCCTGGACTTCATGTCCGCCATCGGCTTGACGCCGGAGCGGCAGCCCGAACTGCATCAGGTGGAGTTCTACACCAGCCACGAGGCCCTGTTGCTGGGCTTTGAGGAGGCCATGACCCGCGTGGATTCCACGTCGGGCGACTGGTACGACACTTCCGCCCACATGCTGTGGATCGGCGAGCGCACCCGTCAGCTCGACGGCGCGCATATCGAGTTCATGAAGGGGATCAAGAACCCCATCGGCGTCAAATGCGGCCCCACCATGGAGCCGGAAGAGATGCTGCGCCTGATTGATGCGCTGAACCCCGCCAATGAGCCGGGCCGTCTGACCCTGATCGGTCGCTTCGGCGCCGAAAAGATCGCGCAGCGCCTGCCGCAGCTGATGGCTGCGACCGTGCGGGAGGGCAAGAATGTCGTCTGGTCGATTGATCCGATGCACGGCAATACGCTGAAGGCCGCCAATGGCTACAAGACCCGGCCCTTCGACCGGATCCTGGCCGAGGTGAAGAGCTTCATCGAGATCGCCGGCGCCGAAGGCGCCCATCCCGGCGGCGTGCATCTGGAAATGACCGGTCAGAACGTCACGGAATGCCTGGGCGGGGCGCGCGCCCTGTCAGAGGACGAACTGTCGGCCCGCTACCATACCCATTGCGACCCGCGCCTGAATGCGGACCAGTCGCTGGAGCTGGCCTTCCTGGTGGCGGAAAAGCTGAAATCGGCGCGGCTGGCGGCGGATATTCGTCAGGCGAGCTGAGGGGACTGGACGGCCTCTGTCCCGCTCACCCCGGCCCGCGCCTGGGCTGAGCGGGGGGGGGGGGCTTACAGCCCCAGAATCCAGCCCTCTTCCTGCTCCACCGTCGCGATCAGGGCTTCATCCGCGTCCTTGGGCGCTGCGAACAGGGCGGCCAGCTTGCCCGCCTCGTCCAGCTTGTAGAAGTGCTCGCACAGGGCGCGGACCTGGGCGCGGTCAGGGATTTCGCCCGGTTCCGGCTTGGCCCCGATCAGGCTGGGATAAACCTCGGCCAGCACGGCTTCGCGGCCGTCCAGATCAGCGTCGGTCAGGGCTTTCCATCCCGTCGAAAACGGCCAGACCAGAGCCTTTTCCCCCAGTTCGTCCGCCAGCCGCTTGGCGGCGGGAATGCCCATGATCACCTGACCGCCGACACTGCCTGCGCCCATCAGTTGCCAGGCGGACTTGGCCATGTTCTTGCCGAGCGCATGGGTGGCCGCTTCGGCGTGACGGAAGACAGCAGGCGTCTCCCCATGCTCCAGGGGCTTGGTCGGGGCGAGCCAGGTCTGGGCGTCCTTGGCCGGACAGCCCCAGAAGGGACGGGCCTGATCGGTCATCAGCCGGTTCATCTTGGCGGCGACGCCGAAGCGGTTATTGGCGTTGTCCTTCTTGT
>CAIOJR010000187.1 GCA_903858685.1 uncultured Caulobacterales bacterium | reverse complement strand
TCACCGAATTCCGCGAGGGCATGCTGCCCTGGTGCCTGCAGCGGCCCATGGCCCTGGTGTTCGACGAGTACGACGCCGGCCGCCCCGACGTGATGTTCGTGATCCAGCGCGTGCTGGAAGTGCAAGGAAAGCTGACCCTGCTCGATCAGAACCGCGTCATCCGACCCAATCCCTATTTCCGTCTGTTCGCCACGACCAACACCATTGGCCTGGGCGACACGACCGGCCTCTATCATGGCACCCAGCAGATCAATCAGGGTCAGATGGACCGCTGGTCGATCGTCACTACCCTGAACTATCTCAGCCACGAGGCCGAGGCCGAAATCGTGCTGGCCAAGTCGCCGACCTATGACACGGTTGAGGGCAAGCGCACCCTGAACGCCATGGTCCGGGTCGCGGACATGACCCGAAACGCCTTCATGAACGGGGACATCTCCACCGTCATGAGCCCGCGCACGGTCATCACCTGGGCCCAGAACGCAGAGATATTCAGCGGCGATGTGGCGCTGGCGTTCCGTCTGACCTTCCTGAACAAGTGCGATGAGCTTGAGCGGCCGACCGTGGCCGAGTTCTTCCAGCGCGCCTTTGGCCAGGATCTGCCGGAAAATGCGGCGCGGGTGAAGGTGGCCTGAGGCTGCGAAATCGCCTCGGTCCCGGCGAAGGATTTGCCACCCGGCGCGGGCTGGGCTAATTCCGCGCTTCCTTTGATCCGCAACAGATTGCGCTGAAATGTCCGATACGCCTCCTGACCGTCTGTCCGTGAACCCCAACAGCCCCTTTTACGACGAGGCCCTTCTGGCGCGCGGCGTGGGGATCCGGTTCAAGGGCGAGGAAAAGACCAATGTGGACGAATATTGCGTGTCCCAGGGCTGGGTGCGTCTGACTTTGGGCAAGCAGGTGGACCGCAAGGGCAATCCCCTGACGGTGAAGCTGCAAGGCCCGGTCGAGCCCTATTTCCAGAGCTGACCGCCAGGCCTAACCGGCGGCGTGAAGCTCTGCGCCATGGGCCTTCAGCCAGGCGCGCGCCGCCTTCAGACCGGGATGGAGCTTTTCGTTCAGGGCCCAGAAGTCGGGGCCGTGATTGGCCTCGATCAGATGGGCGCATTCGTGGGCGGCCACATAGTCCAGCACCTCCGGCGGGGCCAGGATCAGGCGCCAGTTATAGCGGATCTGGGCAGGCTGGCCCCGGTGGGCCTGTTTGCACGAGCCCCAGCGGCCCTTGGCGTCGGTGATCGACATGTCCGGCATGGGGTGGCCAAGACGCTGGGCGTGCACCTGGGTGCGATGCGCCAGTCTCTGCTGCGCCAGCGCCTTCAGGCCGCGCGTCACCCCGCGGGCGAAGACCTCGTCCACGCCATAGCAGATCAGGCGTGCGGGCTCCTCAGCCGTGGCGGGCCTGTAATTGGGCTTGATGCGCATCGCGGCCCGCTCCAGCCGACAGGGCGCTCCCTCCACCGAGATCAGATGGCCGGGCAGGAACAGGGTCGGCTGCGGCAGCCGGGTCAGCTGATGCGCGATCCAGTCGGCGCGGCTTGTTGCGAAGGCGACAGCCTCCGACAGGCGCTTTTCAGACGGCGCGGTCGCCACCACCAGCCGTTCTCGCGTATCCAGCCTCAGGCTGATCCGGCGGGCGCTGGCGTGGACCCTCAGGCGCACAGGCTGGCCCTCCACCTCCACCATGTCGCCATGGACGAGTTTTGGCCGGGTTTGAGGGCGCGCAGACAGAAGACCACGAAGAGGCATGGCGCCAATCTAGGGCGCCCTGCCAGGCTTCGCTACAGACTCAAGGCGTCAGGCCTGATCGTTTTCCGTGATGAATTTGCGCACGCGAGGATAGATTTCCTCTTTGAAGCGCTTTCCGTTGAATACGCCGTAATGACCGACCTTCGGCTGGACATAGAGCTCACGCGCAGTGTCGGGAATATTGGGGCAGATGAGATGGGCGGCCTGGGTCTGTCCCACGCCGGAAATATCATCCAGTTCGCCCTCGACCGTCATCAGCGCGATGTCGGTGATAGCCGCAGGATTCACCCGTCGTCCGCGATGTTCCAGCAGCCCGCGCGGAAGCAGATAGTTCTGGAACACAATGTCGATGGTCTGGAGGTAGAACTCTTCCGACAGGTCCAGCACCGACAGATATTCGTCATAGAACTCCCGGTGCTTGGCCGCCTGATCGCCGTCGCCCTTCACCAGATTGCTGAAATAGGACTTGTGCGCCTCCTGGTGGCGCTCGGCGTTCATGCTCATGAAGCTGTAGAGCTGAACAAAGCCGGGATAGACCCGACGACCCGCCCCAGGATAGGGCGCGGGCACCGTATAGATCATGTTGGACCGGAACCAGGCAAAGGGGCGTTCCTCCGCCAGCTTGTTGGTCACAGTCGGGGACAGGCGCGCGTCGATGGGCGAGCCCATGAAGGTCATGCTGGCGGGACGAGACCCGTCTTCGTCCTCGGCCATCAGGGCGGCGGCGGCCAGAACCGGCGGGCCGGGCTGGCAAACAGCGACCACGTGCGGACGGGGGCCCAGCACCTTCATCATCGCCTTGACGTGGTCCACATAGTCGGCGAAATCGAAGCGACCCTCCAGCACCGGCACCTGGCGGGCATTGACCCAGTCCGTGATATAGACGTCATGGTCAGGCAGGAAAGCTTCCACCGTCCCGCGCAGAAGCGTGGCGTAGTGGCCCGACAGCGGCGCGACGATCAGCACGGCCGGGTCCAGACTGCGATGACCCGCCTTGCGCAGATCGGCGTTGTTGCGGCTGAAATGCACCAGATTGACCCAGGGGGTCGACCAGATGGTTTCCGGCGTTACGCGCACCGCGTGGCCCTTGATCTCGGTCTGGTCAATCTTCCAGTCCGGCTTGCCATAGCGTCGCGTCACATTGGCGTAGAGGTCCGAGGCCGCAAAGATGTTGCGGCCCAGCGAGGTTTCCGCCACCGGATTATAGGGCGCACCCCAGAACTCCCGGGCGATCCGGGCGGCGGCGCGAAGCGGCGTTCCGGCATGATAGGCGTATTCACTCAGCGCATAGAGCATGGTCTTGCGCGGCTCCCAATCTGCAACGGCCTTTACAATAACCCATGTTGCAGTTGCGAAATAGCAAATGCGACATAGTTTTTCTCAGACCTTGGTCAGGCGCCGTTCTGCGGCGAGGTCGGGCATGGGCGAGGCCGGCTCAACCCTTGTGCATTGCGGCGGAAATATCGTGGGCCAGCCTGGCCGGTCCCTGTTCGTAATAGAGCGGCGCAGCGAACCGCCCCTGCGGGTCCATCAGGTAAATCGCAGCGGAATGGGCTACCTGATAGTCCTTCTGGCCCTCCTCCTTCTTGAAGAAGATCCTGTAGGCCTTTGCGGCGGCGGCGACCTGGGCGTCGGTTCCCGTCAGGGCGGCGACGGAACGGGGAAATCCCGGCTGCTCGATCCAGGCCTTGAGTTGCGGCGCAGTGTCGCGGGCGGGGTCGACGGTCACGAACACGACCTGCAAATGGTCTGCATCGGCGCCCATGCGGGACTCGGCGGCGGCGATGGTCTGCATGGTCGCCGGGCAGATGTCGGGACAGGACACATAGCCGAAAAACACCAGGCTCCACCTACCCCTGAGGATTGACTCATCCACGGCTTGGCCGTTCTGGTTGAGGAGATGAAACGGACCGCCGATCTCCACGGCCTGGGATTGGCCGCCGGCCTGAGCGGGGGTCGAGGTGGGAGATTGGGTGAGCAACAGCCAGCCAAGCATGGCGCCGACCAGAAGGGTTACCGCAACCAGGCCCAGGATGGACGGACTGACCAGTTTCATGCGCTGCGGTTTGGGCGCATTAGTCGTCGGACGGCCCTTGCCAGTATTCCCACTCATAGACAAACCCCGGTTGGACACCTGACGCACATGGCGCTCGCCGCCTCTTCACCGGATCCAGGGAGCCGACGCAGAGGCGTTGCAAGCCGGTTCGATAGGCCTCTGGCGATCCTGACGCAATATGGCCGATCCTCAGGCGACGAGGGTCAGGCCGACGCCATGCCCGAAGGGCAACTCTGGGACTGGGCAGATGCGCGGCGCGGATTGCGTCTGCGCACCATCGTCACCATGCGCTGGGGCATGTTGGGGATGCAGACCGCCGCCCTGATGATCGTCGTTTTCGGCCTGCATTTCGCCGCGCCCATTCTGCCGATCCTCGCCGCCATCGCCATCGGCGCCTGGATGAACCTGTCCTACAGTCTTTCCTGGCCGGGCGGCCGACTGACCGGGCACTGGGAAGCTGTTTTCCAGCTCATCTTCGATGTGATCCAGAGCGCGGTGATCCTTGGCCTGACCGGCGGGCTCAGCAATCCATTTGCGCTGATGATGCTGGCGCCGGTGATTGTGGCGGCCGCGACCCTGCCGTCGCGCCACGCCCTTGTGCTGGGCGTCTTGTCCATCGCGGCGGTGACGCTGCTCGGCTTCTGGTCCATGCCGCTGCCCTGGCTGGAGGGGGCCCATCTTGAATTGCCCTGGCCCTACAGGCTGGTGATCTGGGGCGCGGTCGTGACCGGAATTGTCTTCAACGGGGTCTATGCCTGGCACGCCTCGGCCGAGGCGTCGCGGATGGAGCTGGCGCTCGCCACCACCCAGGCCGTGCTGTCGCGGGAACAGCGCCTGTCGGCGCTGGGAGGGCTGGCGGCTTCGGCGGCGCATGAGCTGGGCACGCCTCTGGCCACGATTCAGGTGGTGACCAAGGAAATGCTGCGCGAGACGGAACCCGGCTCGGCTCTGCGCGACGACGTTCAGCTTCTGGCCGATCAGGCGGAGCGTTGCCGGGAAATCCTGCGCCGCCTGTCCAACTCGCCGGAGACGGGCGATGCGCACCATGCGCGCATGAGCCTGACCCAGCTTCTGGACGAGGTGGCCGATCCGCACCGCGACGGACCGATCTTTGTCAGTAGCGAAGTGGCCTGCGCGCCCGGCGCTTCGATCCTGGAGGTGCGGCGCCTGCCCGAAGTGCTGCATGGCCTGTCGGCCTTTGTCGAAAACGCCGTCGATTTCGCCATATCCACAGTGGAGCTTGTGGCCTTCTATGATGACGAACGTCTGATCGTCGAGGTGCGCGACGACGGGCCGGGTTTTCTGCCGGAAGTGTTGTCGCGGCTGGGGGAACCCTATGTGACCACCCGCAGTCAGGGCGAAGGCTCGCGCAGCAACCATCTCGGCATGGGGCTGGGCTTCTTCATCGCCAAGACCCTGCTCGAAAGGACCGGCGCGCATGTGGAGTTCAGAAATGCACGTCGCGGCGGCGCACTTGTATCTGTACGCTGGACACGCGCCAATATTGAGGCGCCTTTGGTCAACTGAAACGCAGGTTCACGGCGGTGTAAACCATGGCCAGATCAGGCGCGGCGGATGCGCCCGCGACCATACGTCGCGCACGATATTGTGACTGAGGTGATAGGCACTTGATGGCTTCTTATAGATGTCAACATGATGTCACGGATGGACGAGATGGTTTCACTTGCCGTTCATCCCAGGACGAGGGACCGGCATGACCGACGTGGCTGAAAATATCGCTGCCTTGCCTGATCGCAGCCTTCTGATGCTGGACGACGATGCGCCGCTTCGGACGCGACTTGGCCGGGCGCTGGAGCAGCGCGGCTTCGACGTGCGTCAGGCGGCCACGGTGGCGGAAGCGATAGAGCAGGTCCGCGCCGACCCTCCCGCCTTTGCGGTCCTGGACTTGCGCCTGGACGACGGCAATGGGCTTCAGGTCGTGGCGGCGATCCATGAGCGGCGGCCCGATGCGCGCTGCGTCATGCTGACCGGTTATGGCAATATCGCAACGGCGGTGGCGGCGGTGAAGGCCGGGGCGGTGGACTATCTGCCCAAGCCTGCGGATGCTGATGATGTCGTGCGTGCGCTGTTGGCCGCGCGCGACGGCGCCGCGCCCCCGCCGCCTGAAAATCCGATGTCCGCTGACCGGGTGCGGTGGGAGCATATTCAGCGGGTCTATGAACTGTGCGGCCACAATATTTCAGAGACGGCGCGCCGCCTGAACATGCACCGCCGCACCCTACAACGCATTCTGGCCAAGCGCGCCCCCAAATAGGACGGCGATCCTCGGATCAGCCGCCGGCCATCCTGGCCTGCCAGGCGGCCAGCTGTTCCTTCAGCTTGGCGCGCTTGATATAGGGCGTGACGCCATCCTCCAGTTCCAGTCTTTCCAGCACCTCGTAGCTGAAGCTGTCCGCCCCGTGCAGGGTCCAGGCCCTTTGCATGGCGGGCTCTAGATGCTTTCCCATTTTCAGGCTGAACCAGAGACTGTTCTTCTGGGTGTCGAGATGGCTGCTGCTATTGATCCAGATCTCTCCCGACGCGGCGCAGCGCACGGCATAGACGCCGACTGGCGTGGTGCGCTCCTTATAGGCGGCGACAGCGGCCCTCCGGTCTGACTTTTCCATGGGTCGCACCTCCTGAGCACCTGAACGTCGCGCTTCTTAGAGCCAAACCAGATCGACGTCAATTTTACCCGGATAATATTTACAACCCACAAAGCCGCGTCTATGCAGTCGTCATGAACAGTCCTGCTCCCACCGTCACCGCCTTTCGCAACCACCAGCGACTCGCCAGCGGCGACCGCCTGGAGGTCGCCCGCATTGTCGCTCAAGCCCTGCTTGAGGACCCGTCCGTCATATTGATCCTTGATGACCCGACAGGGCGTCAGATTGATCTGGACCTGAGGGCGGCGTCCGTCTCGCCGGGGCTTGCGCCCGAATCTGCGCCGGCCAGGGGGCGGCCCCGCCTGGGCGTGGCGGCGCGGGAGGTGACGCTTCTGCCCCGTCATTGGGACTGGCTCGCAACCCAGCCCGGCGGCGCTTCGGCGACCCTGCGCAAACTTGTCGAGGCCGCCAGCCGCGAGGCGCGCTCATCTGACCGCGCCAGAGCCGCCCGCGACGCCGCCTATCACGCCATGTCGGCTCTGGCGGGCGACCTGCCCGGCTTTGAGGCGGCGTCCCGCGCCCTGTTTGCAGGCGACCTTGCAGGCTTCGAGGCGCAACTGGCGGCCTGGCCGGAAGATGTCGGCGCCTATGTGTTGCAGCTGGCCGGATCTGGCCCGGCGTTCAACTAGATCTCTGTCGCTCTCAGGGCGGCCAGTCTTGCAAAGCTGAGCGTCAGGGCCTTGCGACGCGCCGGCGCCAGCGGGGTGGCCTGGGCCTGCGTGATCACCGCGCCGCCAAAGGCGTCGGCGACGATCAGGCCCGGCCCGTCCGGCAGGATGTGTCTGGGAAATTCCGGCGCCACGGCGAAATGGAAATAGTCGCAATAGGGCGCATATTCGGGCCATTTGAGGTCGGACCGAAAGTCCTCGAGGCCCGACTTCACCTCGATGATGTGGATATGGCCCTGGGGCGACAGGGCCATCAGGTCAGCGCGTCGGCCATTGGGCAGGACCACCTCCAGAAGCGGCGCATGGCCCAGCGCCGTCAGAAGCCGCGCCGCCCCGCGCGTCACCTGTCCGGTGGTTTCGGGTCGAGACAGACCCGCGGTGAGGATGAGTTCGGTCTGCGCCATGCCCCATCATGTTCAGGCTTTGTTCGCTTGGCAAGAGGCGCTGAAACGACAAGGCCCCGCCGGTTGCGCCGACGGGGCCTGACGTTTTCCGATGAAGCTTCTGGCTTGTGGCCTATTCGGCCGCCACCAGCACCTCAGGACGGTCGACGCCCTTGAAATTGACGGTTTGAAGGAAGCGGATGCCTTCCTCGGCAATGTCATCGCCGACCATGTGATCACCCTCGGCCTTCAGCTCCTCCATGTCCACATAGATGGCGTAGAAGGCGCGGGTGCGGTCGGTGATGATCCCGGCGTTCAGCAGGGTCTTGACCAGCACGCGGAAGATGTTGGTCGATTCCTTCATGTTTTCCCGACGGGATTCGTCGGTCGCCAGTTCCTGGAACTCGGCCATTACCCTGTCCGGGTCCATGCCGAACTTTTCATAGATGTAGCGCTGCTGGTGCGGTGCGACGAGGTTGAACAGCAGGGTCTGGAAGCAGTGAGCGGCCCAGTCCTCGATGATGGCGTGCTCGGCGGCGTCCAGCTTGGGGATGGTCCGATCGGCCCAGATCTTGCCGAACTTGTGGTGGAAAGCCTCGTCCGTCATGACCAGTTGCATCAGCTTCTTGCCCAGCGGATCATTGAATTCCTTGAAGAAGGTGGCGAAGGCGCCCATGGCCAGACCCTCCACCAGCATCTGCATGCCGATGATCTTCTTGTAGACTTCCGGCGCCCCGATGATCTCCACCAGAAGGCCTTGCAGCACCTGGCCGCACGGCAGGGGCGTGCCCCAGCGCGCCTTGATGTACTTGGCGAAGGCGGTGACGTGGCGGGCCTCTTCGCGGGCCTGATTGGCGGCGTATTCCTGCGCGCCCTGATCCTTCAGGACGTGGCACAGCGACGCTGACAGGTTCAGTGCGCCCTGTTCGCCATGCAGGATGGAGGACAGGCTCCAGCGCACGGACTCGTTGATGAAAGCGGTCCGCATCTTGGGATCGGACAGGTGGTTGCTCACATAGTTGGTCTGAAGCCCAGGGACGAGCGTTTCGGGAACCAGAGGCTGGTTCTCCATGTCAAACGGCTCGTCAAAGTCGATATAGGCCTTGTTCAACGGGTCCCAGAAATGGTCGTGCGTCGCTGAGATGATCTTGTCGAAGGCGGTGGAGCGATTATTGTAGCGGTCAAGCTCGAGCATCGATTCAAAATCGTCCGGCGCCACGGCGTCATACATGGCGTCTTTGGTGATGTTCTGGATCGGCTTGGTCATGGACATGGCTCTCCCGTCGCCCTGATCACACGTCAGGGTCGGTCGGCAGGATGCGCCAAATTTGATCGGGGTCAAGAAAAAAGTGACGGGGGCGTCAAGTTTATGGCTAACGGGCCTTAACCTCTGACGTCCTGCGCGGTCAGCTCGCTATGGCCGCCGCATCGCGCTCGCCGGTGCGGATCCGCATGGCTGCTTCCAGATCGGTGACAAACACCTTGCCGTCGCCGATCTTGCCGGTATTGGCCGAGGCGGCGATGGCGTCGACCACCTTGGGAACGATGTCTGAAGGCGCGGCGATTTCCAGCTTCACCTTGGGCAGGAGCTTCACCGCGTATTCCGCGCCGCGATAGACCTCGGTCTTGCCTCTTTGACGGCCATATCCGCGCACCTCGGTCACGGTGACGCCAGAGGCGCCCGCCTCGGTCACGGCGTCCAGCACGGCGTCGAGGCGGCTTGGCTTGATGATGGCGGTGATCAGCTTCATCGCTTGCAAATCCTCATGTGCACAGACGTATTTCCAGTGCGGCTAGGTATGGCGAAGAACGCCGCCATTTCCAAGGGCGTCCTTTGCAGTTTTTGGCATTGCGGGAGAAGGACGCAGCACGGGCGACACGACGCGGGCCCTCGATCCCTTCGGACGAATGGCGAAGGTCTGCTTTACGGCTTCGAGCAGAATGAGGCCGGAGGCGGGGGCGATCAGGCGCGACGCCGTCTGCTCGATCATCTCTGCATAGGGCGCCAATGGCGGCCAGGGCGGGGTGTAGAGGGCGCGCGACCAGGCCAGGGGCTCCAGTCCGGCGTCCCTCACGGTCGCCTCCAGTTGCGCACGGGTGAAGGGGCGGCCATGACCATAGGGCGTGCCTTCGGCGCCCGCCCACAGGCCGTTTCTGTTCACGGTGGCGATGATCACCCGGCCCGAGGGGGACAGAACGCGGTGCACTTCGTCCATCAGGGCGGACAGGGCCTGAGCCTCCTCCAGACCGTGCATGATCAGAACCCGGTCGAACAGGGCGCCAGGGAAGGGAAGCGCGGTCTCGTCCGCCAGACAGGCCAGATTGGCGCCGCCCATGGGCCAGGTTTCAACCCCCTGGGCGGCGGGCATGGCCAGCACCACGCGCCGCGCCCGGGCCCGGAACAGATCCAGAAAGGGGCTGGTATAGCCCAGTCCCAAAAGGTCGAGCCCACGGGCGTCGCCCCAGGCCTCAACCAGTTGGCGCACGACCATGTCCCGCGCCGCCCGCCCCAGCGCAGTCGCATAAAAGGCCCGCAGTTCCAGAACGTCGCGCCGCATGGTCTCGCCAAATGCTACAGGTCACACATATAGCTATCAGCATTCGCACAAGCCGGAGCCTGCGTCATGGCCCTCGATGTCCATCTCTTCCCCTGTCTGTCTGACAATTACGGGATTTTGATCCGCGACCGCTCGACCGGTCTGGCCGCGACGATCGATACGCCCGACGCCGCCGCCATCCTGACCGAGGCGGAGCATCTGGGCTGGACCCTGTCCATGATCCTCAACACGCACTGGCATCCCGACCATGCGGGCGGCAATGAAGCGATCAAGGCCAGGACGGGCGCCCAGATCCATGGTCCGGTCGAGGTGACCCGCATTGCGCCGCTGGACCGCGAAGTTCTGGACGGGGACAAGATCATGCTCGGCCAGACCGAGCTACAGGTGATCGACACCCAGGGGCACACCAATGGGCATGTCAGCTATTGGGTGGCGCAGGACCACATGGTCTTTGTCGGCGACACCCTGTTTGCCCTGGGCTGTGGGCGGCTGTTCGAAGGCACGCCTGAGGCCATGTGGGCGAGCCTCTCCCGTCTGGCGGCCCTGCCGGACGACACGCTGGTCTATTGCGCGCACGAATACACCGCCTCCAACGCCCGATTCGCCCTGTCGGTGGACAAGGACCCGCAGGTTGCGGTCCGCGCCGCCGACGTGTTCGCCGCGCGGGAGCGGGGCGAGCCCACTGTGCCGACGACAATCGGGCTGGAAAAGGCGACCAATCCCTTCCTGCGGGCCGTCAAGCTGGCGCCTGGCCTTGGAACCTTTTCCCATGATCCGGCGCTCGCCTTCGCCGCCGTGCGTGCGGCCAAGGACGGCTTCAGGGGATAGGCTGGAGCAGCGGCGCAATGTCGGGCATGGTCTCGACCGACGCCGCATAGGTCGGCCTTTGTCGCGCATGGGTCAGGGCTTCGAACGCGGCCCCCAGAGCCAGGAGCCGCGCCTCGCTCCAGGCGGGGCCGACAAAGGACAGCCCAACGGGCAGACCGCGGACCTCGCCCATGGGCACGGTCAGGTGAGGATAACCGGCGACAGCCGCCAGACTGGAAATGGCGCCGGAACTGTGGCTGCCCGCCGCCACATCGGTGCGCCATGCGGGTCCGTAGCTGGGTGCGATCAGGGCGTCCAGACTGTAGCGGCCGACCAGAGCGTCGATCCCGTCACGACCGGCCATCCGACCGGCCTCTGCCTTGGCCGTCAGATAGGCCGGATCCGTCAGCCCAGAGGTCGCCTGGGCCGCCTCGAATGTATCCTGACCAAACAGGGCCAGTTCGCGCGGCGTTGCGGCGTTGAAGGCGATGAGGTCGGCCAGAGTGCGCGTCTTGACGCTGGCGGGCGTCGTGGCCAGATAGGCGTTCAGGTCGGCCTTCAACTCGGTCAGCAGGATCAGGTGTTCGGCCAGCCCCATGGCCGGGTCGGGCCGATAATCGCTGATCTCGACAAGCACGGCGCCCGCCTCGGCGAGTTGCTTCAGCCTGGCTTCGAACAGAGCGTCCTCGAGCGGGTTCATATGGCTGGCATAGCGCAACACGCCCAGCCTCGACCCCTTGAGGCTGGCCCCTTTTACGGCGGCCAGATAGTCGATCGGGTGGGCAAGATGCGGCGCTCTGGCGGTGGCGGGATCGTCCGGGTCCGGTCCGGCCATGGCGGTGAGCAGGATGGCGGCGTCCTCGACGCTGCGCGCCATGGGCCCCGGCGTGTCCTGGGTATGGGAAATCGGCACGATGCGCCGACGTGAAATCAGCCCCACGGTCGGCTTCAGACCCACCAGACCGTTCAGGGCCGAGGGGCAGGTGACAGAGCCGTCCGTTTCGGTGCCCACGCCGGCCGCGGCAAGGCTCGCCGCCACCGCTGCGCCCGTGCCGGAGGAGGAGCCGCAGACATTGCGGTCCAGCGCATAGGGGTTCCTGACCAGCCCGCCCAGGCCGGACCAGCCGCTGATCGAGCGGCTGGAGCGGATATTGGCCCATTCGGACAGGTTGGTCTTGCCCAGGATGATGGCGCCCGCCGCGCGCAGGCTCTGCACCACGGGCGCGTCGCGACCGGTTTGGTTGTCCTTCAGCGCGATAGACCCGGCGGTGGTGGCCATGTCGTCGGCAGTTTCGATATTGTCCTTCACCAGCACCGGCACGCCCGCCAGAGGTCCCGGCGCTTTGCCCGCCTTGCGCGCCTGATCGGCGGCGCGGGCCTCGTCCAGAGCGTGGGGGTTGAGCGCAAGGATGCTGTGCAGGGCCGGACCCTGTGCATCCATGGCCGCGATCCGGTCCAGATAGGCGCGGGTCACCGCCTGTGACGTCGTTCGCCCCGCCGCCAGATCGGCCTCGATCTGGGCGAGAGAGCGCTCTTCCACCGGATAGGCGGACGCAGCCAGTGCGGCGGCGAGGATCAGGGTCTGGATCATCTTAGGCTCCCAAAAGGTGTGAAAGCCTTGATGGCGACGGGGCCTGGGTCAAGCATTAAAGCCGCACCCCGCCCGCCGCACCCCACCCCGGGTCGGCATGGCGTCAGATCCGGATCCGACCTTCACAGATCTCGCGATAGAGCGCCTCGGTCAGGGGGATATAGCCCTGGTCGGGGTTGCGGAAATACAGCGGATCATTGATCACGCCCGGATTGAAGCCGTCTGCAATCAAATCGACCTTGCGATATTTGAAGGTGCCCGTGATCTCGATCTGGGGCTGAAGCCGAATGAAGAGCGGTCGGGCGTAGCTCGGCAGATGGGCGTCGACCTCGGCCTGCAGATGGGCGAGGTCAAAACCCTCTCCCGTCACCAGTGCGGCCATGCCCGCGCGGCCGTCGGCCCCTTGGACCTCAACGCCATAGACATTGGCCTCGATCACGCCCGGCGCGACCGACAGCGCGCCCGCCACCTCGCCGGTCGAGACGTTTTCACCCTTCCAGCGGAAGGTGTCCCCCACCCGGTCTATGAAGTAGAAATAGCCCTCTTCGTCCTGCCGCATCAGGTCGCCGGTGCGAAACCACGCATCTCCTGTCGTGAAGACATCGTGCAGCACCTTTTTTTCGGTGGAGGACTTGTCGGCATAGCCGGAATAGTTGGATCGGGCGTCTGACCCGATCAGGCCGATGGCCTCCCCGATCTCGCCGGCGCGGCATTCGACACAGCGGCCTTGGACGGAGCGGATCGGCTGTTCGGTGTCGGTATCGAACTGGACCAGCTTCACATTGAAGCGCTTCTTCAGCCATGACGGAATGCGGCCGATGGCGCCCGGCTTTCCATCATAGTTGAACATGGACACATTGCCTTCGGTGGCGCCGTAGAACTCCAGAACCTCGGCTATGCGGAACCGGTCCAGCATCTTTTGCCAGACGTCCGGGCGCAGGCCGTTGCCAAAGGCCAGGCGGAGCTTGTGGCCGCGCTCTTCCAGCCTCGGCGGCTGGTTGACCAGATAACGACACAGCTCGCCAATATAGACAAACATGGTCGCCTTATGGGTCGCTATGTCGTCCCAGAACTGGCTGGCGGAGAATTTGCGCTTCAGGATGACGGTCGCGCCATTCAACAGCGCGGCCCCCAGGGCGCACAGGCCGCCCGTCGCGTGATAGAGCGGCAGCGCCACATAGATCCGGTCGCTGGCCCGCGCGCCGGTCGCCCCTGCAAAACCGCCCATATAGAGCTGGGCCCGCATGTGGGTGATCTTGGCGGCCTTGGGCAGGCCGGTCGTGCCTGACGTGAAGATATAGAGCGCCACATCGCGCGCGCTCAGACCATAGCGCGAGGTGTCGCGGGTGGGGCGCAGGGTGGAGACGCCCTTCAGGGCCCGGTCGAAATCGCGGTCGCCGCGGTTCGGTCCGCCGCCCAGCACCCACTGGGTCATGGACTTGGTCAGGTCCGCACGGATCGCCTCAAAGGGGGCCGCCGTCTCCAGGTCACAGATCAGATGGGCCGCGCCGGATATATTGAGACAGTGGGACAAGGCTGCGCCGGCGATCTGGTTGTTGATCAGGGCGCAGGCGACGCCAACCTTTGACAGGCCATACCATACAGCCAGATATTCCACGCGGTTGGGCATGAACAGGGCGACCGTGTCGCCGCGCTTGATCCCTCGTCCGGCGGCCCAGTTGGCGAAGCGGTTCGCCATGGCGTCCAGCTGGGCGTAGGTGGTTGTCCTGCCCTCGAATTCGAAGGCGATATTGGCGGGATATCGATCAATGGCGGCTTCAAGATCGTCACAGATCAGATTGGGCGAATCCGCCGCAATCTTGCGCACGCGGTACAGGGTTCGCACCAGCCCGCGCGCGAACCGCCATTCTCGCGCTAATCCCGGCGCCATTGCGCTACTCATGTTCTCATGCCCCCGGACCCTTGAACGCAGGTCTTGTGTGGTTTGAAGAGAGGCGCAACGCCGGTCAAGCAGGCTGCGCCGTCTTTGGGGTCGAGTATGACCCGCAAATCGTCTCCGCAACGTGAAAAGGCCCCGGACGTTCCCGTCCGGGGCCTCTCCAATTCCAGGCAAGGCGCCTGGGCGGGACTTAGAAGTCCATATCGCCCATGCCGCCCATGCCGCCGCCCGGCATGCCGCCAGGCGCGCCGGTGGAGGACTTCTTGGGGGCTTCGACGATCGCCGCTTCGGTGGTGATCAACAGGCTGGACACCGAGGCTGCGTCTTGCAGAGCGGTGCGGACAACCTTGGCCGGGTCGATGACGCCAGCCTTGACCATGTCGACATATTCTTCGGTCTGGGCGTTGAAGCCGAAGGTGGCGGAGGTGTTTTCCAGCACCTTGCCCACGACGATCGAGCCTTCAACGCCGGCGTTTTCGGCGATCTGGCGGATCGGCGCCTGAAGCGCGCGACGAACGATGGCGATGCCGGCGTTCTGGTCGTCATTGTCGCCCTTCAGATCGGCCAGAGCCAGCGAGGCCTTCAAGAGGGCCACGCCGCCGCCGGCGACAATGCCTTCTTCCACCGCAGCGCGGGTGGCGTTCAGGGCGTCGTCAACGCGATCCTTCTTTTCCTTCACTTCCACTTCCGTGGAGCCGCCGACGCGGATGACCGCAACGCCGCCGGCCAGCTTGGCCAGACGTTCCTGCAGCTTTTCCTTGTCATAGTCCGAAGTGGTGTCTTCGATCTGGCGCTTGATCTGGGCGATGCGGGCTTCGATGTCCGAACGCTCGCCGACGCCGTCCACGATGGTGGTGTCGTCCTTGGTGATCGTGACCTTCTTGGCGCGGCCCAGCATTTCCAGGGTCACGTTTTCGAGCTTGATGCCCAGGTCTTCAGAGATCACCTGACCGCCGGTCAGGATGGCGATGTCTTCCAGCATCGCCTTGCGGCGATCGCCGAAGCCAGGCGCCTTGACGGCGGCGACGCGCAGGCCGCCACGCAGCTTGTTGACCACCAGGGTCGCCAGGGCTTCGCCTTCGACGTCTTCCGCAATGATCAGCAGCGGACGGCCGCCCTGAACCACGGCTTCCAGCACCGGCAGCAGAGGCTGCAGCGAAGAGACCTTCTTTTCGAACAGCAGCACCAGCGGATCTTCGAGGGAAACTTCCATCTTGTCGGCGTTGGTGATGAAGTAGGGCGACAGGTAGCCGCGGTCGAACTGCATGCCTTCCACGACATCCAGTTCCGTCTCGAGGCTCTTGGCCTCTTCCACGGTGATCACGCCTTCATTGCCGACCTTGTCCATGGCCTTGGCGATCATGTCGCCGATTTCGGCGTCGCCATTGGCGGAGATGGTGCCGACCTGAGCGATTTCCGAGTTGGCCGAGACCTTCTTGG
>CAIOJR010000186.1 GCA_903858685.1 uncultured Caulobacterales bacterium | reverse complement strand
TGCCGTTTGCGTCAAACCGCGTCGCCACAAAGGCGCCGCCCCTTTGGCGAGAAGCTTTGTTGAAGGCGGTTGTCGTCCCGCTCACTACTGGCCCGAAGCGCGAACCTGGGCCGAGGAAGCTTTCTGAGGGGGCTGTGATGTGGAAGCCCGCCG
The DNA here is from genome assembly GCA_903858685.1 of uncultured Caulobacterales bacterium. Classification (GTDB taxonomy): domain Bacteria; phylum Pseudomonadota; class Alphaproteobacteria; order Caulobacterales; family Caulobacteraceae; genus CAIMFV01. The sequence continues at coordinate 10,741 of CAIOJR010000186.1, read as the reverse complement.
TTTGATAGGCGGCGATCGCGCTTTCCAGAGCCGATGGGAACGGCCCCACCCCGGTATATTCAAAGTTCGGGAAGGCGCTGCATCCGGTGGCGGACCCTTCGTACTGATAGGTCGCAGCCCGGCTGGTGGAGGTGGAGGACGTATAGTCGAAGAATTTGCGCGGATTGGTGCTGGTGAAACACGGATCCTCAGCGTCTGGTGAATTGCCCCAGGCAAAGCGCGATGCCGTCGAGGAGCTGTCTGGCAGGTCTTCCATCTGCTCCAGTACTGACCCCTCCAGGGTCGCCGAAGTCGTCGCCACGGCGCGGATCACCGCATTGACCTGGCTGGCGCTATTGACCTTGGACGTTGCCGAGATCGCCGTATCGATGCTCAGCTGGGTGAACTGGTCTGTGATGCCAAAATAGATTGGCCCTCCGTTGGACACCCCAGAAATCGGCTTCGGAAACTGCGATCCATTCATCGCGGCTCGCCAATCGACGATCCCGATGGAGTGCTGATGATCTATCGAGGTATTGCCCAGCTGTCCCTGCAGGTAGAGCATCCGCGAGACCTGCGCCAACCAGCTGGCGGCGGTTTTCTGGCGGGTAAAGTCGCTGCTGGACGATTCATATTGTTCCCAGCAGGTCTCTCCGCCTGCCACATCACCGCACGGATGCGGTGGAGCGCCCAGGGTTGGGAAGGCTTTGTCCTCAACCGCTTCTGAGCTCCATTTGGAGAGGAGGGCCGGCGAGACGCTGCCCCAGCCGCTCACGATCGCAAAGGGCACAGCCAGGACGCTGATCGGTTTGACAATGGTCTGACTGGCATAGGTTCCGCTGTTGGCGGCATAGGGGTGGCTAGCCACCAGAGTGACCTGCCCGCCCATGCCCAGCTGGCAGTTTGGTCCAGCGTTTCCACCATAGCTGTTGAGCGTGGGCGAGCAGCTGTATGAAGCCACCGGCACATCATCCAGCATCAGGTAATAGATATTGCTGGTGTAAGTTCCACTTCCATAGGGGGCGGATCGAGCGCCAGGAGGATTGGCGACCTGATCCCTGTTGAAGTTGCTGCCAAGGCCCAGTCTGCGGCCGTCGATATCATCAACATAGAAGGGCCAGTCGATGATGTTGGTCTGTGCAAGACCGTTCAGCGTCGCAGAGACGGTGACGCGCAGCTTGGATCGATACTGATCGGGAATATCCCCGGTGATGCTGACATCAGCGATAGCGGTGTAATCGACCGGAGCGGTGTTTCTCCAACCGGCTGGAGCCGCATTGACCGCGACGATCTTGGGTTGGGCGACCACAGCGGCAGTGTCGAGATTGGCCGCATTGGCCTTCAGATAGGTAAGGAGCTGAGCACCACGGGCCTGAAGATAGGTGTTCAGGCCCGTGCTGCTGGCATTATGGATATAGCTCACACCCGACTGGGCGCCGGTATCAATGCCGGTCGCTGCTGTCGTTCCGGCCTGACCCGAGGTCAGTCCGGCCGCCGTAAAGAGATTGAGTGCCGTTGGCGCGGTGTGCGCCTTGAAACTCGGATCATAGGCGTACCAGGTCCCATTGATCTGAACCACGGACCAGATGTGCAAGACCGTGACGCTGGTGAATGTCCCTGAGACGGAACAGTCCGAAGGAGAGGAGCTTGCGCCATTGAAGGCGGCAGGAATGCCGCCGGCCGCCAGAACCTTGCAGGTGGCGGCAATGTCGCTGACGCCCAGCCAGGAGGCGGATTGGGCCGCCGTCAGGGTCACCCGGCCAATGCGATACTGGGCCGAATAGCCAGCCTGCCTGACCGTTGCCACAAAGAGTGCATTTTGATCGAACGGCGTACCCGACTTGTTGATCAGGGCGCCGAGCGCGCCTTTGCGAAGCCCGAAGGCCGGCTCAAGTTCGATCTGATTGTGGATATACTCATAGATCAGATCTGGATTGTTCTTCAGCGCACGGGCGAGCTCCACGATCTCTGGCGCGGTCCCGGAAAACGCCGCCGCATTGGCTGATCCGGTAAAGGAAGAGCTATGCGTCGTAGCCGTGCCATAGAAGGTCTCAGCTGCCGAAGGAGAGATCAGCGGCGCTGACAGAACCTTGAGGGACGGAAGGGTTGGGGCGGATTGTGCAAGGCCTAGGCTTGGCGCGCCAAGGGCGACCAAGGCTGCAACTGCGCCAAGGGCCCAGGTCAGTGCGGATTTGCGAAGGCTCGACGTCTTAGTTCGCAACGGTCTGCTCCGAAATCATTTGAGCCCAGCGGGCCGTTCGAAACTGAATTTCACCAACCGCACACCGGCCAGAGCCGGAACGATCCGCATCGGATTTAAAGGGCGCTGAACCTTGGGCCGTCATGGGGATGGCCCACGCGTGAGGTCCACAGTGACATTGCCGGAATAGACAACCGTGCCTGCGCTATCGGTGACTTTGCAGCGCCAGATGGCCTCATAGAGGATGCTGAGCCCAGGCAAGGTTCGCGTCCATGCCGTGGTTGCACCATTGGTATTGGTTGGGGCGATGGTCGTATCGCCGGAGACCCACTGCCAAAGATAGGTGTAGCCGGACCCGGAGCCGCCCGATGCCGTGACGGTCGCTGTTGGCGTCGTACCCGAAGTCGCGGCGGGGGCAGTGTTCACTTGGACCAGGGTCGTGCTCAGGGCCGCCGCCAAGGGCGAGGCGGGTGCTGCAACGGTCACTGATATTGTGCCGGTGTTGCTGGTCCCGCCAGGACCCGTGGCGGTGAAAGTGAAGCTGTCAGCGCCGGAATATCCACTGGTTGGAGTATAGGTTGCCGTGGAACCCGCGAGCGCGACTGTTCCATGGCCTGCCGTGCTCACTGCGTAGCTCGAGATTACGCCCGATCCGGAAAGGGTGGTGGAGCCTGCGGTGTTATAGGCCGTGGAAATCGAGCCATTGGTGACAGTGGGCGCCGGCGGATTGCCCACGCTGACATTGATCGTCCCTGTATTGCTCGTCCCGCCCGGGCCGGTGGCCGTGAAGGTAAAGCTGTCGGAGCCGTAGTAGCCGCTGTTGGGCGAATAGGTGGCCGTAGAGCCGGCGAGCGAGACGGTCCCGTGGCCTGCCGCACCCACCCCGTAGCTCGAGATCACGCCGGATCCGGACAGGGTCGTGGAACCAGCAGTGTTATAGGCCGTGGTGATCGAACCGTTGGTGACTATAGGCGCCGGCGGATTTGAAACGGTGATGCTCACCGTAGCTGACGCGCTCGTCCCGCCTGGGCCTGTGGCGTTGTAGGTAAAGCTGTCAGCGCCATAGTAGCCTGCAGTTGGCGTATAGGTTGCTGTAGAGCCGCTGATGCTCGCCGATCCATGGCTAGGCGCAGCTACGACTGCCAGCGAAGAATAGACACCGCTCGCGGACAAGCCGACCGAACCTGCCGTATTATAGGACGTGGTCAGGGACACATTGCCAACGGTCGGGGCCGGCGGATTGGACACCGTGACACTGACAGTGGCTGCTGCACTCGTGCCCCCAGCGCCGGTGACATTGTAGGTAAAGCTGTCTGAGCCGTAGTAGCCGGCCGTCGGCGTGTAGGTCGCTGTGGTTCCACTGATTGACGCAGATCCGTGGCTAGGCGAGGCAACGACGGCCAGTGAAGAGTAGACGCCCCCGGGTGAGAGGGCCGCTGAGCCCGCCGTATTGTAAGCCGTCGTCAATGAGACATTGCCAGCCGTTGGGGCGGAGGGCGTGTTTACTGTGACACTTACCGTTGCAGGTGCACTATCGCCCCCCGGGCCCGTTGCCTTGTAGCTAAAGCTGTCCGCGCCGTAGTAGCCCGCCGTGGGCGTGTAGGTCGCCGTCGTGCCGCTAATCGATGCTGTGCCATGAGAGGCGGCGGTCACCACTGAAAGTAAGCTGTAGACGCCTCCTGGGCTGAGCGCCACTGATCCGGCGGTGTTGTAAGCAACAGTGAGGCTCTTGGCCGAGACGGTTGGCGCAGCGGGCAGCGACACTGTGACGGACACAGTAGCAGCAGCGCTGGTCCCGCCTGGACCGGTGACATTATAGGTAAAGCTATCGGCGCCGTAGTAGCCCGCAGTCGGCGTAAAGGTCGCAGTCGAGCCAGCGATGCTCACCGAGCCATGTCCGGGCGAAGTCACAACCGCTGCGGAGGTGAACACCCCGCCCGCAGCCAGGGTCACAGAGCCCGCAGTATTATAAGGAGTGGTCAAAGACACATTGCCCGCTGTCGGCGCAGGCGGAGTGGAAACTGTGACAGAGACAGTCGCCGCCGCGCTTGTCCCACCGGTTCCGGTCGCAGTGTAGCTAAAGCTGTCGGAGCCATAATAGCCGCTGGTCGGCGTATAGGTCGCCACAGCGGTGCTACTGTTGATGCTGGCCGTACCATGAAGCGGTGTCGTCACCGCCATACTTGTATAGGAGCCCGTCGGCGTCAGGGTCACGGTCCCGGACGTGTTGTAAGCGACCGTCAGACTGGCGGCAGAGACCACTGGGGCTAGAGCCGCAATACCGACCTGAGTGCGATTACCCGCTGCATCATAGGCATAGGTGATCGTTCGCAGATCATCGGTCGTGACGGAGCTAAGGCGGCCGAGCGCATCATAGGTGTAGGTCTCGGCATGTGCAGCGCAAGGCACAAAGGCCCAAACTATCGCAAAACACGCAAAAAGGCATTTTGTCCAAGCTTTAGACATGCCAACCGCCCCATCCACAACGACAAAGCGCAACTTCACCTTAGGGGTGATTCAACTCAACCCCTAGGCAAAAAACGTCCGACTTTGGCGCAATTCAATCAACCTAATATGGATCACTCTTGACCTAAAGGTGCAACAGAATTTTGTCGATGCTTGGGAGAAATACTATCTATGGGTACATTCAATGGCTTAGCGGGTGCGCGGCAAGTTATTTATCCAAAACGACGCGTGAGTTGAAACCCAAGACGTGACACTCGCCCCCGCCTGGGGCGCGAGAGCTGAACGAAAAATTGCTATGGCGTCGTCGAGGCCGACCCTACTGGCCCCCACCCAGATCAGTTGCGAGCACCGATCATTTCACTGGGCTGACTAACACCGTGCAGACCTGGCTCTTGCCCATCTTTGACGCCGCAGCCCGACAGGCCTCCAGCCGCGTCTGGTTTGCTTTCAGGATCGCCGCAGCCGCTCGTAAGGTTTCCCAGCCCTGCGGACTCTCCGCCGACATCAAGGCCTCACCCGCATTCCAGCGGCTATCCCGCATGACCAAGGCGGCGACCCGCCCATTCAGCCCGAACGGCAAGGCGCTGGCAAAAAGCGGCGACAGAACAAGCCCAACCCCCAGCGCGACACCAGCAAAGATTGCCACCAACTTGGCCTGAGCCTCCTGCGTCCGCGCAGCCCCGACCATGGCCGCAAGCTCGCGCCGTTCACCCTCAGCAGCCTGGGTCGCCTGCTGCAACCCCTGCAGCGCACCCCGCACCAGATCCGAGCTGGTCTGGCCGATGGCCCTGGCATGATCCGCCGGCGTCATCCTTAGCGCCGGATGTTGCCCCAGACTCTCCACCTGAGAAGCGACCTCAGCGAGCCCCTTGGCGAGCTTGGCCAGGTCCGTCCCATAATCCGGAGCCCGCCCCGCCTCCAGCGTCTGGGGAATGGCCTCCACAGCCCGGCGCAGCACCGAGACCTCCGCCCTTAAGTCCTCAAAGGCCCGCGCCGGATCATCAGTACCAACCTCGTCCACCACAGATCCCGCTCCTGCCACACCGGGCTAGCGGGACAGGCCCCGACCTAACCCAAGACCAATGCTCAGCGCCTTCTGAACCGTCGGCGCCATGACCATCTGAGCCAGCCGCGAGCCCGCCGCGATGCCCAGTTCCTTCGATCTCGATTTCATCAGTGATTCGAGCGCACGATCACCCTTCAACTCGGCCACGAAGGCTTGCATTCGTGTTTCGACCTGCCCGCGCGCCACAGCATCTCCGCCAAAACCCAGCCGGTCATACTGATCCTCCAGCCGCCGCCAGGTCGCCACCATCCGCTCCGCCCTAAGCTCCGGGCTCGCCCGAACCTGCGCCTCCAGCCGGATCGCCGCCAACACCCGAGTCGTCCGCTCCGGCCCCGTCATCTCCATCATGGCCCGCCGCAAGCCCGGCTGATGCTCCAGCGCCGACTTCAAATCCCCCAAGGCCCCAGGCCGCGCCGCCTCCAGCGCCTGCCCCGCACGACGAAGCGCCTCCCTATGCCCCTCCAGCAAAGGCAGGCCCTGCTCCCTGATCCTCCACCCCTCCACCCAAGCCCTCAAATACCTTTCCACCGGCGAGCCCGCCGGGGGGATAACCGGGGCGGCGGTCCGCTCGGCGCTTTTTAGCTTTAAGCCGTCGAAGATGCTTTTGGCGGGCTTGACCACGACAGTCTCCACCGCCCAAGAGAGCCCCCTACGCTCCCCAAACACCCGCACCCGCTCAACCGCCTCGGTATTCCCAATGGCCGGTTGGCCATAGTTGAGGGTGGTGTCTTTGGGGCGGTCGCGGCTGAGGGTGCGGATGAGGTGGTCGCGGTCTTTGAAGTCCTCAGCGGCATAGTGAAGAGTGAGGGCGTCGCGGTGGCGGCTGAGGCCCACATAGGCGGCGTGACGGTCCAGACCCTCGGTGGCCAGGAGATGGGCCTGATCGACCGTAACGCCCTGGCTCTTGTGAATGGTTGAGGCGTAGCCATGGTCGATATGGGCGTAGTCCTTCAGATCAAAGGCGATCTGACGATGATCTTCGCCATCTAGGCGAACGGTCAGACGAGAGCCTTCAATGGCTTCAACGACGCCGAGAGAGCCGTTCTTGACGACGAGTGAGCGCTCATTGCGCAGGAACATCAGACGATCGCCAGGGGCGAAGCTCCGCTCCCCTCGCTCGGTGGCGAGGATCTGGTCTTCGCCTAAGGCCCCGCCTTGGCGCATGCGGGCCCGGGCCAGCTGATTGAGCTCGGCCACATCAGCGCGGGTATGGGCCAGCATCACCTGACTGGCTGCGGGCTGAGCCTGACGCACCTCATCCCAGCCGGCGACCAGAGCCTGCCTCGCCTCTGCGCGGGTCTTAAGCCCCAGAACCCGGCCCGCGGCCTCATACCGCTCCAGCGCGGCGCTGGTGCGGCCGGTGGCCAGCTCTCGCGTCGCCTCCCGCTGCCAGGCCTCCTTCTGACGCCGGATCTCAGTGATCTCCGCCGCCCCATGGCGCTCGGTCAGGGCCCTGAAGGCGGCGCCCGCCTCAATGGCCTGCAGCTGCTCCGCATCCCCCACCAGCACCACCTTGGCGCCCGCGCTCCTTGCCGCCAGCAAGACCCGATCCATCTGCCGGGACCCGATCATCCCGGCCTCGTCGATCACAAGCACATCTGAGGAGGTCAGAAGCTCCCGCTCCTGGGCCCAGCCATGCTCCAGACTGGCTATGGTCCTGGACGAGATCCCGGATCCGGCCTCAAGACTCTCCGCCGCAATCCCGGACAAGGCCGCACCGCGTACCGTGTAGCCCGCCCGCTCCCAGGCCTCTCGAGCCACGCCCAGCATGGCGCTCTTGCCCGTCCCGGCATAGCCCACCACCATGGCAAGGTCGCCCGAGCCCACTATATGTCCAAGAGCGTCGCCCTGTTCGGCCCCAAGCCGCAGACCGCGACCCTCGGCGGCGGCCATCCCTGCATGTGTGTCCGCCGCCGAGACCCCATGCCCTTGACGATCGGCCAGGATCGCTGCGCTCAGTTCCAGCCGCTGTTCCACCGCCAGCATATCCCGGGTCGAGAACCTTTCCCTCCCCTTCCCATCCACACCCAGAGCCACCAGCTCCGGCGAGGCCTTCACCGCACTCAGCGCTTCGGCAAACTGCTGGGCGTCATCGCTATGGCGATGAACAAACCGGGCCAGGTCATGCTCGGTAAAGGTCGACTGCTGCTGGGTGATGGCGTCCAGAGCCACTGAGGGATCGGCGATGATCCTCTCGCCATTGCGCCGGGCGATCTGGCGATGATCCGCCGCCCGCTCCGCATCCTCGCCCCGCTCTTCGCGGCGCATGCCGGCGGCCCCGATCTTGTTCTGAGGCTCCAGATCAATCCCCTGAGCCTCCAAGGTCCGGTGATCGATCCTGACATCAATATCGAGCTCGGCCAGGCGCTCATTCACATGGCCGGCCCACCGCTCCCGCCACTCAGTCAACAGCTCCGTCGAGTTCCACGCCCGGACCTTCTGGCCAAAGGTCCCCTCCCCGCTCCCGTCCAGCGTCACCTCGCGCATGGACAGCATCACGTGAGCATGGGGCTTGGCCTGTCCATCCGGCCCCACATCCCAGTGCACATTAAGATCGGCCACCATGCCCCGGCCCACAAACTCGGACTTCACAAAGTCCCGGGCCAGGGCCACGCCCTGCTCGCGGCTCATCTCTCGTGGTATTGAGAACTCCACCTCACGGGCCAGCTGCGCATCCTTGCGCTTCTCCCCCGCCTCCACCTCATTCCAAAGCACCTCACGGTCCGACCAGCGCTCTGGAGCCCCCTCCGGAGCCATCACCTCCGAATGCACCACCCCAGCCTTGTTGCTGAAGTCATGCGCCCGCCCCAGCCGCTCATCCTCCAGCCGCGAGGCCGAGCGATAGGCCGCCGCGGCCACGGCGCTCGACCCGTTGGCCCGACTGATCACCTTGGCGCTGAAGTGATAGATGGCCACGCCGCGTCCCTCAGCGCAGCGCCTGGGGCGGCTTAACCCCAAGCCCGGCGCGGACCGGCCTCGCCTGCGCCCGACTAAACGCCGCCTTCAGCGCCGGTACAGCCTGCTCCACCGTCAAAGCCCGAAGCGCCACCAAGGTCCCGCCTCGCTTGCCCGCCGCCCCCAGCACCGGGGCAAACACCGCTGGAGCCAGCCCCATCATCTGCATCTGATCCTCTGGCCGAAGCTGCAACATGGCATGGCCCGGATCTGGCCAGCCCAGGCTTCCCATGGCCTCGGACCCCACCACCAGGGTCTCGGTTCCAAGCCGGTTGGACACATGCACCCCGTCCATGGACCGGGCCAGATTGCGGAACTCTTCCAGGGTCAAGATGCGGCCATCCTCTTTCAAACTCTCCCACCCTTCGCTACCTCAATCGCCAACGTCGTGCAACGACGTATAAGCGCGCACTCAAAGTCTGATCGCCTTTTCATGATGGACAGCAAGGGTTAGGTGTGATTCAGTTCCCGCATGGCAGAGAGGGGTGGTCCGCCGTGATCGTGAGTGAAGTTGCAGCGGCAGACACCGAAGCCGTCCTGCGCTTTTGGGTGAATTGCGGCTTCCTGGAATCCGAAAACGATGAGCCTGGGCGGGATCTTCAGTCGGCCATGGAAGCAGATGACGCGACGGTTCTCTTGGGGCGCATAGCAGACGAGATCTGCGCCACCGTCATGGTCGACCTCGAGGGTCGCGTCGGCATGGTTCACTATCTCGGCGTCGATCCATCGCGCCGCAAACAGGGTCTAGGCCGCCAGATGATGGATGCCGCCGAGCACTGGGTTCAGGACCGGGGCGGCCGCATCCTTCAGCTTCTGGTGGACGCCGACAATCTGGGCGCCCTTCGGTTCTACGAGCAGTTGGGTCTCTTCCGGGCGCCGGTCATCACCATGGCCAAGCGCCTCGACGGCAGGACTTGAACATGGCCCGCACTCCCAAAGACATCGAGACCGAACTGAAGGCGCTCAAGGACAAGGCCAAAGCGCTGAAGACGAAGAAAGCGACCCAGCTCGGCGACCTCGTCTATGCGGCCGGCGCCTCACAGCTCGACCCCGTCGTGCTGGCCGGCGCCCTCCTCGCCATCGTCAAGGAAGACAATCCTCAGATCGTGGAGGGTTGGCGCCGACATGGGCAGGCGTTTTTTCAAGACCGCCGCAAGCCCCGCAAAGCTGTCAGCCCTCCAGGCGACGGATCGGGCGATGCGAAGAGTGCGGCAGATGACAGCTCGCGCTGAGGCCGCCAAGGCTAGGTCCGACCAGAGAGCCTGGGCGGTCGAGCGTCGGGCCCGCACCCGACATCTGATCGAGCTGGGTGGCCTTGTTCAGAAGGCGGGGCTCGTCGATCTGACAGACGATGATCGCTCGACCCTGCTGGGCGCCATGATGGCGCTATCAGACATGCTATCGGGAGAAGGTGGTCCAGCACTACGCGAAGTCTGGCGACGGCGAGGGAAGCGGGCGTTCGAGATGGAAAACGAACCGCGGACTTGAAGCTCGCGCACCCACGACGGCCACATTGTAAGCTTGCCTCCAAACGGGATGCACTATATATGGTGCAGCTCAATAGTTGAAGTCGTGCCCCTGGAAAAGCCGCCCTCCAAAATCGAGCTGGTATTTTACCGAACTGCTTCCGGGTCGGAGCCTGTTCGAGATTGGCTTACTCACCTTCCGGCGGCCCACAAACGTCTCGTCGGACTCGATCTGCAGCGGGTCCAATATCGATGGCCGGTTGGCATGCCGCTGGTTCGCCCGATGGGATCGGGGTTGTTTGAGGTGCGAACTTCACTACCGGACGGCACGATCGCCCGGGTGTTGTTCTCTTTCCATGGCGGCGAACTCTACGCCGTCCACGGGTTCATCAAAAAGGCCCAGAAGACACCCCCGGCCGAATTGGATTTGGCGCGTAAACGGCAAAAGGAGATCGATAATGGCTGATAGCCTCCACCGCGGTTCGACCCTCGACAGTTTCCTCGAAGGCGAAGGCCTTCTTGAAGAGTTTCAGGCGAAAGCCATCAAAGAGGTGATTGCCTGGCAACTCCTTCAGGCAATGAAGGAGCAGAAGATCAGCCGTACGAAGC
>CAIOJR010000185.1 GCA_903858685.1 uncultured Caulobacterales bacterium | reverse complement strand
GAGGCGTCGAGCGCGGCCATCTGGGCGCACATCTGCGCGCCGCCAGGGCCGAACCGATGGCCGATATGGTCCGTGGCGGACAGGCTGATCGTCAAGAGATCACGCCCGGCGCCGCGGCCCAGCTTTTGGCGCTCGACCAGATCACCCGCGAACTGGACCGTCAGATGATCCAGCATGGGCGAAGCGCGCAGCTCGCCCGCAAAGGCGGATGATGCGATCCAGCCCTCGCCGGTCTCAGACTCCGCATTTGTGTCCGGCGGCACATGGTCCGACCAGGTGGTCTGGCCGATGGTGAAAGGATGCTCATGCCCCTTGCACGCCTGGGCCAGATCCGTTGACCACAGGACCGGCGGTTTGCGCGACCAGTCGCTCAGCACCGCGCGGTCAAATCGCTGGGCCGGCGCGCGGGTCGCAGCATCGGCAGGACCTGCAAAAGGCGAGGTGTTGAAACCTATGCCGTCGTCCCACCAATAGACAGCCGTCGGGTTGTGGCCCGCCATCATGATGGCGGCGCGATCCTTGCCGGACACTGAAAACACCCGCGCATCGGGCTGGGCGCGTCTGAGCCAGTCGCCCAGCGTATCCACCTTCAGCAACGCGCTGGTCTTGGCCTCGGCATCGGCGGTGCCCGTCTGGCTGACGCAATAGAGGTTGGAGCCGGTTTTGCGGTCGTACCAGTTGTTGGCGACAATACCGGTCTTGCTGGGATGGTCGCCGGTCATCAGGGTGGAATGGCCAGGACAGGTCTCCGTCGCGCCGTGGCTCTGATATCCGGTGAAGACCAGCCCGCTCGACATCCGCTTCAGCCCGCCCGTGAAGCTGGCGCTATAGGCGCGATAGAGGTTCAGGCTGAACTGATCGACAGAGATGACGACCACAAGCCTGGGGTCCGTCGGCGGGGGGGCCGCAATAACCGCACTGGCGGCGCACCAGATTCCGACCGCCAATTTCAATACAGACCCTAAGCGCATTTTGTCTTCCCAACCGCTCTGACGATGTTTCTGGCCACATCATCGGCAGATGCAATCACATCCGCCTCCAGCGCAGCCTAATGGGCTTGTGTGACCTTTTTTCCCGCACCAGATCGGCCAAAAGAGGCGCAAAGGGCGCTGGCTTGGCGGCAAACGACGGATCAGCCCTTGGCCGGGTGGTTCACAACAAACCCAGACTATCTGCGAAATCCTTGAACAGATGCTCCAGATCCTCATAGCCCTGTCGGCGCGCCCCCTGGTTTGAGGTGTTGAAGGCCCAGAACTGGATTATGTGCATCACACTGCCGAGGCATTGGCCGATATCGACGAATTTTGCCGGCGAGCCGAGTAGAAAATCCCGAAAAAGTCCAGGATTTCGCGCGGCGACAAGGAGCTTGTAGGCCTCGTCATATTCTTTCAGCGTCCGGGCCGCCTCATCGCAGGACGAGATCATTTTGCGGGTAATCAGTACACGAATCTTTTCCAGCGCCAGGCGACGATCCCTGTTGGCAGCCGCGCCGGCGCTTGCGGTTCGCTTGCTCATATCTGTGAGACAGGTCGGCAGGGACGACTTCATCCGCGCCAGCATCCACTTGTAAAAGAGAAATCCTCGCCAACAGAACATGCATTCTTCGAACTTGGACTCTTCGATCTGCAGCGTGTTTCTCAGTCCGGCAAGTTCTGCGCCGCAACGCACATTCATCATCTTCCGGACAAGAATGTCGACCGCTCCGTCTGTCGCCACTGAACCGAGCGACAGGGCGACCAGTTCCGACATTTCGCGCAGCGACATCGCATGGATATCTTTCCAGTCGCTCGCCGGAACCTGGAAATAGTGATCGGACGGATGCTGATTGAGGATTTCAAACCAGCCGCGCAACAGGAAAGGGTCAAACGAAGGCAGACGATCGAGATGCCGCAGGGTCGCGACATCCTGATCCCGACCGCTGGTTCCGCAAGCCAGGGTCAGTTCTGACTGCCAGCCCGGGGCGCCGACAATAACATAGCGCCCACCGCCGCTGAGATTTTCAACGTCAAACGGAATAATCAGCTTGGTGATATTTCTGGAAGGCAGGTCAAGACTGTCGGCTTCATCGCTGCGAAGCGTATGCTTCAAAATGAATGAACGCTCTAAACGTTGGTTCACAAACATTTTAGGCGCCCGAGCGTGTTCGAGGGGCGAGGCGTCGCTATTGAGTTTAATCAGATTAATCAAACGCGAGGTTGATCCCGCGCGCATCAAATTTCGCAGACTTCGAACCCCGTCGCCGGACTTCTGAATTGCCATCGATCCGCGCCCCCCGCCCGAATGGTTACCTGAAATAATTTGAGATCACAGATGCCAATATTTCATTCGGGAAGCAATAGGAAGTCGAATCTCCTGCAGACAGCGATGACAATCGAACGGGCAGGTCAGGTCGCCGGATCAGGAACCGGGTCGGAACTCCATCAGCATGCCGGACGCATGGTTCTGTTGGAAGCCCTTCCATTGCGTGACGGGAAGGCCGGGACTGTAGCCCGCATAGCGCCCGGCTGGCGCGTCAGGCCAGGCGCCGTCGTCCGATCTTTCCTCCGCCACATCCAGATAGGCGGCCTTGGCCAGGTCGTTCTTGACGTATCGGTCGAGGAAGGCGGTGATGAAATGCGCCTCGATCGCCATCAGCCGGTCCTTGCGCCAGACGGGGTCTTCAAACCAGTCCTTGTTGTAATAGGAGCCCTGCATCTGCGGCGGGGCGCCGATCAGGGCGATGCTGTGGCCCGCCTCCAGAAAGGTGAGCAGATACCGCGGCGCATGGGTCTCGGCGTTGAACAGGGTCCGCACGCCAGGATCATAGCCGACGCTGTGATCCTGACTTCCGACGATGAAGAGCGTCGGCGATGTGATTGCGCCCACGCCATCCCCCGCCCAAAGGCCCATGCCCCCAAGTCGCGAGGCGGGAGAAATGGCGACTACGGCCTTCACATGCTCGATCCGCAGATCAGACGCCTTGCCGCCGCCGGACACATAGGGGGACAAGGCGCCGCGCGACATCGGCGCAAGGGCGGGATTGAGCGGCGCGCCAGCCGCCGTCAAAACGCCGTATCCGCCCATGGAATAGCCGATCAAGGCCATCTGCTGAGCATCTGCGGCGGCGAACGGGCCCACGCCCTGCCGGCTGAGTTGCTGGGCGTTGCGCGCGATGAAGGCGACATCCAATGGCCGCCGCGTAAAGGGGCCCGCCACCTTCGAACGGTCAATGATGGGCGGATCGCGAAAGTCGGGCGCCACAACGACATAGCCCTTACTGGCCAGGTTCTCGCCCAGCCAGGACAGGACCTCAGGGGTGTTGCTATATCCATGCGCCAGGATCACCAGCGGAAAACGCCCGCTGGCCGCCTTGGCGCCTTCTACCGCCAGACCCGGCACCGTGAACGCCACGTCACGGCCGTCCGAGCCGGGCAGCGCCGTCTGATAGACGACGCCGACGCCGGCTGTCGCCGCCGGATACCAGATGCGGGCCCTGAGCCGTCGATCCGACACGGCGGGCGCATCCTTGCCCTGCAGGGGGTCGAGCTGGGCGGGCTGGACAAATTCGTAGGATACGACGCCGACCGGCGAGGGACCCAGCTTGGCGAGTTCCGGCGCATCCACACCCGGAACGGCCGGCGGCGTCTGCGCCCGCCCCGCCCCGCACAGGGCCAGGGCGGAAACGATCAGAATAACAAGGCTGGCGCCGGATGACCTGGACATGTCGCGTTCCTCCCTTAGTGGGTCGCGGAACGCTCCACACGATCACAACCGCCTATCTGACCAGACGCTAACCATTGGCCTGTCCGGTGACAAGGCGATTGCGTCCCTTGCCCCTCCGGGCGAAGGGACGCCGCCGTCAGATCCTGCGGCTCAAAGGCCCAGAATGGCCTTGGCCATGATATTGTGCTGGATCTCGTTGGAACCCGCATAGATCGAGGTCTTGCGATAGTTGAAATAGGCGCCGGCGGCCGGCCAGGCATAGTCAGGCCCGGGCTTCATCTCGTTGGTCGACAGCTCCACAAGCCCGTCCCCGACATAGGGGGACCCGTAGAGACCCACCGCCTCCAGGGCCAGTTCGGTGATGGCTTGCTGGGTCTCCGAGCCCTGACACTTCAGCATGGAGGAGATGGCCCCCATGCGCGCGCCGGATTCGCGGCCGGAAAAGGCCTGAAGCTCCGTGGCGTTCAACGCCTCTATCCGGATCTCCATCTCCGCCAGCTTGCGGCGGAAATCGGGGTCCTGGAGGATGGGCTCGCCGCCGTCGGCGGGCGCCTTGGCGGCGATCTTGCGGACCTTTTTCAACTGGGCGTTCAGGCCCGGCGCATAGGCGTTGCCGCGTTCGAACTCCAGCAGATACTTGGCGTAGGTCCAGCCCTTGCCCTCCTCGCCAATGCGGTTCCTCACAGGAACGCGCACATTGTCGAAGAAGACCTGATTGATCTCCTGCAGGCCCTCCAGCGGACCGTCCAGCGTCGGCAGGGGACGAACCGAAATGCCTGGCGTGGTCATGTCCACCAGCACAAAGGAAATGCCGTCCTGACGCTTGGCCTCCTGGCTGGTGCGGACCAGACAGAAGATCCAGTCCGCGTGCTGGGCCAGCGTGGTCCAGATCTTGGAGCCGTTGAGGATATAGTCCTCGCCATCCCGGTCGGCGCGCATCTGCAGCGCAGCCAGATCAGAGCCTGAGCCGGGCTCTGAATAGCCCTGGCACCACCAGCGATCAAAATTGCGCATGGCCGGAAGGTGCTCGGCCTTCTGTTCCTCCGACCCGAAGGCCATCAAAACAGGCGCGCACATGCGCACGCCAAACGGGATCGTCGGCGGAACATTGGCGGCGGCCATCTCCACCCCCCAGATGTAGCGCTGGGTCGCGGTAAAGCCTGGGCCGCCATATTCGACCGGCCAGTCCACCGCCAGCCACCCCTTCGAGGCCAGCTTCTTCTGCCAGCGCGCCAGACGCGCCTTGTCGAGATAACCGTTCTTCGTCTGGGACATGGCCTGACGCAGGTCGTCGTCAAATTCCGCCGCGATCCAGCTTCGGACCTCCTGGCGGAACACTTCGTCTTCGGGGGAGAAATTCAGGTCCATGATCCGACGGTCTCTTCTGATTATGTGTTCTGATCGGAACCCGATGATAGGGCGAAATCCGATCGACTGGCAATGGCGCCGCAGGCCGGGCTAGAAATGGGAGCCGATAATGACCTTCGCCACCCAACCATCGCTGATATTTGTCAGGTTGCGGCCAAGTCCAAGATTGACGTCATGTCCGGCCAGGTTGAAATCCACCACGGCATAGACGAACTGATCGTTTTTCTTGAGCGGTCCAAGAGCCTTGAAGGGACCGGCGCCATTATAGGTCTCCACCCCTGCCTGAAGTTTTTCGGAGAGCTTGTAGTTCAGCTTCGTATCCAGCTCGAAAGAGACAGGCACGGGTTTGGGACCTGACAGGGTCCAGTCAATATTGCCGTTCACCGCATAGACAAACGGCCCGGCCTCGCCGCCGAAAATGCCCTTCATCTCCGCATGGCCGGGGTTTTGATCAAAACGACGCCGCACCTCGCCGACCTCCAGATTGGCGCCCCAGTACCATTTCTGGTCAGACGGTCGAGGCGCGATGAACTTCAGCCGCGCCTTTTCCCCGTCAATCGCCACCGTTCCGTCCGGCGTCACAGACGACAGAATATAGAACCCCGCCTCAAGATTTTTGGTGATCCCGAGATAGAATTCCGGCGTCAATCTGTAGGTGTGCAGCGAGGGCTCCGCCCCGGCATAGTCGCCCCCGGACTTGCCCGACAGAACATAGTTCTGGTGCACGTCCACGCCGAACTGACCGGGATTGGACAGGTCATCCTGATAGACCTGAATCTCTTCCGGCGCCGCACGAGCGGCCAGAACCAGCGTCATTGACAGGATCAGACCCAGCGCGGTTTGAACAACAAGGGGGGACAGTTTCACGGGATCACAATGCAAAGGGATGGCGGCCATGCGCTGAAGCCAGGACATGCCCGCCTTCAACGCGTCGATGACGTCCAGGACCTTGAAGGCCCCGGCGGCGAGACTGATCTGCACCGGCAGGCGAAACTTGGCCAGGTCCTCGATGGAGGCCTCCGACGTCAGAATGGCCGCCCGGATGGCGGGGTCTTCGGGAATGGTCAGGAACAGATGTCAGTGGTCTGCGCATCGCGGGGCGAAAGCCCCTCGATCCGCAAGCGCCAGGTTAGAAGGAAAAGGCCCGTCTTGGCCAGATAAAGACGCAAGCGCAGGCTGCCATCGTCTCTGGCCCAGCCGACGCGGAAAGGCTCAGGGCGCCAGATTATAGCGCTTGATCTGCTCGTCGAGCCGGGACCACAGGGCGTGCGCCGCCTTCACATCGGCCTCTCCCGCCTCAGCCTCGCCGAGTCGCGCGCGGGCTGTGCCGCGACCATAGAGCGCCCAGGCCGCCCTGGGATTGATCGCCAAGGCCGCCTCATCATCCTTCAGCGCCGCCTGCCATTCCTGCCGTCTCAAATGGACCAGACCGCGATTGACAAGCGGGGCAGCCACCCTGGGCTGGAGATTGACCGCGCGGTCACAGTCATGCAGGGCCTTGTCCAGCTCCACGCCCAGTATGGCCCGCGCCCAGCAGCGTGTATTCAGGGCGTGGCCGAGCATCGGATTGTCGGGGTGATTTTCCACCCACAGGTCCGCCTGCATCAGGGCCAGATCCGGCTTGTCGACCCGGTCATACATGTCCGCCAGGGTCAGCCGCGCATCGGCCTGTTTGGGCAGGACGCGGGATGCGGCGTCGAGGTCGGTCAGGGCGCTGACCGCATCATTGCCCCCGATCTTCAGGCGCGCGCGCGCGATCAGGGCGTCGACCTCGTCGGGCTTCAGCCGGATCGCGGCGTCCAGATCAGCCATGGCCAAGAAGACCTTCTTGGCCCCCGCCTGAATCCGGGCGCGCTCCAACAGATAGCGCGGCTCCTGCGGGGCCATGTCCACGGCCTTGTTGAGATCAGCCAGCGCCTTGTCGATCTCGTTGCGGGAAAAGGCCGCCATGCCGCGACGTGAAAATCCGTCGGCGTCGGTGGGATCCGCCTCAGCGCTCAGACTGGCCTCGACCTTGTGCTCGCCCTTGCCGTCGCGGTCGCGCTCATGCGCCTCCACAGCGGAGTTGAAGACCGGCCCGCCCTCATAGGTCAGATAGATCCTGTGCTGGCTGTTGGAGACCAAGACCCTGTGGGAAATAAAGAAATCCGCGCCAAGCAGCATGTCGTTGTCGATCAGGCGATCGGTGATGAACAGCTTGAGGTTCCGAACCTCTTCGTCACCCACCTTGAAACTGGCGAAACTGGCGCGCCATATCTTCGTCGTCGCCGCCCCCACGCCGCCCGATACGCCGGCCGAGGTCACGCCCGGATCGTCAATATTGACGCCAGCCGCGGCCGCGGCGCGGCGGCTGATCACCGTCGTTCCGGCCCCCGTGTCAAACGTGGCCGTCAGGGTGTGGCCATTGACCTGCACCTGCGCCCTTGTGTGCCGGTTGCGCTCGTTCGGCGTCTCCGTGCGAAGAATGGCGTAGGGCTTGTCCTTGGCCCAATAGGCCAGGGAGACATTGGCGCATTCCTTTGGCCGCCACAGCCGGATGGCGCCGTGCGGCAGATCATACTCCACATCGCCCAGGCCCAGAACATTTTGACCCAACAGGCCCGCGCCGATGTCGCCGGACAGGCCGGCCACCAGAAACTCCACCCGCTTCAGCGGAATATTGGCCAGCTGAAACTCGTCGACCCGCGTGACCCAGGAATCGGCGAAGCCGGCAACGCCGGTCAGCTGGAAATTAGGCGGCGTGCTGGTCTTGTGCAGTTGCAGCTCATTGGCCTTGGACACGGACAAGGTGCTGAAAAACGCCCCGGAATCGGCGGTCAGCATCAGATCGTGACCATTGATCTTGACGGGCACCAGCGGGCGAAGGCCGGACATGGTCACGGGCAGTTCCGCCAACACATTCAGCTGGCAATTGGCCTGCGCCCAGCACGGGGACGCCGCAAGGGCAAGCAGCGCGCCCAGCACGATCTTGAATCCAACAACCCGCATGGTCCGCCTCAACCTGAAGCTCAACTGAGTCTCGACTTATTCGGCGTTTTTCGACCGGGTCAATCGCTCAGGCGTCACATCGACGCCGCCTCAGGACCACCCGCAAAATGCCTAGGTCCGGCTCTGGGCGATCCAGCGATCAATCACCCCGTCCAGCACCTCAAGCGGCACGCGCCCGCAATTGAGGCCGACCTCGTGAAAGTCCTTGATGTCATAGCGCGATCCCAGCGCCTTTTCCGCCCGCGCCCTTGCAGCGGTCCAGGTATTGTGGCCCACCTTGTAACTGCAGGCCTGACCGGGAATAGAACAGTAGCGGTCGATCTCACGCGTGGTCGAGCCGACAGCATCTCCATCCAGACCGGTCAGATAGGCGACCGCCTTTTCGCGTGTCCAGCGGAAATGGTGAATGCCGGTGTCCACCACCAGCCGCCCACAACGGAACAACTGACCCTTCAGATAGCCGATCTGGCCCAAAGGGTCGTCCTCATACATGCCAAGCTCGTCCGCCAGTTGCTCGGTATAGAGCGCCCAGCCCTCGGCATAGGCGGAAAAGCCCATCGACTTGCGGATCAGGGGCAGGCCTGGATTGGCGAGCGCCAGCCCGCTCTCCATCTGATGTCCCGGCAGGCCCTCGTGATAGACGGTCGTGGGGATGTTCCAGCGCGGCCATTCCGCCGTATCGTGCAGATTGAAATAGACAATGCCCGGCCGGCCATCCAGCGACGGCGCCTGCGAATAGGCGAGCGGCGCGCCCGTATCAATGTCGGACGGCACTGCGCGCACTTCGAAACGGTAAGGCGGGATGCGCTTGAACACCTTGGGCAGGCGCGTGCGAACCGCATCCAGCCGTTCATAGCAATAGGCGATCAGTCGCGCCTTGCCAGCTTCATCCTGGCCAAAATAGAGGCCTGGGTCCTTGTAGAGACCCTGAATCCGCGCCGCCACCGTCCCCGTCGTCAGACCGCGGGCCTTGAGAAGCCCGTCAATTCGGGCCGACACCATCCGCCCCTGCTCCAGACCGATCTGGTGAATCTCTTCCGGTGATTTCTGCGTCGTGGTCGCTGATTGCAGGCAAGCGGCGAAGAACTCGCCCGTCTTGTCGAAGCGCCACACGCCGGGATCATGCTGGGCGCCGCTGCGCACCTTTTTCAACGCCGCCAACTGACGATCCAGAGCCGGGGCCACCTTGTCGTCATAGAGCCTGGCCGCCGCCGCGCCATAGGACGCGCCCAGTCCCCTGGCCGCCGCGCGCCGCGCCAGAGACTGGACGAGCTTGTTATCCACCCCTGCCGTCCGCCCCTGCCCTAACTGCGACAGGGTTTCGTCCAGCAGAAAGTCCGGAGGCGCCACGCCCGCCGCCACATCGCGCTCCAGTCGCGCCGTTTCCTGGTCCAGCACTGCCGCATATTGTTCCAGTCGGGACAGATAGGCGTCGGCGTCGATTGTGGTGTCGATCCGGTGCTTTGTGTCGAGGAAGTCGGGAACGGACTGATAGGCGCCCGTCAACTGGCTGATCACATAGGGCGACGGCCCGTAGGAGCGCCCGCCGAAATCGAATTGCGCCAGACGTTTCGACGTCTTCAGCGCATAGAGCACCGTGTCATAATTGACCGCATCCGCGCCAGTCAGGGCGGAACGGTCCAGCGCGGTCAGGCGCTGCAACTGGCTCTCCACGGCCGCCAGGTCGCGCTGATGCTGACCCGGTCCGCGATCTGTCAGCCTCGATCTGAGGTCGGCATTGGCGCCCTTGTCGAGGCCGAGCTGAGTGGCGCCCTCCGGCGAGCGCTGGAGGTTTTCCTGAAAGAAGGCGTCAAACAGCGCGCCGAGCCGCGCATCGCCCGCAACCGCATCGGCGAAGACCGGCGAGGCTGGCGCGCCGGCAAGGACGGCCCCCGCAGCGGCGGACAACAGAAATGACCGGCGGTCGAGCATGCTGAAGCTCCCTGTGCGTAAATGCGGGGCGCGGGTCCCGCCGCCTATTTGACGGGAAGGGTCACGGTCGGCGCGGTGGTGAAGGGGGTGATGCCGAACCGCGGATAGACCTCGGTCGGGTAATAGAAGACCCCGTCCCTGACCACCATGCGAATCGTCTTGATCGCCTTCAGGTCCTTGGTCGGATCGCCAGGCACGAGGAAGAAGTCGGCCAGCTTGCCCTTTTCGATCGACCCCATGGTCTGGTCCTGACCGGCATACCGGGCAGAATCCAGGGTGGCGCGGGTCAGGATTTCCGGCGCCGTCATGCCCGCCCGCTGATAGAGCTCCAGCTCGCGGTGATAGGTAAAGGAGCCGCCCGTGTCTGTGCCGAACAGGATGAATACGCCCCGGTCATGCAGGATGCGCACCGTGTCGATGATCTTGTCGAAGGCGGCGCGATAGGCCTTGTCGTCCCCCGGCGCCGAGGTGTCGACCCAGGCCTTCATGGATTCACGCCGCCAGCCGATCGGCATGTGATCAAAATAGTCGACCGCGCCCGGTGGAACCTGTCCGTCCCGGTTCTGGGTCAGTTGCTCATGAATGCCCAGAGTCGGGTCAATCGCCTTGTGACCGTCCACCATCAGCTGGATCGTGTGCTGGACCCGGTCGCTCTTCAGGTCGAGGTCGGGCAGACGCTTCAACGCGGTCAGGCGGAACAGGGTGCGCGTGTCCTCGTCCGGCTTGATCACCCAGCCCAGCATGAACTGGTTGATATGGGTCATCTCGTCATAGCCCGCCGTCATCATGGCGTCGGCGTTGGAGAAGGCCGGGACGTGACCCGCCACCCGCATGCCCAGAGCATGGGATTGGGCCACAATGGCCGGAACCCAGGCCGGGTTCATCGAATTATAGATCTTGATCTGCCAGTAGCCGCGCGCGCCATACCAGCGCACGGCGTCAATCGCCTTGTCCTGACTGTCGACGACGAAGCCGTTATTGGCGCTGAAGGGGCTTCGCCCCTCGATGAAGCCCGAGCGGATCACATGCGGCCCGCCGATCTCGCCGGTCTCGATCTGGTTGACCAGATTGTCGAGCACAGCGTTGTCATTGCCCATGTCGCGCACCGTGGTCGTGCCCGCCATCAGGTTCAAAAGCGCGCCGGACTGCTGCAGATGGGCGTGCATCTCATACATGCCCGCGACGAGCGCGCCGCCCGCGCCGTCAATGGTCACCTCGCCGGGCGTGGCGGGGCTGTCCACCGCCTCGATGGCGGCGATGCTGCGCCCGTTCACCAGAACGCTGACCGGCTGGGTCAGGGCCGAGGTCTTGGGGTCAAAAATGCGGACGTTCCGGATGCGCACCGGCGCCCCATAGCGGTGAGCGACGTCCTTCTCAATGTCGATGAAGCGCTGCTTCGACCAGGCCGCCGCCATGCCGCGCAGGCGCGTCTCCTCGCCCTCATAGCCCTTGCGGACCAGAATCGAACTGGCGCTGACCGAGGCGAACAGCTCTCCCTTGTCGTCCAGCAACAGGGATTCCGGCGTCAGGTCGATGCCGCCGAGCGTATAGCGCGTCACCGTCAGCGGACCGCCCTCGCCCGTGACCGCAATCGCCTCCCCCTTGACCAGGGTGAGCGCGCCGCCGGGCAGGACCGGCAGGGTCATGCCCGGCGCCTTCAGCAGCGCCCTGGCGTAGACACCCTCCGCCCACGGACTGCCCGCCTGCGTCACATAGAGCCCGGGCGCTGTCAGCTTCGCCGAGCCCTTGCCCGTGGAATCGAGCCATTCAGCCTTGCCGCCAGACTGATGGAAATGCTCCTCCACCTTGGAGCCGAAGGTGGTGGCGCCTTTGATGGACCAGTCCGTCGGCAGGCCGTCGGGCCCCATGCGAATGGTTTCCAGGCTGGACGGGCCGCGACCATTGTTCTTGATGTCGAAATCGATGGTCGTGACATCGCCATTGGGCGTGGCGACCAGATGACCCACGATCTTGGCGCCGAATATGACGGAATAGCTGGCCGGATCTGCGACAGCGATGCTGGCGGCGGACAGGAACAGGGCGACGGCCAGGGACAGGGTGCGGGTCATCTGCAATTTAGATCACTGCGCCGCGGCTCCGTAAAGGGCGACAACGGCGGTGACGGCCGACTTTACGCCAGGTGCGTCACAGGCGCGATCGGGCGGCGCGGATCGCGTCAGATCTGGCGCAGGAAATAGGGCGGACGATCCAGCGGGGCCGGTTCGATCACCGTCTGACCGCCTTCGACCCGCGCGCCCGTCCAGCCATTGCGCCACACAGCGCCGGCGGGGAGCCGCACCTTTCGGGTCGTGGCGCCCTTATCCACGACCGGCGCAACCAGAACCGTATCGCCGAGCAGGAAATCGTCGCCATCGTCAAAGGCATGGGGATCGTCGGGGAAGTCAAAAAAGATCGGACGGATGACCGGCTCATAGGCGTCGCGATACCGCGCCAGCGCGGACTTGATGACGGGATTGAGCCGGGTTCGCAGCGCCATCAGTCGGCGGACATCATCAATATGGTCGGGGAACATCCAGGGCTCATTGACCGATCCGTCGTCATTCCACGAATGGATCGAAAAACGCGGCATGAAGACGCCAAAGCCGATCCAGCGGAGGAACAGCTCCGCCTCCGGCCGCGGTCCCGCAAACCCGCCCACGTCATGTCCGGTGTTGGAGACGCCGCTCAGGGCCAGACCCAGCCCCATCCGGATATTCCAGCGCAGGGTCTCCCATGAGGTGTAGTTGTCGCCCGACCAGGTCTGGGCGTAGCGCTGCATGCCGGCCGCGCCCGCACGCGAGATCAGGAACGGGATGCGATCCGGCG
This sequence comes from uncultured Caulobacterales bacterium, assembly GCA_903858685.1. Classification (GTDB taxonomy): domain Bacteria; phylum Pseudomonadota; class Alphaproteobacteria; order Caulobacterales; family Caulobacteraceae; genus CAIMFV01. The sequence goes on along the minus strand of CAIOJR010000185.1, from coordinate 20,442 downwards.
CATGGTCCAACTGGGCCTCTTTCGACGCCTTCAACATCAAAAGGGTCTGAAGCGGCTTCATCTCCAACGCCCGAAACGGCGCGCCATGCCCGGCGGCGCGAGCGGCGGGGTTGGTGACTTCGAACTCATTATTGTCGTTCCAGGTGGCGGCGACGCCAAGCTCCAGAAGCTGGGTGCGCACATTGGCCTTCCACCACGCCACCGTGTCCGGATTGGTGAAGTCCAGATAGGCGCCCGGCGCGTCCCAGAACTGTTCAAACACCGGCTCGCCCGTGACGTCGGACAGGAACAGACCCTTGTCCGCACAGGCGTCATATTGCGGGTGGTCGAGCAGCAGCGCCGGCTTGATATTGGCGATCAGCTTCACGCCCGCCTGTTCATAGCTGTCGACAAAGCCCCGCGGGTCAGGGAATTTGTCGCGGTTCCAATGGAAGACATAGCGCTTGTCGCCAATGGAGGTGTAGCCCGAAGACAGGTGGAAGGAGCCGCACGGCAGATCGTGGGCCTTCAGCTGCGCCAGAAACTGGCCCATCTGCGCCTGAGCGTCCGGCGCATCGGTATAGCTCATGGTCGAACCCGAATAGTCGAGCGCCCAGTCCGGTGTCGCAGCGGGCCGCCCGGTCAGCCAGGTGAAGCTGCGCACGATCTGCGCAATATCCGGCCCGGCGATGACATAGAGGTCCAGATCGCCGTGATCGGCGGTGAAGCTGCGATAGGGACCGTGATAGTTGGAATGCTCGCAGCCGAAATCGAAGCTGCAATCGGACAGGGTGTCGTAGAAGAAGCCGCCGCTGACGCCCGTCGCCGGGTCGCGCGCAATATAGAAGGGAATGTGCTTGTAGAGCGGGTCTGACGTGCGGGCGTCATAGCCCATGGCGTCGATATTGTTCATCCGAAAGCGTCGCCCGGCCCGGTCCATCGCGCCCGACCGCTCGCCCAGCCCGAAATATTGCTCGTTCGGACGTCGGGCCAGATAGTGCCGCACCCGCCCGTCCCACCAGCCGAAATCATAGGACTGGGTCGGCCGATCGCGAGCCAGCTCCCGCCACTGGCCGTCCACAAGCGTCGACCAGCGACAGTTCAGATGGGTCAGACTGACGCTCAGCCGCAACCGGCCGGTGGAAATGACCAGTCGCCCGGGAACGCTCAGATCGAGTTGCGGCTCGGGACAGGAAAAGCCGGTCAGATCAAACCGGTCGCGCCCCTCGGCCGCCACATCATCCGCACCCGGAGCAATGGTCCAGCTGCGGGGATGGTTGAGCTTCGCATCCGGCAGAACCATCAGCCGCATCAGGCCCGCCTCCAGCACGAAGATATGGACCAGCGCGCCCGTGTCGCTCTTCAGCGTGATCCGGCCGCGGGTCTGTCCCACCAGGGCGAAGACAGGGGGCTGGTCCAGAGTGGCCCTGCGGCTCATTGCGTTTCTCCCGCGCCGTGATCATAGGGGGTGACGCCGCGCAACAGGGTCAGCAGCACGACAGCGCCAATCAGGTCGAACACGCTCAGGCAGGCGAACAGCGGGCCATAGCCGGTCAGGTGCTGGATCTGGCCGATCAACAGGGAGAACAGGAGCCCGCCTGTCCAGCCCGCCGCGCCGACAAAGCCATTGGCGGTCGCCAGTTCCTGCGAGGAGAACAGATCCGCGCTGAGGGTGTTGATGGTGATCGAAATCACCTGGTGCGCGAACCCGCCGACGCATAACAGAGCAATCGCGCCATAGGCGTCGCCCGCCAGAGCCACGCAGCCCGGCGCGATCATCATTGCGGCGCCGATCACCATGGCGACCTGCCGCGCCGCCAGAAGGTTCAGCTTCAACCGCTTCATAAAGATGGGCGACAGATAACCGCCGACAATCCCGCCCAGGTCAGCCGCCAGAAAGGGCAGCCAGGCGAACAGGGCGATCTGCTTCAGTTCCCAATGCCGCTCGGTCACCAGATAGAGGGGAATCCAGAAGTTGAAGGTCTGCCAGGCGGGCTCCGCCAGGAACCGGGGAATGGCGATGGCCCAATATCGCCGCGTGAGCAGGATTCTGACGCCCGGCCCGGCCACGACGGTCTTGCGCGCGCTGACGCTTCTGGGCGTGCGATAGAGGGCGAACCACATGAGCGCCCAGACCAGACCGAGCGCCCCGGACACGAAAAAGGCGGACCGCCAGCCATAGGCCAGCGTCAGGGCCACCGTCATGGGCGGGGCCAGCATGGCGCCCAGAGAGGTCCCGGCATTGAACCAGCCCACGGCCTGGGAGCGGTCTTCCGGCGCAAACCACTCCGAAATGCCCTTCATGCCGCCAGGTATGGCCGACGCCTCGCTGGCGCCGAGAACGCCGCGCGCCGCCGCCAGTCCGCGCCAGCCGCCGACCAGGGCGTGAGCCATGCCCGCGACGGACCAGATGACGGCGAACAGGGCAAAGCCCGCGCGGGCGCCCAGCCTGTCCAGCGCCCATCCGCAAACGGGCTGCATGATGGTGTAGGCGATCTGGAATGCGCCCACGATGTAGGAATATTCCTTGGCCCCGAAATGCATCACCCCCTCCAGTTGAGGCGAGAGCACGGCCAGGCAGTTTCGGGACAGATAGTTGATCGTGGTGCCGGCCGCGATCATGGCCACGACTCCCCACGCTTTGGTCTTGTGGGAAATCGCCATCAATTACTTCGCTGTGTCGAGTGTGCGCTCAGGCCTGTCGCCCTGAGCCGAGGATTTGAGGCCATAGCGGCGCCGTTGTTCGGCCACATGGGCCTTGGCGCGCTCGATTTCCTCGACTTCGGTCGCCAGCAAAAGCGAATCGATCACGCGCGACAGATGGTCGTGCTTGGCTGCGCGCGCAGCGACCGGGTCGCGAGCGCGCAGCGCCTGGAGGATATCATAATGCTCATTGATCTTGGGCTTCACGCCCGCCGCCTGGGCTTTCAGGCTGAGCCGCTGGATCAGGGGCGAGCGCGCGCGGGCGTCCCACAGGGACTTGACCACGGCGACGAGCGAGCTGTTTTCGGTGGCTGCGGCAATGGACTCGTGGAAACGCCGGTCAGCCTCTTCGCTGAGCACCACGTCATGATCGTTCTCGACCTCCATCTCGTCTACGAGCGCCTCAAGCTCGGCCAGGCGTTCGGCGTCGATCCGGGTCGCAGCAAAGGCGCAGACCTCGCTTTCGATCATGCGACGCGCCTCCAGCAGCTCGAACGGCCCGACATCCGCCTCCCCGGTCTGGACGGTCGGCTTGTTGTGCCTGACATAGACGCCCGACCCCAGGCGCACCTCCACCAGCCCATCCAGTTCCAGCGCGATGATCGCTTCACGGATGGTCGGGCGCGACACAGCGAAGGTCTGGGCCAGATCGCGTTCCGACGGCAACCGGGCGCCGACCTGAAACAGGCCGGAGACGATCTGCTCCGACAGAGCCTGCGCAATATGTTCGTACAGCCTGCGGCCGTCGCTACGCTTGGATGTTTCGCTCATGACGGGGCCTAGCCTCTCGGGAGGTCATGTGGGTGTCATTCCGGATTGAACCCGTGTTCAGCCAACCGATTGACGATGTCGAGACTAGCTGACTCCCTCCTGAACATACAATTGGCCCGCGCCGCCTCGGCCCCGCGCCCATCGCCCCGCCCCGGCTTGAAGAGTGAAGGCGCCGCCGCCGGGAAGGGGGGAAGCGGCGGCGCCTTCGGTCGCTGATCGATCAGTAGTGAGCGGTCAGACGAATACCGGCATAGGCCTTGAAATCGCGCGGTATGATCGCCTGCAGGGCCTGGTTGTTCCCATAGGTCGACTGGGAGTTGGCGAGCGAGGCATAGTACCGCTGGTCCAGCGCATTGTTGGCGAACAGCGTGACCTCGTAATTCTTGGCCGTGTCGCGATAGCCTGCGGACAGGTTCAGAATGCCATAGGCGGGCTGATGGGCCTGCGGGTCCTGGGTCAGGGTGTAGTTCACCTCGCTCTGATAGGTGTAGGCCGCCTTGAAGAGGAGCACCAGCGGGCCGGACCCGATCGGACGCGTATAGGACAGGTCGGCATTGACCTTCCATTCCGGCGCCTGAGGCGCGTGCGCGCCCGCCAGATTCTGGTGGCTCGGAACCACGCCGACCGCGGCGACGCAACCTGTCGCAGGCGTTTGGCCAGGATAGCACTGGGCGTCGGGGAAGGTGGTGATGATCGCGTCCAGATAGGCGACCGACAGCCCCAGCGACAGATCCTTGGAGGCGCGATACCGTCCATCCACCTCGACCCCGCGCGAGCGCAGGGAACCCACATTCGACAGACGGAAATTGGTCGTTCCGTCCGCCAGGACCTGAATGCCCTGAGCCTGGAAGTTGCGATACTGGGTGTCAAAGATCGTCGGATTGATCGTCAGTCGATGATCCATGAATTGCAGACGCGCACCCGCTTCATAATCCGTCGATTCCTCGGGCTTCACAGGACCGCCAGCGGAGCGCACCGCGTTGAACCCGGTCGTCAGGTCGTAGGTCGGACCCTTGTGGCCGGTGGAGGTCGTGACAAACAGCATGGCGTCATCGGTCAGGTGGTACTGAAGGCCAGCCTTGTAGGTGTTGTAATTGTCGGTGTTGCTGCCAGCCCAGTTATTCACCAGTCCCGCCGCGACCGTATAGTCGAGGAAGGTGTAGTTGATCTTTTCCTGACCCACGCGCAGGCCGCCGATCAGGGTCAGCTTGGGCACGATGTCCCATTCCACCTGACCGAAGGCTGAATCCTGCTTTGAGCCTTCCGTCGCATCCCAGTGGGCGACCGAGAAGTACGGACCGCGGATGAAATGACGCACATAGTCCACATCTGCGTAGAACAGGCCAAGCGTATAGCGGATCGGCTGATGCGCCGCCGAGACAAGGCGCAGTTCCTCCGTCGTCTGATTATTGATGAAATCGCCGGTCTGGCGGTTGTCGATGGCGGCGATGCCGGACTCGTCGGAATCCTGGTGGTCGTCCATCACATAATGGGCGTGGGAGGTGATCGACATCAGGGTCGCCGCACCGAGGTCCCACGACACTTTCAGCGACTGGCCAGAGCCAAGGAAGGTCGTCGTGGTCGGGTAGTTGTTGATGACGTTGAGATTATCAGGCCCGAAACTGACGCCTGCACCCCAAACAGATGGCGTGTAAGCCGTGTTCCCGCGCAGATTGGCGTTGGGCGACACAGCGATGAAAGGCCGCCCCACCGACGTGTTGCCGTCAATATAGTCGGCGGCGAGCACGACGTTCAGATGGGTCGTGGGGTCCCAGGCCAGCTTGGCGCGGGTGGAGAAGGTCTCCGAACCGTTCACCATCGACCCATTGTACAGGTTGTGCACATTGCCGTCGAAATTGTCGTAATTGGTCGAGACGCGGAAACCCAGATTGTCCGCCAGGGGGCCGGACACGATGGCGTTGAAGCCATGCTCCCGGTCATTGGTGACGAGGGCGCCGACATTGACCGAAGTGGTCCGGCTGGGCGCGCCGGTGACGATATTGATCAGTCCCGCCGACGCCGACTTGCCGTAAAGCGTGCTTTGCGGGCCGCTCAGCACTTCGATACGTTCGATATCGGCCAGGTCAGCGAAGGCGCGCGCCTGGAAGGCGACCGGCACGTCATCGACCTGCACGGCCACGCTCGGCTCCACGCCGATGCCGAACGCATTGGTGCCGACGCCGCGAATGGACACGGTCGCATTGACCGGCTGCACGTCGGAGCGAATGACCAGATTGGGCGAGACCCGGCCCAGATCGGCGAAGTCCTGCACGCCGGCGGCGGCAAGCTGAGTCCCGCCGATCACCTCGACGGCCAGAGGCACGTCCTGAACGTTCTGCTCGCGCTTCTGAGCCGTCACCACGACGGTCTCCATGACGTCAGGCGCGGTCGCCGCAGCGCCAGCCGCAGCCGCCAAGGCCGCCGATCCGGGAACAAGCAGAGCGCCGCTGAGCGCCGTAGTGGCCAGCAAGGCCACGCCAAATCTGGACTTCATGGTGTCTTCCCCCATTCGGGTCTAACCCACCTGATGTGAGGCGACCCTGATTATGCTTGCCCCCTTCATATCAATTGGTAATGCCACTTTCAAGCCAATTGATCTTACCGCATGTCCAACCCCGCGAGACCGCTGAAAATACAACGGATTTATAACGGATCCATTCAGCGCCCGGGCTCTGAAAAGGATTGCAGAACATCGCGTCGCGCGGGTTTGTCCTGAAGAGCTTGCGCCGACGGCGTCTGAGCGGCGATTCCGTCAGATGGATCATTTCGCTTTGACAATTCGCGAATTGGCCTTACCAATATCGAAACGGCGGCGCACAGGCTGACTGCCGATCAACCGGGCGGGAGACCTCAGTATGAGAATGGCGACACGAGCGCTTGCAGGCGCGTTCTGCGCGACAGCCCTTCCCCTTGCCGCCCTCGCCGCACCCGCTGCGCCGACAAGCTCGTCCTCAGCCGTCGCGGTGCAGGAGCCAAGCGCTCGCACGGTTGACGTCCTGTCGTCTGGCTGGCGGTTCAAGCTGGATCAGGCCGCAACGGGCGTGGAACAGCCTGGATTTTCTGACGCCGACTGGCCAACCGTCAGCGTGCCCCACAGCTGGAACCGGGTCGGCTATTACATGACCGCCCAACCCGATCACATCAACCGGGCCGACAATGTCAATGCGACCCAGGGCGTGGGCTGGTATCGGCTGCACTTCACCCCGGCCGCCGGCCTGAAGAACCGCGACGCCTGGCTGCAGTTCGACGCCGCCAGCCGCATAGCCCAGGTCTGGCTGAACGGCGTCCTGCTGGGCGAGCACAAGGGCGGCTTTTCACGCTTCCGCCTGAACGCCACCGCAGCCCTTCGTCCCGGTGCGGACAATCTGCTTGTCGTGAAGGTGGACAACACCGTGCCGGCGCCGGGCGGCGCCACGGCAGACACCCTGCCTCTGGCCGGAGACTTCTTCGTGCATGGCGGGCTCTATCGGCCGGTCAGCCTGATCACCACCAAGGCCGCCCATTTCGACATGATGGATCACGGCGGCGCAGGCGTCTATCCGACCACCGAGGCCATTGACGACAAGGGCGCCCATGTGCGCCTGACCGCCAGACTGGTCAATGACGGACGCCATCCCCTGTCCGGCTCGGTGGTGACGCGCCTGATCGACGCCAAGGGCGCGACGGTGGCCGCCGCCTCCACACCCATCAGCCTGAAGCCCGGCGAGAGCGCAAGCGCAGATCAGGCCTTCACCGTCGCCGCGCCCCGCCTGTGGCAGGGCGTTGAAGACCCCTATCTCTACCGACTTGTGAGCGAACTGCGCAGCCGCTCTGGACGCGTGCTCGACCAGGTGGATCAGGCCTATGGGCTTCGCACCATCCGCATCGATCCTGACAAGGGCCTGTTCCTGAACGGAAAGCATCTGGCGCTGCACGGCGTGTCGCGCCACCAGGACAAGGAGGGCAAGGGCTGGGCGCTTTCAGCGGCCGATGAGGAGGAAGATTACGCACTGATCCGCGAAATGGGCGCCAATACGATCCGCCTGGCCCATTATCAGCAGAGCCAGCATATGAATGAGCTGGCGGACCGCTATGGCCTCATCCTGTGGGACGAGATTCCCCTGGTGTCCAAATGGACCCTTGGCGCAGGCCGCATGACCGCCACCGACGGGCTGACCGCGAATGCGCGCCAGCAACTGACGGAGCTGATCAAGCAGAACATGGCTCACGCCTCGGTCGCTGTGTGGAGCATCGCCAACGAGGTCGATTTCGGCTCTCCGGTCGGCGTTGATTTCAGCCGCGCCGATGGCGAGGCGCCAGATCCCCGTCCCCTGCTGCGGGAGCTGAACGGCCTGGCCAAGTCTGTCGACCCCAGCCGTCCGACCACTCTGGCCACCTGTTGCGAAGACCGTTCCGAACTGCCGGGCGCCAAGCCGCCGGTGGTGGCGGGCATAACCGACGTCTTTGGCGCCAATCGCTATTACGGCTGGTATTACGGACCGGCCGCCGCCGAAGCGCCCTATCTGGACAAGAACCACGCCCAGCATCCGGGTTTCGCCATATCGGTCAGCGAATATGGCGCGGGCGGCGCGATTTCTCAGCAGACGGACAATCCTGCCGGCGGACACGCCGACTTCCGCGGACGCACCCAGCCGGAAGGCTATGAGAGCTATGTCCACGAGCAGATCTGGTCCGACTTCTCGAAGCGTCCTTACCTTTGGGCGACCTGGGTCTGGAACATGTTCGACTTCGCCACGACCATCCGTCGCGAAGGCGACGCCATGGACATCAACACCAAGGGCCTCGTCACCTATGATCGCAAGGTCAAGAAGGACGCCTTCTTCTTCTATAAGGCCAACTGGTCGGCGGAGCCTGTCGTCTACCTGACCGGACGACGCTATGTGGATCGCGCCTATCCCGTCACGGACGTATCGGTCTATTCCAACGCCCCGAGCACAAGCCTCAGCCTCAATGGCCACGCGCTCGGCGTGCGGGACAATTGCGACAACCATGTCTGCGTCTGGCGCGACGTCAAGCTGAGCGAAGGCGACAACAGGCTGCAGGCGAGCGGCCAGTTCGGCGACAAGACCGTCCAGGACGCGATCTCGTGGCGCCTGTCTCCGGACGCTGCGAGCCATATCCGCATCGATTCCGGCGCCATGATGGGCCTGCAGAGCTCAAAAGGCCGCTTCGGCTCCGACGCCTTCTTTGTTGGCGGAGAAGCCTCCGGCCTGATCAAGCCCAAGGGCTTTTCCCTCACCCCGGCCGACCCCAAGGGCCCCGCCAAGCTGCTGCCAGGCGTGGAGGATCCAGAGCTTCTGGCCAGCTTCCGGGAGGGCGATTTCAGCTATGACATCCCGGTCGAGAACGGGGTCTATAATGTGCGACTGAGCTTTGTCGCGCCGGCTGAAGACGTGGTCGGCGCCCGGATCTTCGACGTCACCGCCAATGGCGCGCCCACCTTGACCGCCTTGGACATTACAGCCGCAGCGGGCGGCGCTCTGAAGCCCCTGGAGCGCCAGTTCAGCGTCACGGTCAGTGACGGGCGTCTGAAGCTGGGCTTCCATCCCAGCGCAGGCAAGGCGCTGGTTTCGGCGATTGAGATCAACCGCTAAACCTGTTTCCTCAACCTGTTGTCAGTCTGAGTCCATGGCCGAGCTTCACCTGCATCCTGATCGCTTCCTGCCGACCGATCCCGCAACCCGCGCCATTGCGCGTCAGTTGCTGGACGCGGTGGAGGCGTCGCCGATCATCAGCCCGCACGGCCACACCGATCCTAGGTGGTTCGCAAGGGACGAGCCTTTCGAGGACGCGGTCAGCCTGCTGCTCTGGCCCGACCACTATGTGCTGCGAATGCTCTACAGCCGGGGAATAGGCCTGGGCGAACTGGGCCTGAAAGCCGCAGATGCGGGACCGGTGGAGACCGACCGGCGCAAGATCTGGCGGCTGTTCGCGGCCAACTATTTCCTGTTCCGGGGAACGCCTTCGCGCATCTGGCTGGACCACGCCTTCGCCACGGTGTTCGGACTGGAGGTCAGCCTGGACGCACAGAACGCCGACCACTATTTCGACCTGATCAACGCCCGGCTCGCAACGCCGCAGTTTCGCCCCCGCGCCCTGTTCGAGGCCTTCAACATAGACGCTCTGGCGACGACCGAAGGCGCGCTCGATCCGCTGGACCACCACAGCCAGATCCGAGACTCCGGCTGGAAGGGGCGGGTGATCACCACCTTCCGACCTGACGACGTGGTGGACCCGGATCGGGAGGACTTCGCGCGCAATCTGGATCTTTTGGCGGACCTGACCGGCGGAGAGACGGATACGTTCGAAGGCTATCTGGCCGCCATAGCCCAGCGCCGCCTCTATTTCCGCGAGGTGGGCGGCGCAACAGCGACCGATCACGGCCATCCCAGCGCCAGAACCGCCGATCTCGACCCCGGCGAGCGGAGACGCCTGTTTGACCGGGTGCGCAAGGGCGGCGGCAAGGCGGAGGACGCCGAGCTGTTCCGCGCCCAGATGCTGACCGAAATGGCCGCCATGTCGGTCGAGGACGGCATGGTGATGCAGCTTCATCCCGGCTCTTACCGCAATCATAATCCCTGGCTTTTCAAACACTATGGCCGCGACCGCGGGGCCGATATCCCAAGACGTGTCGGCTTTGTGGAGGAACTGAAGCCCCTGCTCGACCGGTTCGGCAATTCCAGCGCTCTCAAGCTGATCCTCTTTACGCTGGATGAGAGCGCCTATGCGCGCGAACTGGCGCCACTGGCGGGCCACTATCCGGCCCTTACGCTTGGCCCCGCCTGGTGGTTTCACGACAGCGCCGAAGGCATGATGCGCTATCGTCGCCAGACGACGGAGACGGCGGGCTTCTACAATACGGCAGGCTTCAATGACGACACCCGCGCCTTCCTGTCCATTCCCGCCCGGCACAATCTGGCGCGACGGATGGACTGCGCCTATCTGGCCGAACTGGTCGCCAGCCACCGCCTGTCCCCGTCCGAGGCGATGGAAACCGCAATCGACCTGACCTACCGATTGCCCAAAGCGGCCTACCGGCTGTGAGACTGTCGTGCGCCACCCTTGACCAGCTGCGCCCCGGCCTGCGCCGACCGGACTATGATCTGGCCGCTCTGGGCTGCGGCGTCGTCCATCTGGGCCTTGGCGCCTTTCACCGCGCCCATCAGGCCCTCTTCACAGAGGATGCGATAGAGGCCAGCGGCGGCGACTGGGGCATTATCGGCGTCAGTATGCGAAAGCCCGATATTGCCGCCTCAATGGCGCAACAGGACGGCCTCTATACGGTCGAGACACTGGACGCTGAGCCGCAATACCGGGTCTGCGGCGCGATTCGACGTCAGTTGACACTGCCCCTGCAGACCGGCGCCGTGCTCGACGCGCTCGCCGCGCCGACCACGACGGTCGTCACCCTGACCGTCACCGAAAAGGGCTATTGCCTTGCGGGGGAGGCGCTGGATTTCAGCCATCCGCAGATCGCGCATGATCTGGCGCACCCCGAGACGCCGCTCTCGGCCATCGGGGCCCTGAGCGCCGGACTGGCGCAGCGTCGGCGCAGCCATGGCGGCCCGCTCACCATCGTCAGCTGCGACAATGTCATGGATAATGGCCAGCGCCTGCGCGCCGCCGTCCTGGCGCTGTCAGAGCGGATCGACCCGGCCCTGAGCTCATGGATCGAGCGGGAAGCGAGCTTTCCAGACTCCATGGTGGACTGCATCGTGCCCGCCCCGACGGCCGAAAGCCGTGCGCGCGTCGACGCCGCCATCGGGCTGGAGGACGAAGCCAGCGTGCAGCGTGAACCTTTCGCGCAATGGGTGATCGAGGACCATTTCGTCGCCCCCAGGCCCGACTGGGGTGCGGTCGGGGTCCAGCTGACCGCTTCGGTCGCCCATGCGCGCAGGTTGAAGCTGCATGTGCTAAACGCGGCCCACTCGGCGCTGGCCTATCTGGGCCTGGCGCGCGGCCATGTCCTTGTGCGTCAGGCTGTGGCCGATCCCCAGATCGCCCGGTTTCTGGACGCCATGATCCGACAAGAGGTCGCCAGCGCCCTGCCGGAACTGCCGGTGCGCGAATACTGGACCCGGACTCTGGCCCGCTTTGGCAACCCCATGATCGACCACCGGCTCGACCAGATCGCCATGGACGGCGCGGAAAAGCTCGATCAACGCATCTATCCGCTGCTGCGCGCCAATGAGGCGCACGGCCGCGATTTTCACCATCTGGCCCAGGTAGCGCAGGCCTGGAGCCGCTATAGCGGCCAGTCGACGCCGTCCGATATTGCCGCCCTTCTCAACACCATGCCAAACCGCTCAGCGCTTCTTCCTCAGGATTGACTTCGATGCTCAAGATCACCAACGCCAAGGTCATCGTCACCTGCCCCGGCCGCAACTTCGTCACCCTGAAGATCGAGACCGATCAGGGGATCACCGGCATTGGCGACGCCACCCTGAACGGACGCGAACTGTCCGTCGTGTCCTACCTGCAGGATCACATCATCCCCAGCCTGATCGGCCGCGACGCCCACCAGATCGAGGACATCTGGCAGTTCTTCTATCGGGGCGCCTATTGGCGGCGCGGTCCCGTGACCATGTCGGCCATCGCCGCGGTCGACACCGCCCTTTGGGACATCAAGGCCAAGGCGGCCAATATGCCGCTCTACCAGCTTCTGGGCGGGGCCAGCCGCAAGGGCGTGATGGTCTATGGCCACGCCAATGGCGCCAATATCGAGGACACCGTCGAGGAAGCGCTGCGCTATCAGGAGATGGGCTACAAGGCCATCCGTCTGCAAACCGGCGTGCCCGGACTGAAGAGCACCTATGGCGTCTCCAAGGACAAGCTGTTCTACGAGCCCGCCGACGCCGCCCTGCCCACCGAAAACGTCTGGTCGACCAGCAAGTACCTGCCAACAGTGCCCAAGCTGTTCGCCGCCGCGCGCGACGCGCTGGGCTGGGACGTGCATCTGCTGCACGACAGCCACCACCGCCTGACCCCGATCGAGGCCGGTCGGCTGGGCAAGGATCTGGAGCCTTTCCGCCCCTTCTGGCTGGAGGATGTGACACCGGCTGAAAATCAGGCCTCTTTCCGGCTGATCCGTCAGCACACCACCACGCCTCTGGCTCTGGGCGAGGTCTTCTCCAGCGTGTGGGACGCCAAGCAACTGATCGACGAGCAACTGATCGATTATATCCGCACCACCATCGTCCATGCGGGCGGGATCAGCCATGTGCGCCGCATCGCCCATCTGGCCGAATTGAACAATGTCCGCACCGGTTTCCACGGGGCGACAGACCTATCGCCCGCCTGTATGGGCGCAGCCCTTCATTTCGACCTGTGGGTGCCGAACTTCGGCATTCAGGAATATATGCGCCACACCGAACTGACCGACGAGGTATTCCCCCACGCCTACAGCTTCTGCGACGGCTATCTCCACCCCGGAGAGGCGCCGGGCCATGGCGTGGACATCGACGAGGCGCTGGCCGCCAAATATCCCTACAGCCCCGCCAGCCTGCCGGTGAACCGGCTGGAGGACGGCTCCATGTTTAACTGGTGAGGTCTAGCGCTTCGACTGGGCCGCCAGTTCATCAAAGGCGATCTGTTGCATGGCGCTGGTCTGGGCGGGCGACAGGCCAAGTTCCTTTGCCGCCGTCTCGTTCGGACCGAGCGACCTTGGATCAAGGCCTGTCACGCTGCCAAATATGGTCAGCGCCTCTATATAATAGCCAAAGGTGCTGCCGTGATAATGGTCGAACGCCCATAGATCGACCTTGCCGGGCGCAATGCCCTCATAGGGATTGGGGGCGGCGAATCCGGTCTCGATCGCCCGGTTCCAGGCGCCCCCGACCGGAATGACAGCCTGGACATAGGGCGACGCCGCCGCAGCCTTGTCATAACCCGCCCGCAGCTCGGTCTCCATGGCCGATATGGGGCGCCCATACCAGTGACCGGCGGGGAGATAGGTCAGATCCGCCCGCGACCAGGTTGAATCGAGCCGGACATCCACCGCCGGATTGCGATCATGAAACAGTTTGGCCAGCACCACTGTCGTTCGAACCAGACTGGCCGGATCGCCCGGCGACCGGGCGTCCAGCGTGCTGTAGCTTTGCAGGATCACATGATCCCAGGCCCGGTCAAGCAAAGGGGTCTTGTTGTCGATATGCCACTGCAGATCCTTGCCCGGCGAGGTCTCCAGACTGACCTCGAAGTGAAGGCCCGCTTCGTCGGTGAAGAGCTTGAACAGGGCCGGGACCCCGCCGACGCCCTCGCCGTTCAGATCAGTCACGCTGGCGGCCCGATACTTCCAGACCGGGGAATAGGCCGCGAAGGTGAAACTGTTGCCGACAAACAGGATGGACTGCGCCTGAGCGGTTCCCCAGATGCAAAGCGTCAGGGACAAGGCGGCGAGGAAGGCCGCCTTGAATCGGAAAAGCCCGGGCGGCATGTCTGTGTCTCCACTCTGTTGCGGCGCATCGAAGCTGAGGATCAGAGGCGGGCCAGCGCGTCCTGACACCGAAGAATGCGGGTCTGCAAGATAGCCGCCCCGGCGGGCGTGGCCGCGCCCTTCAAGGCAAGCGCATATCCCAGAGCCGTGTTCGCCGCCAGAGCCTCGGTCGGCATGGCGTCCATGGCCCAGGCAAGCATGCATCCGTTTGAAAAGGCGGACAGGGTCCGCTCCAGAAGGTCGGACGAAACGGAGTCCGCCAACAGGCCCTCCTCCTGCGCAGCCTCAAGCAGAGAACGCCAGGCCGCCCGGTTTCGTTCCAGTCGCTCCGGCGTCGCCAGACCCGTAGAGTCAGCGCCCTGGGTGTTCAGAAGCGCCTTCCACAGGGTCTTGTAGAAGTCCGGATCGTCGATGAAATACCGCATCCCCAGATCATGGGCGTCAAAGATGCGGTCCAGAGCGTTTTGCGCCTGCAACCGACTGAAGCGCACCACGAAGTCGCGCTCATCCTCGAACACCGCCAGAACCACGGCGCGCTTCGATCCGAACAGATTATAGGGCGTCGTCAGGCTGACATCGGCGCGTTTGGCGATCATGCGCATGGACAGATCGGTGTCGCCGGTCTCGCGGATCAGGTCGCGCGCGGCGCGCACAATGCGCGAGCGCCGCTCCGCCTTGGCCTGTTCACGACGCCGGACATCCAGCGCGCCGACACTGATCGCGCCGTCATCCATCACAATCACGCCGTCTGGGCGATGCGGGCAATATCGGCCTCGACATCAATCGACAAGGCGCTGAGCATCTCCGCACGACCGGGACCCAGTTTGGGCGGATAGGCGGCGGCGTTCTTCTTGCGTCCCCTGAACCAGTAGCCGAGGATCCTGGCCAGGGTCTGCGGACGGCCGAGCCAGCGGTCAGGATGCTCCAGCATGTGAAAGCCCCGCAGGGCCTTGCGCAACAGGCGTACATCGCTGCGAATGGCGATCCGCACGCCATGATCAAAAAAGCCCTCAATCAGTCTGCGCCTGAAGGTCTTGCGGAAGCCGGGGGTCAGCGCCTCACGCGCGCGCTTGACGGCGGCCCGGTCCTGGGTGCGCTGGTTGATATAATAGGGGCGAAGCTCCTCCCAGACCCGCTTGTGGAACGCCACCAGCCGCGCCGACGGATCGGTCGAATGGTCGAGCGCGCCGCGCAGCGCCTGAGCTGCGACCGCGGCAAAACTGCATCCCCGGCCATAGAGGGGATTGGCCCGCACCAACAGGTCGCCGAGGGCGAAGTAGCCGTGCACTGCGGGCTTGTCCTCCACCACCAGATCACGCCAGCGGCTGATCAGGTCGCCCATGCCATGCACGCGCCCCACAGGCTCTGAGCGCGTTTCACTGGTCCAGAGCGCCAGTCCAGGCAGCTGCAGGGTGATGTTGTGGAACATGTCGGGGTCCAGCACCGCCTTGCGCAGCTCCATCTCCACCTCGGGAATGGCGATGGTGATGGAGAAACAGCCATTGTCGCCGGGAAAGACGCCGAATTTCAAAAAGCCCAGATCTCCGCTGGCGGGCGGACTGCCCTCGCGCGGCGGTTCCGACTGACCGGGCCGAAGCCGGTAGTGACGGGTGAAATAGAGGATGCCGGCGGACTCGCCTTCCTCGCGGATCGGTGCGCCCTCCTCGATCAGTTGGTCGATCAGGAAACCATTCTTGCCCGATGAATCAACCACAACATCAGTATACAGATCAGTAGCGGCGCCGTCCTCTTCGCCGGCCACGCCCAGCACCTCGATCACCCCGTCGTCGCCCTTGCGGGTCAACAGGGACCGCGCATGGAAACTGGACCGGATGGAGACATTCTCCAGCGTCTCGACATAGCGGCGCATGACCAGTTCCAGCGTCGTGCGACGGCTGGTGATGATGGTCAGCTCGGCGTCTTCAGGCTCGGGCTGATAGGACTTGCGCTGGTCATCGGTCAGAAAGGCTTCGAAGGGCAGCTCGCGCACGCCTGTGTCCAGAAGCTGCTGCAACAGGCGCGGATGCTCTGTCTTGATGATGGAGCGCAACCGCGCCAGAAAGGCGTGACTCTGGCGCAGATGACCCACCCCATTATGCTTCCAGTTGTGAAACACCTCATCGGGGTCCTCGCCCGGCGGCGGGCCGTCGCGGTCGAGCAGGATGATGTGGCGTCCCGTCGGCGCGAGCGACAGGGCGGTGCACAGGCCGCCGATCCCGGCGCCCACCACGGCGACGGTTTCACTCATGCGTCCAGGGCCTTCAGGAACTCAAGGATGGCGCCATTGACGGCTTCGGGCGCTTCCTGCTGCGTCCAGTGGCCGATGTTCGGGATCATCTTATTGATGCGCAGGTCGGTGACGAAGTGCGGCATCGCCTCGATCGCCGCCGCCGCCATCATGACCACCCCGTCATTGGACCCGGCGATGAAAAAGGCCGGCTGGGCGATCTGTTGCGGCGCACCCTCGGTCAGTTCCCAGGTCAGGTCGTGATTGCGGTAATAGTTCAGAGGACCACGCATGCCCGAACGCGCAAACTCCGCCGCATAAAAGTCCAGATCCACCTCGCTCAGCCATCCGGGCAGGGTCTCAGGATCGGGCAGGCTGGAGAGCATGTCATCGCCCTCCGCCTTGGGCGCGAGCTTGGACAGGTCGGTCTCACCGCCCGCCATGACCAGAAATTTCTTCAGGGACGTGCGGATATCGGCCTCGAACTCGGCTTCGGCCACGCCCGGTTCAAAGAAATAGAGCTGGTAGAAGAACTGTCCCGCAAAGACGGCCCGCATCATGGCCATGGGCGCGACGGGTAGGCGCGGCATGAACGGCACAGACAGCGCGCCCACGGCACGGAAGACCTGCGGATGGTGCAATGCGGCGGCCCAGGCGGTGGGCGCGCCCCAGTCGTGGCCGATCACCACCGCCTGCTCATAGCCCAGGGCCGAGACCAGTCCGAGCACGTCATTGACCACCTCAACCTGATTATAGGCCTCGATCTGGTGTGGCCGGTCGCTCTTGCCATAGCCGCGCATGTCCGGCGCCACGACATGATAACCCGCCGCTGCCAGGGGGGCGAACTGGTGACGCCAGGAATACCAGCTTTCCGGAAAGCCGTGCAGCAACAGCACCAGCGGCCCCTCGCCCGCCTCGGCGATGTTCAGTTCGATCCCGTTGGTGCGAATACGGCGCTGGGTGACGGCGGGAAGGCTCATGCCGCAAGTCCCGCCGAAATCACGCCCGGCAGGATCTGGCCCTGAGCGGGCTGATAGCCTTCCGCCGCCGACCAGGCCAGAGCGCCGCCAACAAACACCGCTTCGACGCCGGAAGAGTCGCGCACATAGCGGTACCCGTCGCCCGGCACGTCGCCAACGTAGTCCTCCGCACACCGATCAATGGTTTTGGGATCGAAAACGACCATGTCGGCGACATAGCCGGTCTGCAAAAGGCCCCGCTCGGGAATGCCCCAGATCGCGGCCGTGTCGGAGGTGACCTTCTTGACCGCCGCTTCAAGGCTCATGGCCTTCACGTCCCGCACGAAGTGGCCGAGCAGATAGCCCGTATCGCCATAGGTGGAGAAGGACAGGATGTGGGCCCCGCCATCGCTGGCGCCGACATGGACGCGGGGATGGCTCAGCAGGCGCCCGACCTCTGCATCATTATTGTGGCCCATTCCGGCAGCCAGAAAATGCGCGTCCAGGTCTTCTTCCAGCGACAGGTCGATCATGGCGTCCACCGGGCTGACCCCGCGAAGCTCGCCGATCTCGCCCAGGGTCTTGCCCACATATTGGCGGTTGGCGTCAGTGTTCACATGACGCAGCACCAGACGCGGCCACAGGCCGGCCAGAGGCGCAGCTTCTGCGATCAGCTTCTGGCGGTTTTGCGGATCGCGGAAGGCGGCCAGAATTTCCTCATGCGCGCCGAACCGCATGATCCGGTACCAGCTGCGGAAGCGGATGAAGAGCAGGCTGGGCACGGCGAAGCAGAAGCTGATGTCGATAGGCCGCGTCTGGACCTGCGGCCAGACGCGCGCGCCGCGATCAAACTGCTCGTCTACCCGGCGCATGACGCGATTGACCGCCTCGATATTGTCCGCATTGACAAACAGGGGGGAGAAGGTGGTCGGGATGTTGTGCTTCAGCGACAGCTCGGCCAGTTGATCCAGCCGCGCAATGGTCAGGTCCGCATCATAGAATTCCGGCACGATCTGTAACATGCGGCCATATTCGCCCAGGACACTAGCGAGTGCGTCCACCTCGGAGGCGTCGGCATAGCGGCTGGGCACGGGTTGCAGCCGCTCGTCCATGTCAACATAGCTGGTCGACAGGCCAGCCGCGCCCGCATCCAGACACTCACGCAGAACGGCCTGCATCTGCGCCACCTCGGCGTCCGTGGCCGTGCGCTCCATGGCGGCGTCGCGCATGACCCAAAGGCGCAGGACCGAATGGCCGACCAAAGGCGCGACATTGATCGCCAGCCCCTTCCGGATGCGGGCAATATATTCGGCGAAGGTCTCCCAGTCCCAGACCACGCCGTCGCGGAACGCCTTGAGCGGCATTTCCTCGATCTGATTGAACATGCCGACCAGCTTCATCCGGTGCTCTGCACGCAAGGGCGCCAGGGACAGGGAGCAATTGCCGGGCACAATGGTGGTTACGCCATGCGACAGGGCGGGCTTTGCGCAGCCGTCCCACAGAAGCTGGGCGTCGAAATGGGTGTGCGGATCGATAAAGCCCGGGGCCACGACCTTGCCCGCGGCGTCCACCACGCGACGCGCCCCTTCGCTCACCCGGCCGATCTTGACGATGCGACCATCCTTCACCGCCACATCGGCGCGATAGGCCGGAAGCCCTGAACCGTCGACGACATTGCCGTTCCTGATGACGAGATCATACATCTTCGTTTTCCCTGTTCTTATAGGTTTGGCGCCGTGTCGGCGTATCGATTGGAGGAAGCCTGCAGCGCATCGCGCACCGGCTCCCATCCCAAGCCCACCAGCCGGTCCGCGTCGGTTGCACCACAGGCCGCCATCAGGTGGTCCACAGCATAGCCATCGAGCGCGACATGGGTTTCGCCGCCATTCCCGAAGCGCAGGGTGAGCACCATCTCTGCATCGCCATCATGAGCGGCGCCGAGCTGGACCCGGCTGATCACGGCCCCGCTCATGCCGCCGCGAGCGGCGGTTCGACAAAGATCACATCGCTGGGCAGGATCGGATTGCCCGGCCTTCCGGTGGTGATGGTGGCGCGCATGAACACATGCAGGTTCCAGCTTTGCAGCGCGGACACGGCGTCAGCTTCAGCCAGATCAGCCAGTTCACGCCGGGCAATATCGGCCCAGGTGTCGTCTTTTTGCGGCAGCACAGATCGGCGCACACGGGAAAGCTGGCTCACATCCGGTTCCTTCCAAACTCTTGTTGGAAACATTTGGAACATGTTCCATTTTTCCTGTCAACGGCAAGTCCGCGCAGGACGACGGCTTGCCAGCCGCAGGGTCATCAGGGCAGTGTGGCCAAAGCGTCGCTACGGATCGCCCTGATGAGCCAGACTGACAACGCCGCCGCGCTCGACGCCCTCACCGCCGCGATCCTGTCGCGCGCTGCGCAGACAAGGCCGTTGCTGATCGGACTGACAGGGTCGGTCGCCGCCGGAAAAAGCACGCTTTGCCAACAACTCAGCGCCCGCCTTTCCGGGTCGCTGAGCGTAGAGACCCTGCCCACGGACGGCTTCCTCCTGCCCAATGATCAGTTGAACCGGCTCGGCCTGGGCATGAGAAAGGGCTTCCCGGAAACCTATGATGCTGCAGGGCTTTTTGCCGCGCTGGCCAGCCTGCGGACCGGCCCGACCGCCATTCCCGGCTATTCCCACATCACCTATGACATTGATCCAGCCCTGACGCGCATTGTGCAGTCGCCGGACATTGTCATCCTCGAGGGACTCGCCTTCTCCCCGTTCGCCGACGGTCGCACCATTGCCGATCAGGTCGATCTTCTGATCTATCTGGACGCTTCGGAGGCCGATCTCGAAGATTGGTTCGCCCAGCGCTTCATGACCTATTGGCGATCCGCCGAGCATGACGCCTCGTCCTTCTACGCCCGGTTCCGGCATATGAGCGAAGCCCAGGCGGAAGTCTTTGGCCGCAGCGTCTGGACGCAGATCAACCTGCCCAACCTGCGCGACCACATCATCGAAGCCCGCGACCGGGCGCAGATCCTGGTCCGCAAAACCCGGGGCCACAGACTTGAGGTGGTTCGCGGCGCCGGTGTCGCGCGATAAGCCTGCGCCATGCAGCCAGCCCGCAGGACACCCCCCCTGCCCCCTCCCGGAAAACTCTTCCTGTCCAGAGTCTCGACAGGGCCGGATCATTGGCCGGCGACAGACGAGGCGGCGCCCGGCCAATACGGCTTCAGATGGCATTAACTAAGTTCATCGATCGATTTTTAACCTCATGAGCGTCCTGTCAGACCTGAAGCCTTCGCACCGACCCGGGCGCGTTCAACGGCTTGGGGAGCCTGTGCGCCATGTCCATCGGATCCGTGGGGTCAACCAGCAGCACCTCCGGT
>CAIOJR010000184.1 GCA_903858685.1 uncultured Caulobacterales bacterium | reverse complement strand
GATGCGGTCCACCGTAGCGATCACATTGGCCCCGGGCTGGCGGGTGATGCGCACGACAATGGCGGGCTTGCCGTCGGCCATGCCCATCTGGCGCACGTCCTCCACCGAATCCACCACCTGCGACAGATCCGACAGCCGAACCGGCTTTGCATCGCGCACGGCGATCACCAGGTTGCGGTAGTCGCTGGCCTTGTAGGCCTGATCATTGGTGTAGATCTGCAGACGACGCTGGCCGTCGCTCAAAAAGCCCTTGGGCTGATTGGCGTTGGCCGACGAAATGGCGGCGCGCACATCCTCCGGGCTGATCCCGTACTTGGTCAGGGCGCGCGCATTCAGCTCCACCCGCACGGCGGGATTGGCGCCGCCGCCCAGACTGACATCGCCCACGCCCTGGATCTGGCTGAGCTTCTGCTGCAGGATGGTGGCCGCCGCATCATAGATCTGACCATTCGACAGGGTCGGCGAGGTCATGGTCATGATCAGGATCGGCGCATCCGCCGGATTGATCTTGCGATAGGTCGGATTGGACCGCAGCGTAACCGGCAGATCGGCGCGCGCCGCATTGATGGCCGACTGCACGTCGCGCGCCGCGCCGTCTATATTGCGCGACAGACCAAATTGCAGCGTGATCTGGGTCTGCCCGACCGAGGACTGCGACGTCATTTCCGACACGTCGGCGATCAGGCCCAGCCGACGCTCAAGAGGCGTCGCCACACTGGTGGCCATGACCTCGGGACTGGCGCCCGGCAGACGCGCCGAGACCTGGATCGTGGGAAGATCCACCGCGGGCAGGGACGAGACCGGCAACTGGAAATAGGCCGCCACCCCCATCAGCGCGATGCCGATGGTCAAGAGCGTCGTCGCAACCGGACGCCTGATGAAGATCGCAGCGAGGTTCAAGACGCGGCGCCCTCGGGGTCGGCGTCCACGGCGAAGGCGTCCCTGGGCAGCCTGCGCGCCAGCCGGTCAAAGGCCAGATAGATCACCGGCGTGGTGAACAGGGTCAGGAACTGCGAGGCGATCAGACCGCCCACAATGGACACGCCAAGAGGCTGGCGAAGCTCCGCCCCATAGCCGCCGCCCCACATCAGGGGCAGCGCCCCGAACAGGGCCGCCAGGGTGGTCATCAAAATAGGCCGGAAGCGCAACAGCGCCGCCTGATGGATGGCTTCGCGCGGACTTTTCCCCTCATTGCGCTCTGCATCCAGAGCGAAGTCGATCATCATGATCGCGTTCTTCTTCACAATCCCGAACAGAAGAATAAGCCCGATCACGCCCACCACGCCCAGATCCTCGCCCGCCAGCATGAGTGCAATCAGCGCGCCCACCGCTGCGGAGGGCAGGGTCGACAGGATGGTGATGGGATGGATGAAGCTCTCATAGAGCACGCCCAGCACAATATAGATGGTCACAATGGCGGCCAGGATCAGCCACAGCTCGTTCGACAGCGACTTCTGGAAGGCGTCCGCCGCGCCGAGGAAGGTCGTGGTGATGGCGGGCGGCACGCCAGTCTGGTCGCCCACCTTCACCTCAGTCTCGATGCGCCGGATGGCGTTGACCGCGCCGCCCAGACTCTCGCCCCGGGCCAGATTGAAGCTGATCGTGGCGGCGGGGAACTGGCCCACATGGGTCACAAGCAGGGGCGCCGGGGCCTGTCTGATCCTGGCGATGGCCGTGATCGGAACCTGCCCGCCCGAGCCGGATGGCAGATAGAGGTTGTCCAGCGCCTCCGGCCCCGACTGGAACTGGGGCGAGGCCTCCAGAATCACCCTGTACTGGTTGGACTGGGTGAAGATGGTGGACACGATCCGCTGGCCATAGGCGTCATAGAGCGCATTATCGATGGTGGACATGGACACGCCCAGCCGCCCCGCCGTGTCGCGATCCACGTCGATATAGAGCGCCAGCCCCTGCGACTGGACGTCGGAGGTGACATCGCTGATCTGGGGCGCGGACTTCAGCCGATCGACCATGGCCGCCGACCAGGCCTGAATCTGGGCCGGATCCGCCCCTTCCAGTGTGAACTGGTACTGGGTCTTGGACACCTGGGCGTCAATCGACAGGTCCTGCACCGGCTGCATGTAGAGGGTCACGCCGGGGATTTTGATCTGTGTGTTCAGCCTACGGATGATGTCGCTGGCCGTACCCTTGCGCGCATCCATCGGCTTGAGCTGGATCAGCAGGCGACCATTATTGACCGTATTGTTCTGCGCATCGACGCCAGTGAAGGCCGAGACGTTTTCTATGGCCGCATCCTGCATCAGCGCTTCGGCCGTCTGATGCTGAAGCTGGCTCATCCGCGCGAACGACACGCTCTGATCGGCCTCCACCACCGCCTGGATCTCGCCCACATCCTGGGTCGGGAACAGGCCCTTGGGGATGACGACATAGAGGGCCGCGGTCAGAAGGAAGGTCGCAAGCGCGCCGATCAGGGTGATGCGCTGATGGTTCAGAACCCAGCTCAGCCCCACATCATAACGCGCAATGACCCAGTCCAGGGTCCGCTGCGCCCGGTCCTCGAAACTGCCGGACCTGGGCGGCCTGGGCGGCTTCAGCCACAGCCCGCAAAGAGACGGGACCAGGGTCAGGGACACGACGGCGGAGATGACGATGGTCACGGCCAGGGTGACGGCGAACTCGCGGAACAGGCGCCCCACCACGTCGGCCATGAACAGGAGCGGGATCAGCACCGCCAGCAGGGACACGGTCAGGGAGATGATCGTAAAGCCGATCTCGCCTGCGCCCTTGAAGGCGGCGGGACGCGTGGCCTCCCCGTCCTCAAGATGGCGGCTGATGTTCTCGATCATCACGAGTGCATCATCGACGACAAAGCCGGACGCCACGGTCAGGGCCATCAGGCTGAGATTGTTCAGGCTGAAATGCAGCAGATACATCAGCCCGAAAGCCCCGACGAGCGACAGGGGCACGGCCACGCCCGCGATGAAGGTCGCCGCCAGATTACGCAGGAAGACGAAGATCACGGCCACGACCAGCGCCACCGCCATGGCCAGCTCGAACTCCACATCATGGACCGAAGCGCGGATCGTCACCGTGCGGTCCGTCATGGGGGTGATGACCAGACCGGCGGGCAGCGCATCCTCGATCAGGCTCGGCTTGGTCATGATGTTTGACGCCAGACAGGCCTTGGTCGTGCAATAGGTCTTGGGCAGCAGCTTCTTGATCCGGTCCACCACCGCGATCACATTGGCGCCGGGCTGGCGCTGGATGTTCAGGATCACGGCGGGCGTGGAATAGGGCTTGCCGTTCTTCAGACCGGCGGCCACCGCCCCAAGCTGGCTGTTCTCCGCGCCGGAAATCACCTGCGCCACGTCGCCCAGACGGATGGGAGAGCCGTTGCGATAGGCGATCACGAGCTGGGTGTAGTCCACCGGGCTGGACAACTGGTCATTGGCGTTGATGGCGTAGGCGCGGGTCGGTCCGTCCACGCTGCCCTTGGCGCCGTTCACATTGGCCGCCGAAATGGAGGAGCGCAGGCTTTCCAGGGTCAGACCATAGGCGGCGAGCGCCTTGGGATTGGCCTGAATCCGCACAGCGGGGCGCTGGCCGCCGGAAATGGTCACCAGACCCACGCCCGGCATCTGGCTGATGCGCGAGGCCAGCCGGTTGTCGGCTATGTCCTCCACCTGGGTCGGCGCCAGGACATCCGAGGACAGGGCCAGGGTCAGGACCGGCGCGTCGGCCGGATTGACCTTGGCGTAGATGGGCGGCGAGGGCAGGTCCGAAGGCAGAAGATTTCCCGCCGCATTGATGGCCGCCTGCACCTCCTGCTCGGCCACGTCCAGGCTGAGATCGAGGCCGAATTGCAAGGTCACGACCGAGGCGCCGGACGAGGACACCGACGACATGCGCTGCAGGCTCGGCATCTGGCCGAACTGGCGCTCCAGCGGCGCGGTCACCGTCGAGGTCATCACTTCCGGCGAGGCGCCGGGATAGAAGGTCTGGACCTGGATGGTGGGATAATCCACTTCGGGCAGGGCCGACAGGGGCAGGAACTGAAAGCCCACCAGCCCGGCCAGAAAGATCGCCGCCATCAGAAGCGAGGTGGCGATGGGCCGCTCGATAAAGATGCGGGACGGGCTGAACCGCCCGGCGACGTCGTCAGACGGCTCCGGCGGCGCTGGGGCGCTGGCGTCGCTCATTGCTGGGGCCCGGCTCCGCCGCCCTGGCCCTGTCCCTGGGCCATGCGGGCCCTCAGATCCGCAAGCTTGGCCTTCTGGTCGGGCCGCAGGATGGGCATGAGCTTGCCAAACGCCTCGCCATAGGCTGCGCGCATGGCGGTTCGACGCGCATCAGGATCGCTGGCGTCGCCCATGCTGGCCATGGCCTTGTCGCGCGCCTCGCCAAAAATGGCTTCCGCCTTGGCCTGTTGCTGGGCGTCGAGGCCAAGCTCTGCGATCATGGCCTGCATCCGGCCGCCGCCGCCGCCCTGGCCGCCGCCGCCTTGTCCGCCGCCGCCGCCCGCGGGGCTATTGCCGCCCGACGCTCCCGGCGCGGGACCGGCCATGGGCGGAGGCGTCGCCACCGCGCCGGCTGAATCGGCAGCGGCGCCGTGACGCACGCCCCCGCCAAACGGACCGCTGACTGAGGCGCTGACACTGGCCGCCGCGCCGGCGCCCG
>CAIOJR010000183.1 GCA_903858685.1 uncultured Caulobacterales bacterium | reverse complement strand
GGCGGGACCGTGGATCAGGATTTGCTTCATCACCATGAAGCGGACATTCCGAACGACTAAAGAGGGTGGAGACCGGAAGTGACATCGTCGCCGGTTAGGGCGAGTATGGTGGCAAGGCTCGGCCATTGAGGAGGAAAAGCGTGTTTTTGCGAGATGAGATTAGCAAATGGCGCTTTGAGAGTCTTGCAGTGGGATTAGCCCTTGTTGCACCCATCGGATTAGCAATCACACTTTGTTCACTGATGTTTTTGTCGATGATCGCTCCGAAGGCCTATGACCTGGTTAATATTCTGGCAACGTTCGGCTCTTGGTTCATGGTTGCAACCTGCTGTGCGTGGCTAATATGTTTCGGTGCTACATTGTTTTCTGGTAGAATGAGAAAGCCGGTAATGCTTTGGCTAACTGCCGCAATCCCGTTCTTGACTTTGTTCAATCCTCTTTCGTGGATTATCAACATGTGCGGCATATTTCATGCCTGCGTTTGAAGACCGTGATGGCTGAAGCTTGACCGCTATGGGTCGATTCTCGCCGTTGAGTTTCGGCCCAGAACCGGAAGTTTGCTTGCCAGCCTCGTCACCGGAGCGCTGGGACTCAAGTGTCAGATTTTGACCACTCGCTCTGGTCGGCCAGAGCGTCGCGTTCCCAGGCCAGTAAGTCAGGATCGCTCAGCAAGGTCTGCAGATAGGCGGCGGCTGACCCGTCGTCGCCGAAGCGGGCCAGATCGATCCCATAGCTGCGAAAGCGCGTGGCCATCGGCGCGTAAAATGCGTCAGCGATTGACCAGTCGCCGAACAGCCAGGGGCCGGACGCGCCGAAATCCTGGCGGCAGGCCTTCCACATCTGGACGATGCGCGAAATGTCGGCGGTTGTGGCCTCATCCGGGCTCAGGCTTGTACGCAGGGCCAGATCCATCGGGCAGGCGTTGCGCAGCGCGCTGAAGCCGGAATGCATCTCCGCCGTGACAGACCGCGCAACGGCGCGGGCGTGGCTGTCCGCAGGCCAGAGTCCGGCTTGCGGGAACTTTTCGGCCAGATATTCGGATATGGCCAGACTGTCCCAGATCACTGCAGCGCCATCGCGCAGAACCGGCACTTTTCGTGAGGGCGAAACGGTCGAAATCGCCTCCGAAGCACCGTCCCATCGCAGAGCGATCAGCATTTCCTCAAACGGCGCGCCCGTGCGCTTCAGCACGAGCCAGGGGCGGAGCGACCAGGTCGACCATGCCTTGGTGCCGATGATGAGTTGCATGGGGTGCGTCCTTGTTTGCCGGCGGCCTGTGCGGGTTTAGAGCGTGAGGCGAGCGAGGCGGCAACTCAAAATGAGCGTTGCGCCGCACAGTTTCCTCGGAATGGATAAACTTCCCCTCTGGCGCCCTTGGTTTTCCTGCGGCTACAGTCAAAGCCAAGGGGCGAGCAAAAATGTGGCCCGTGTGTGGTTCCTGGGAGGGTTTGATAGAATGGCCGACGTTTCTGCGTCCGGCGGTGCGAAACCGCTGTTCTCCACGGGTTATCGCACGGCGGTGCTGTCGCTGCTCCTGGCGACCTACACGTTCAATTTCATTGATCGCACCATCATCGCCACCATAGGCCAGGCCATCAAGGTTGACCTGAAGCTGACCGACACCCAGCTTGGCCTGCTGGGGGGGCTCTATTTCGCGCTGCTCTACACGCTGCTCGGCATTCCGATCGCGCGACTGGCCGAGCGCAAGAACCGCGTCACCATCATCGCGGTGTCGCTGGTGGTCTGGTCAGGCTTCACCGCCCTGTGCGGTTCGGCTTCGAGCTTTGTGCAACTGGCCGCTTACCGGTTTGGCGTCGGGGTTGGCGAGGCGGGTTGTTCGCCGCCGTCGCACTCGGTCATCTCGGACTATTTCGAGCCGAAGAAGCGGGCGACGGCCCTGTCCATCTATTCGTTCGGCATTCCTCTGGGCACCATGATCGGCGCCGTCGCCGGGGGCTGGCTGGCGCAGCATTTCAGCTGGCGCGTCGCCTTTGTCATTGTCGGCCTGCCCGGCCTGATCCTGGCCGCCATCGTCAAGCTGGTGGTCAAGGAGCCGCCGCGCGGACATTCTGAATCGTCGCAGCATCCGCTGGAGCCCGAAGCCGTTGTCGTGGTCGATCAGCCCGCATTTTCCATGGGCGCGGAACTGCGCGAATTGTGGCACGTCACCAAGGCGTTGTTTGGCAAGTGGCCTGTCCTGAACATGGTGCTGGGCGTGACCATCGCCTCGTTCGGCTCCTATGGTTCGGGCGCCTTTGTCCCGGCCTATTTTGTGCGCGCATTTCATCTCAACCTCGCCTCGGTGGGCCTGATCGTCGGGCTGATCGGCGGCTTTTCATCCGGGCTGGGCACGCTGGCCGGGGGCTTTGTGACGGACTGGGCAGCCAAGCGCAGCGCCAAATGGTATGCGCTGACCCCCGCCATCGGCCTGCTGATCTGCACGCCCATCTATATCGCCGCCTATCTGCAAAACGACTGGAAGGCGACGGCGATGATCCTGCTGGTCCCCGGCATCTTCCACTACACCTATCTGGCGCCCACCTTTGCGGTGGTTCAGAATACGGTGGAGCCGAGGCGGCGGGCCACGGCCACAGCCTTGTTGTTCTTCTTCCTGAACCTGATCGCGCTGGGCGGTGGCCCGGTTTTCACCGGCTGGCTGATCGACCACCTCGCGGCCTTCTCCTTCAGCCATCCCGGCAATGCCGGGGTGTTCGACACCCTGACCCATTCGTTCGGCGGCGCGGCCAGCATCGATTTCGCCAAGGTCTGTCCCGGCGGACTGGCGCCCAAGGGTTCGGCGCCGGAGCTGATGAAGCGGTGCTCGTCAACCCTGGCCCACGCCAGCCAGCAAGGCATCATCATTTCGCTATGCTTCTATGCCTGGGCGGGTGTCCATTATGCGCTGGCGGGATTTGGTCTGGTCAAGCACATGCGCGATCGCGCCGACGCCCAGGCCGTGCACTGAGGCTGTTCACCGGGTCTGGGGTCAGGGGCGGGCTTAAGTCCGGGGCGCGACTGTGCTAGACGGCGCGCCCATGACCCCACGCGCGCCCCTGTCGCATCGCTTCAGCGTTGCCCCCATGATGGACTGGACGGACCGGCACTGCCGCGCCTTCCACCGCGCCTTTTCGCGTCGGGCGCTGCTCTATACCGAGATGGTCACCGCGCCCGCCGTGCTGCATGGAGACCGCGACCGGCTGCTGGGCTTTGACGACCTGGAGCATCCCGTGGCCCTGCAACTGGGCGGTTCGGAGCCCGAGGCTCTGGCTCGCGCTGCGCGGATTGGCGCCGATTACGGTTATGACGAGATCAATCTGAACGTCGGCTGCCCGTCCGACCGGGTGCAGTCGGGCCGCTTCGGGGCCTGTCTGATGCGCGAGCCGGAACTGGTCGCCGAATGCATGGCGGCCATGGGCGCCGCCGTGCGTGTGCCGGTCACTGTCAAATGTCGAATCGGAGTGGATGATCAGGACCCGGAGGAGAGCCTGTTTCGGCTGGTTGACGCCTGCGCCTCGGCAGGGGTGACGATCTTCATCGTCCATGCCCGAAAGGCCTGGCTGAAGGGGCTCAGTCCGAAAGAAAATCGCGACGTGCCGCCGCTGGACTATGATCTGGTGCGTCGTTTGAAGGCGGCGCGTCCGCATCTGACCATTGCTCTGAACGGCGGGGTGAGCAGTCTGGATCAGGGGTTGGCCGAGCTTGGCGATCTGGACGGACTGATGCTGGGCCGGGCGGCCTATCATGATCCCGGTCTGCTCGGCGCTGTCGACCAGCGCCTGTTTGGCGAGGGCGACCTTGTCACCCCAGAGACCGCGATCGACGCCTACCGGCCCTATATGGCGGCCCAACTGGCGAAGGGGACGCCTTTCGCCGCGATGAGCCGCCATATGCTGGGTCTGTTCCATGGTCGACCCGGTGCGCGCGCATGGCGACGCGTCATGACGGTCGACGCCGTCAAGCCTGGGGCGGGGCTCGCAGTGCTGGATCAGGCTCTGGCCCAGCTACATCCCGTGTCGCAAGGCCAGGCCGTCGCCTGATGGCCGGTCAGGCGGCGCGAAGCGCCGCCTGGGCCATGCAGTCTGAAAGGCGCATCTGCATCTCTTCCGGATCGGCCGGTACGCCCTTGGCCATCAGGTCGCGCATGATGCGGGCCACAGGATTGAGCGCTTCGCGCGGCGACAGGCTCGATTGCACGACGATTTTGGCGTACGCCTCAAGCGCCCCGCCGCTCAGGCCCATACGTTCTCCCGCCCAAAGGGCCAACAGCCGGTTGCGATAGGCGGCGGTGGAGAAGGCCAGTTCTTCCTGATAGGCGAAGTGTGCTTCGAACGCTCGCTCACGCGATTCAAACGCTCCCATTCCTGATCCTCCCAGATCCGTTTTGTTCTATTGATGACTTTGAATGGAAGTTATTGGCGTGCTGATAAGAAAGGCGGTTAAGGAGTTCTGGACAGTCACGGGCGGTTGACGTCCTCAAATCCGCCTGAAAGGCTTCTGCGTCATGCGCGGGAGAAAGACCAGATGTCGAATGCTGCATCCTTAGCGCTGCCGAAGATTGAAAACACCGCTCACCCATCGGACCCGCTGGACCGCGCCATCGGCGTCCACGCGCGATGGGCCGCCCTGGGCTGGGGTCTGGCCTTTCTGCTATGCACCATGGGGCTGAGCGCCGTCGGAGAGATAATCGCCTCTCAGGCCATGGGCTTCAGTCTCATGCATCCGCCTCAGTCCATTGCGGACTTGAATGTGACCGAGGGTTTGACCTGGGGCGTCGTCATGTTCATGGGTGGCGTCTTTGGCGCACGGCTGAAGCTGGATGCGGCCGGCCTTGGCTATCGGCTCCGGGGTTGGAGGCGGGCCTTGGGCGTCGGATTGGCGTTGGGATGTCTGCTTCTGGCAGCGATCATGGTGTTGCTTGTGGTTACTGGATGGGCTCGCATTGAACCCGTGAGCTTGCGAGGCGCACAAGGCCTTGGCGATCTGGTCGGGTTCGCGCTTCTGTTCAGTCTAGTGGCGCTGGTCGAGGAGGGCATGATGCGCTCGGTCCTGCTCACCGCCTTCGCCCGTGCTGGCGGTTTTTGGGTTGGCGCGGTCGGGACGAGCCTGCTGTTCTGCCTGATGCATGCAGGCAATCCGGGGGAATCCGTGATCGGCCTCGCCAATGTGTTTCTGGTCGGCCTCGTCCTGGCCTGGAGCCGCTATCGCACAGGCGCGCTTTGGTTTGCGCTCGGCTTTCACGCCGCCTGGGACTTTGCGCAGAGTTACCTCTTTGGCGTGCCGGACAGCGGCATGGTGATGAGCGGCGCCCTGACGACGACCACGCTTCTTGGTCCTGACTGGCTGGCGGGGGGGGCAGCCGGGCCCGAGGGCGGCGTTTTCTGCACCCTGTCGCTGGGCGTAGCGGCCCTGATCATTCAGTTCGGCTGGCCCAAAAAGGCGTGAGCGGGGCGAAGGGCCGGGCGGTTCAGTCCACTCCACCCATGAAATCGGGCATCCAGCCCTCATGCGCCTTGCGCAGATCGTCCAGATCCACGGCGGCCAGTTCGCCCGCCTTGCCGCGCAGGGCGATCTCGCAACCGCCGGCCTCGCCAACGACGTCATAGGGAACGCCCGCCTTGCCCAGCACATCGTCCAGCCAGTCGAGCTGATCGGGGTTCACGGCCAGAAGATAGCGGGCCTGATCCTCGCCGAAATAGAAGCCGTGATCGGCGACGTCTGTCGGATTGGACAGGCTCAAGCCCACTGAAGACGCCAGGGCCATGTCTGCGGCGGCGCAGGCGAGCCCGCCATCGGACAGGTCATGGACGATGGTGACCTGATCGGTCTGGATCAGATGCCGCACCGCCCGGGCGTGGTTCTTTTCCGCATTCAGGTCCACCGGCGGCGGGGCGCCCTCCTCGCGGCCAAATAGCTCGCGCAGATAGATTGACGCGCCAAGCTCGCCCCTGGTCTCGCCGATCAGGATTAGCACATGGCCGGGGCGAAGGCCGCAAAAGCCTGCGCGATGGCTTGAATCAGCCAAAAGGCCGACTGCGCCGACCGTGGGCGTAGGCGGGATGGCGCGACCGTTGGTCTCGTTATAGAGCGAGACATTGCCGCTCACCACGGGGAAGTCCAGCACGCGACAGGCCTCGGCCATGCCGTCAATGGCGCGCACGATCTGGCCCATGATCTCCGGACGTTCCGGATTGCCGAAGTTCAGATTGTCGGTGATGGCGATCGGGTCGGCGCCCACTGCGGTCAGGTTGCGATAGGCCTCGGCCACCACCTGCTTGCCGCCCTCATAGGGATCGGCCTCGACGTAGCGCGGCGTGCAGTCCGAAGTGACGGCCAGCGCCTTTTTCGTGTCATGCACCCGCACGATGCCTGCATCAGCGCCTGTGGCGGAGTCGGCCAGGGTGTCGGCCATGACGTGGCGATCATACTGCTCCCACAGCCAGCGCTTGGAGGCCATGTCCGGACAACTCATGATCCGGATCAGGGCGGCGTTCCAGTCGGCAGGGGCGGGGATGTCGGCGATGTTCAGGACCGGTTGCAGCGCGGGCTGCACCCACGGACGGTCATAGAGCGGC
The DNA here is from genome assembly GCA_903858685.1 of uncultured Caulobacterales bacterium. Lineage (GTDB taxonomy): Bacteria > Pseudomonadota > Alphaproteobacteria > Caulobacterales > Caulobacteraceae > CAIMFV01. The sequence continues at coordinate 906 of CAIOJR010000183.1, read as the reverse complement.
GCATCGTCCGACAGGGGCGCCAGCGGCAGGTCACAGACAATTTCGCCCTTGTGCTTGAGCACAATATGGCCCGTCGTGGTGGTCCAGCCGATCACGGCGGCGTCCAGACCCCATTTGTTGAAGACGTCATAGGCGTCCTGCTCGCGGCCCGGCTTGAGGATGGCCAGCATCCGCTCCTGACTCTCCGACAGCATCATCTCATAGGCGCTCATGCCGGTCTCGCGCTGCGGCACGGCGTCCAGGTCCAGTTCGATGCCAAGTCCGCCCTTGCCGGCCATCTCGACAGACGACGAGGTCAGGCCTGCGGCGCCCATGTCCTGAATGGCTGCGACTGCGCCCTTGCCCATCAGTTCCAGCGTGGCCTCGATCAGCAACTTTTCTGCGAAGGGATCGCCAACCTGGACTGTCGGGCGTTTTTCGTCGCTGGCGTCATCGAACTCGGCAGACGCCATGGTCGCGCCATGAATGCCGTCACGGCCGGTCTTGGAACCGAAATAGACGACCGGCAGACCAGGCTCCGGGGCGGCGGAATAGAAGATCTTGTCGGCGTCGGCCAGGCCCACGCACATGGCGTTGACCAGGATATTGCCGTCATAACCGGAATGGAAATTGGTCTCGCCCGCCACGGTGGGCACGCCCACGCAATTACCGTAACCGCCAATGCCGGACACCACGCCCGCCACCAGGCGTCGGGTCTTGGCGTGACCGGGATCGCCAAAGCGCAGGGCGTTCAACAGAGCCACAGGCCGCGCCCCCATGGTGAAGACATCGCGCATGATGCCGCCGACGCCGGTCGCTGCGCCCTGATAGGGTTCGATATCGGAGGGGTGGTTGTGGCTCTCCATCTTGAAGATGCAGGCCTGACCATCGCCAATGTCCACCACGCCCGCATTCTCGCCCGGGCCG
>CAIOJR010000182.1 GCA_903858685.1 uncultured Caulobacterales bacterium | reverse complement strand
TGGTGCCGCCTGCGTGACTCGAACACGCGACCCCCGCATTACGAATGCGGTGCTCTACCGGCTGAGCTAAGGCGGCCCGGGGCGTGTAAATAGCCTGAGGTCGTTACTTTTCCTACCCCTTTTTTGGCGTCTTTTTCGGCGCGCACTCTGAGTGGGTTTCTGTTTGCGGCGATCTAGCTGATCGCTGCGCCATTGGTGCGGGCCAGATCGCCCAGGTGAAGGGCGCTGGGCTTGGGCGTGCGGCGGAAGGTTTTGCGGTCCACTGACACAATGCCGAACTTGGGCCGATAGCCTTCCAGCCATTCGAAATTGTCCATCAGGCTCCAGTGAATATAGCCTCTCACGTCAATTCCGTCCCGGATGCAGCCCAGAAGCCCCTTCAGAGCCTCATCGGTGTAGCGAATGCGTTCAGCGTCGTCTTCCGTCCCGATGCCGTTTTCAGTGACCAGTATGGGGCATCCGGTTTCGCGAGAGGCTTCACGCACGCAGGCGGCCAGGGCCTGGGGCCAGTACTCATAGCGCATGGGCAGCACGCGTTCCGTCGGCGGCAGGGGACCGTTCGGTCCGACGCGCGTGCGCGTATAGCTTTGTACGCCCACGAAATCGTCTCCCTTGACGGCGTCATAGAAGGGTTTGCGCGCCTCCTCGAAGACATGCCGGTAAAGCGCGTCGCCGCCGGGACCCGCCGTCAGTTCCGTCAGGGCCAGTGTTATGCCGACGGGCAGACCGCCATGAGCGGCCTTGATCGCAGCGCGCGCCGATTTGTGCCCGGCGATCATCCCGTCGCGCGCCTTGATAGCGTCGCCCAGTCCAAAGGTGGCGAATGTCGTCGAACCGACGGCCTTGGCCGCCAGCATAGAGATCAGTCCCTCGCCCGGGACGGGCTTGTCGCCGCGCAGCGCCCAGGCCTCCACAGGTCCATTGGGCTCGTTGATGGTGCAGACCCCGTCCAGAAGATCGCCCAGGGCGCGGGTCACCTTGTCGGCATAGACGCCGAATCGGTCGGGCGCCGAGGCCTCGCCCCAGCCGCCCATGGCCGCCAGCCAGCGGGGCGAGGTGAAGTGATGAAACGTCGCCAGCGGTTTGATCCCGTGTCTGCGGCAGGTTTCGGCGACCCGGCGATAATAGTCGAGTTCGGCGTGCGAAAACTGGCCCGGTTCTGGCTCGATCCGCGCCCATTCCACCGAGAAGCGGTAAGTGGACAGACCCAGCCTGGCCACAATGGCGATGTCTTCCGCGAACCGATGATAGCTGTCGCAAGCATCGCCTGAAGGCTCGGCGAAGGGCGAGCCCTTCAGGTGCTCCAGCAGCCAGAAGTCCGAATTGACGTTATTGCCCTCGATCTGGTGTGCTGCTGTCGCCACGCCCCACTGAAAGCCTTTTGGAAACCCGCCCTTCGCATGGGCGGAGCGGCGATTGCGCGTGGCGGCGCCTGCGCTTTCCGGCACGCTGGCGGCGGCCCCAAGGGCGGCGATGCTGGTTACGGTGAACGCTCTGCGGTCCATGATGTCCAACCTGTTCCTGCCCTGACGCCTCTGCTGGGCGCGCGGGCCTAGTGTTCGCCAGCTTCTGTCGATCTGGCAAGTGCAGATGGCGGACTTGCGGAACCCGTCTGGTCGCGGCGCTATTTGGCTGGCTCGCCCCCGACCACGCGCCCACAGGCGGGATGTCGTCCCAGCCAATAGATCAACGCTTCCGGTTGCTCGGCGTCCCAGATGGCGAGGTCGCAGATGAAGTCCTGGCGGATCTGGCCAAGCTGGGCCTGTAGGCCGAGCGCCCTCGCAGCCTGGCGGGTTGCGCCGATCAGGGCCTCGGTCGGGGTGAGGTCGAACAGGGTGCACGCCAGGTGCAAGGCCATGCGCAGGCTGGCGACCGGAGAGGTGCCGGGATTGCAATCCGAGGCGACGGCCATGGCGACACCTGCGCGGCGCATCGCATCGATCGGCGGCCTTACGGTCTCTCTCAGAACATAATAGGCCCCGGGCAAGAGTACGGCCACGGTTCCGGCCGCCGCCATTGCGCCAAGCCCTTCTTCGCTGGCGTGTTCCAGATGGTCGGCGGACAGGGCGTTGAACGCGGCGGCAAGAGCGGCCCCGCCGGAATCGCCCAGTTGATCAGCGTGCAGCTTGACCGGCAGGCCGTGGGCGCGGGCGGCGGTGAACACCTGTCGGGTCTCATCGGGTGTGAAGGCGATAGTTTCGCAAAAGGCGTCCACGGCGTCCGCCAGGGGGCCGTCCGGTCCGACTTCAGCGGCGGCGGGTATGATCTCATCCACGATGGACTGGATGTAGCGCGCACGATTTGATTTGAGTTCCGGCGGCAGGGTGTGGGCGGCGAGAAGGGTCGTGCGGACCCGCACGCTTCGATGATGCGCCAGGGACCGGGCGACACGGAGCATTTTCAGCTCGTCCGCCAGATTCAGCCCGTAGCCGGACTTGATCTCTACGGTGGTCACGCCATCCGCCAGCAGGCTGTCCAGTCGGGGCAGGGCGAGGGCCGTCAACTTCGCCTCGCTCGCGGCGCGGGTGGCGGCGACGGTTGACACGATCCCGCCCCCGGCCTGGGCGATGGCTTCATAGGACGCGCCCTTGAGCCTCATTCCCCATTCCACGGCGCGGTCTGCGCCGAACACCAGGTGGGTGTGGCAATCGATCAGGCCAGGCGTGACGAGGCGTCCGCCCAGGTCGGTCATGTCATCGGCCCGGGCGACAAGGCTGGCGGGCAGATCCGCGGCTTCGCCGACCCACAGGATGGTCCGGTCCTGCGCAACAACGGCGCCGCGCTCAATGAGGCCCAGGCCAGGCTGGCGGGCGTCGAGGGTGGCGATCCGTCCGTCGCGCCAGATGCGCAGGCCGTTGCGGCTTTGCATGATGTCTTGCTCCAAAAGGTTGCCGCTCCAGGCGCCTTGGCAGAATGGCCGGAATGGAGCAGACTTGTCTAGACATATGAGGAGGTGATCATGGCTGCGTTCTGGTTTCACAGCGCCCGCCTGCCGACCGGCTGGGCGCAGGGGGTGCGGATCGAGGCTGATTCGCACGGTCTGATCGCCAAGATTGAGACCCATGCAGATAGGGACGGCGCAGAGGTCATTTCCGGCGTGGCGGTCCCGGCGCTCGCCAATGTCCATAGTCATGCCTTTCAGCGCGCCATGGCCGGCCTGGCTGAATTTTCCGATGGCGGCCGAGATGATTTCTGGAGCTGGCGTGAACGGATGTACGCCTTTTTGCAGCGCCTCGATCCTGACGACATCGAGGCGATCGCCGCCCAGACCTATGTGGAGATGCTCAAGGGCGGTTATGGGTCTGTGGCCGAGTTCCATTATGTGCATCGCGACCCCTCAGGCGACTGGTATTCGGACAAGGCGGCTACGGCGCGGGCCATTGTCCGCGGCGCCCAGACGGCGGGTCTGGGTCTTCTGGTGCTGCCGGTGGTCTATCTGACATCCGGATTTGACGGCGCCGCGCTCAAGCCGCGCCAGATGCGTTTCGATTGCGCCCCGCAGGACGTGGCCGACATCCGCTCAGCCCTGGAAAAGGATGGCGTCCGCACGGGACTTTCTCTGCACAGCCTGCGCGCAGCGCCTGAATCTGCGGTTGTCGAAGCCCTTGCCCTGTCGCCGTCCGGCCCGGTTCACATCCATGTGGCCGAGCAGATCGGCGAGGTGGAGGCGTGCCTGGCGCAGACGGGGCGTCGGCCTGTGGAGCGACTGTTCGATCTGGCGCCGGTGGACGACCGCTGGTGCCTGATCCACGCGACCCACATGACGCCGGAAGAGACGAAACGGGTCAGCCTGAGCGGCGCGGTCGCGGGGCTTTGCCCTTCCACCGAAGGCAATCTGGGCGACGGTCTGTTCGACCTGCCGGGTCTGGAGGCTCATGGCGGGCGATTTGGGATCGGCACGGATAGCCATGTCAGCCTGAATGCGCCGGAGGAACTGCGCTGGCTCGACTATGGCTGGCGCATTCAGCAACGCAGACGTTTTGCTGAAGGTCGTGCAGGCCATCGCGGCGCCGATCTGTGGCTGCGGGCGGTGGAGGGCGGCGCCCGGGCTCTGGGCGAGTCGAAGGGCGGGCTGCAGCTGGGCGCCCGGGCGGATATTCTGGCTCTGGACGCGAACCATCCGACGCTGGCCGGCCGTAGCGGCGACCTCATCCTGGACGCCCTTGTCTTCTGCCATCAGGGCAATCCGATCCGCACCGTCATATCCGGCGGCGTGGCGGCCGTGCGCGATGGTCGCCATCCACACGAGGCGGCGATCGCAAAAAGATATGCACAGACCCTCAGCAAGTTAGTTGCCTAGACAAGTCAGGCGACATAGTCTGACGCCAGTTTTCCTGCAGGAGCGCTCGCCCATGACCCCGACACCCTCGAGCCCGACCCCCTCGACGACAGATCGGCTGATGAATAGCCGGGTCGTGCGCAGTCCACGCGGTTCAGTGCGTACGGCCCGCACCTGGGTCGCTGAAGCCGCCATGCGGATGCTGATGAACAATCTGGATCCAGAGGTTGCTGAAAAGCCGGACGAACTGGTTGTCTATGGTGGAATTGGCCGGGCGGCGCGTGACTGGGCCTCGTTCGACGCGATTGTCGCCACGCTGCAAAGATTGGCCGAAGACGAGACCCTGCTGATCCAGTCGGGCAAGCCAGTAGGCGTCTTTCGCACCCATGCGGATGCGCCCCGGGTGCTGATCGCCAATTCCAATCTCGTCCCCCACTGGGCGACGTGGGAGCATTTCAACCACCTCGATCGTCTTGGTCTGATGATGTACGGCCAGATGACCGCCGGATCATGGATCTATATCGGCAGTCAGGGCATTGTTCAGGGCACCTATGAGACCTTCGTCGAGGCCGCCAAACAGCATTATAATGGCTCCTGGCAAGGACGCTGGATCCTGACCGGCGGTCTGGGCGGCATGGGTGGGGCTCAGCCGCTGGCGGCCACCATGGCCGGCGCCTCCTGTCTTGCGATCGAGTGCCGTCCGTCCTCGATGCAAAAGCGTATCGACACCCGTTATCTCGACCGTTCCACCGAAAGTCTTGATGAAGCCCTGGGCTGGATTGACGAGGCGAGGGCGACAAACAGCCCCGTCTCCGTCGGTCTTCTGGCCAATGCAGCCGACGTCTTCGCTGAATTGGTGCGCCGTGGCGTCAAGCCTGATCTGGTGACGGATCAGACCTCGGCCCATGATCCGGTCAATGGTTATCTGCCTCAAGGCTGGACTGTGGCGCAGTGGGATGAACAGAGGCAAAGCGACCCGGCGTCTGTGGCCGTAGCGGCGCGCAAGTCCATGGCGGTCCAGGTTCGCGCCATGCTCGACTTCCACCATATGGGCGTGCCCACGGTCGATTATGGCAATAATATCCGGCAGGTCGCCCTGGAGGAGGGCGTCAAGAACGCTTTCGATTTTCCGGGCTTTGTCCCGGCCTATGTCCGACCTTTGTTTTGCCAGGGCAAGGGGCCGTTCCGCTGGGTGGCGCTGTCGGGCGATCCGGAAGACATTCGCAAGACCGATCAGAAGGTCCGCGAACTCATGCCTCATGACGCACATCTGCAAAGGTGGCTGGACATGGCGCAGGCGCGGATCGCGTTTCAGGGCCTGCCGTCGCGAATCTGCTGGCTGGGTCTGGGCGACCGACACCGCATCGGGTTGGCCTTCAATGAAATGGTTCGCAATGGGGAGGTCTCCGCTCCAATCGTGATCGGGCGCGACCATCTGGACACCGGCTCTGTGGCCAGCCCCAATCGTGAGACCGAAGCCATGAAGGACGGGTCGGACGCCGTGTCCGACTGGCCCCTGCTGAACGCCCTTCTGTCCACCTCAGGCGGGGCGAGCTGGGTGTCCCTGCATCATGGCGGCGGGGTCGGCATGGGCTTTTCTCAACATGCGGGCATGGTGATCGTGGCTGACGGCACGCCAGAGGCGGATCGACGGTTGGAGCGTGTATTGTGGAACGACCCGGCGATCGGCGTGCTGCGCCACGCCGACGCCGGTTATGAAATCGCCGTCGACTGCGCCCGAAGCCATCAGCTGGACCTGCCCATGCTGAACCGGGCGTCCGTGCGATGACGACGCCCGACTATCATCTGGCGCCGCGAGACGGGCCGTTGATCCTGTCGGCGCCTCACCCCGGTCGCCAACTCCCGCCAGACATGGCGGCGCGCATGACGCAGGCGGCTTTGGATCAGCCCGACGCCGATCACCAGATCGACCGACTATATGATTTCGCCGGGGAGCTGGGCGCCACCGTCCTTACCGCGGCCTGGTCGCGTTATGTGGTCGATCTGAACCGTCCGCCAGACAACAGCCCGCTCTATCCCGGCCAGTTCGGCAGTGGTCTTGCACCCGCCGAGACCTTTGACGGAGACCTCATATACAAGGAGGGCCGGGCGCCGGGTGCAGAAGACGTCGCCGCGCGCGTGGCCCGCTATTGGCGTCCTTATCATGCGCAACTGGGCGCCCAGATCGCGCGCATCCGGGCCCGGCACGGCTATTGTCTGGTTTGGGACTGCCATTCGATTGCCCCCATTGCCCCCCGGTTGTTCGACGGACGCTTGCCTGACATCAATCTGGGTTCGTTCAGCGGGGCCGCCTGTCCGACGGCGGTGGCCGAGGCCGTTCTTGAGGCCATACCGCGAGACGCTGCCTATAGCCGGGTGCGCGATGGGCGTTTCAAGGGGGGCTATATCACCCGACATTATGGCGATCCGGCGAACCGGGTCTTCGCCTTGCAGCTTGAACTGGCCCAGTCCGCCTATTTAGGCCCTGACCAGCGCAGGATTGACGCCGATAAACAGGCCGCGATCCGACCGGTCCTGCGCGCCATGATCGACACTTTTCTTTCCGAGGCGCCAAAGCATGTCTGACCCCTTGATCCTCGAACCCGGCGGTCTGAGCCTTTCGGACCTGCGCAGGCTCTATCGGCAGAGCCAGGTCTCCATCCGTCTCGCGCCTGGCGTGCGGGAGCAGGTCGAGCGCGCAGCAGAGCTGGTGGCGCGTGCGGCGGCGGGGTCCGCCGCCGTCTATGGCGTGAATACGGGCTTTGGCCTGCTGGCCCGGGAACGGATCGCTCCGGCCGAGCTGCGTCAGTTGCAGACCAACCTGGTATTGAGCCATGCGGTGGGCACAGGTCCGCTTCTGGACGCGCCCACCGTTCGCTTGATCCTGACCCTGAAGATCAACAGTCTTGCGCGGGGGCATTCCGGTATTCGCGCATCGGTGATCGAGGCCCTGATCGCCCTTCTGGAGCATGATGTTCTGCCCTGCATTCCAGCCAAGGGCAGCGTCGGCGCTTCCGGCGACCTGGCGCCCCTGGCCCATATGAGCTGCACGCTGATCGGACATGGCGACGCCCACTTCAAGGGACGGATCATGCCGGCGGCGCAGGCCTTGTCCAGCGCCGGGCTTGAACCGGTGGTCCTGGACGCAAAGGAGGGGCTGGCCCTTCTGAACGGGACGCAGGTCTCCACCGCATTGGCCCTGTCAGGCCTGTTCGAGACCGAGCGGGTCTTTGACGCCGCGATCATGGCGGGCGCCATTTCGGTCGATGCGGCGCGCGGTTCCGATGCGCCGTTTGATCCGCGGATTCACGCGGTGCGCGGCCACAGGGGTCAGTCGGCCACGGCTGAGGCGCTGCGCGCTGTCCTGTCGGGCAGCGCCATCCGCCACAGCCATCGCGACTGCACACGCGTGCAGGACCCCTATTGCCTGAGGTGCCAGCCTCAGGTCATGGGGGCGTGCCTCGACATCATGCGCCAGGCGGCGCAGACCCTAGTGATCGAAGCCAACGCCGTCACGGACAATCCGCTCGTTTTCCCCGCCGAGGGGGACATCCTTTCCGGCGGCAATTTTCATGCAGAGCCCGTCGCCTTCGCCGCAGACCAACTCGCCATGGCCCTGGCCGAGATCGGCAATCTGTCAGAGCGGCGCATGGCCATGCTGGTGGACCCCAATCACAATGGGGGCCTGCCCGCCTTTCTGGTGGAACAGGGCGGCGTGAACTCCGGTTTCATGATCGCCCAGGTGACGGCTGCGGCCTTGGCTTCGGAGAACAAGGGTCTCGCCCACCCGGCCAGCATCGACACCATCCCCACCAGCGCCAATCAGGAAGACCATGTCAGCATGGCGACCTGGGGCGCGCGACGCCTTGGGGAGATGTCGCGCAACGCCGGAACCATTGTGGCGCTGGAGTTGCTGGCCGCTGTCCAGGGACTTGACTTCCATCGGCCGCTGCGCAGTTCGGACCGGATCGAGGCGGTGCACGCCCGCGTGCGGCGGTCGGTCGCCTTTTGGGACCGCGACCGGTTCTTTGCTCCCGATCTCGCCGCAGCGTCCGCCATGGTTCTGGCCGGGGAGGCGGGGGCGGGAGAGGACTGGCTCAGTTGAGGCGGTGTCAGCGCGGCTCTATGGCGCCGACCAGTTCAAACCGCATGGCCGGGTGAAACAGTCGCACGACGGTGACGACCCGGTCCGGGGTCCAGGTGGTCCGTTCGATCTCCAGACAGGGCTCTCCTGGCTGAAGGGCCAGCAGCGTGCGCAGGCGCTCGGTCGCCTCAACCGCCCGGATCACATGGCGCCCTTCCGGATAGGGCGACAGGGCCATGAGAAAAGCGAAAGCCGTCGTGGACGTGAAGTCCTGCTCAAGGAAATCGGGCGCTGCTGCCGGATTGACCAGTCGGTCTTCCAGCGCCACTGGCGCGCCGTTCTCCCGATGGACAGCCACCAGATGGAAAAGGGCCGAGCCGTCCGGCAGGTTGAAGCTGGCCAGTTCCGCCGCAGAGCCCCGCCGCTTCATGGCCACCACGACGTCGCAAGCGTACTGGGCGCCTCGCTGGCGGATATCCTCCGCCGGGTCAGAGACGCGCACAATGGTCATATGAGATCGGGGCGGGGCCACAAAGGTGCCCAGCCCCTTGACCCGCGTCAGCACCCCATCTCGGGCCAGTTCGCTCAGGGCAGTGTGCACTGTCATCCGGCTGACCCCAAAGGTCGCCATCAGCTTGTGCTCAGAGGGTATCCTGTGCAGGGGCGGCCATTCGCCGGAGCCGATCCGGTCCAGCACAGCGGTTCGAATCTCGCGACGTCGAGACCCCGTTGCGACAGGGGCGTTTAGGGCATGGGTCTGGTCAGGGGGCGTCACGGAACTCGGGCGGCGGCTAGGTCAGCATCGATGATCACAAGAAAGACGAAACGCCGCGCAAGTCCAGTTGCTGACGCCCTATGCGCCTAGAAAATCACGCTTCCCCAGCGGCACGCCATTCTGACGAAGGATCGCATAGGCGGTGCTGGCATGGAAATAGACATTGGGCAGGATGAAGCCTGTCAGGTAACCCAGCGCGGTGAAGGTGCGGATCTCCGCGCCCAGCGGGATCTGTAATTCCCGTCCGGGGTCGCCCTCCAATGCGGCCGGGGCGATGCTTTCAATGAAGGCGAGGGTCCTCGATATGCGTTCCTGAAGCTGTTCAAGGGTCGTTTCGACATCGTCAAAGCCTGGCGCGGCGACATCGGCCAACCTGGCGACGCCGCGCTTGCCGATGTCGCAAGCAATCTGCACCTGTTTGGATAAGGGGAACATGTCCGGCGCCAGCCGATCATTGACCAGCACAGCGCCATCAAAATTGCGCGCTGCGGCGGATTCAGCAGCCTTGCCCAGCATATTCGACAGGGCCGTCAACTGGTGAACCAGAACCGGTATGGAAATCTCGTAGAAGCTGATCGACATGATTGGGCCCGTTCTCGCATGGTGTGGTGATGCGGCGCCTAGCAGGTTTCGCGGGGCCGGTCCCGATCAATTCGGACTGCGGGCGAATTGGCGTGAAGAAGTCGCTGGCCTTTCTCCCTCGCCCTGCTTTTATGAGATCAATCGGGCGGCGCTGACCGCTTCGCAAGATGTGCAAGAGGAAACCGATGGGACGACTTCAAGACAGGGTGGCGCTGGTGACAGGCGCCGGCAGCGGCATAGGCCGGGCCAGCGCGCGCCTGTTCGCCGCTGAAGGCGCCAAGCTTGTGGCGTTTGATCGCACGGAAGCCGTTCATGAAACGGTCCAGATGATCAGGGACGCCGGGGGCGTGGCCACTGGACTGACCGGCGACGCCGGTCTGGAGGCAGATATCTCTGCAGCGGTTGCGCGCGCGGTGTCTGATTATGGGCGGCTCGACATATGTTACGCCAATGCCGGCGTTAGCGGCGGTTATACGCCCCTATTTGACATGACCGCTGCTGACTGGACGGATCTGCTGCGCATCAATCTGATCGGTCCCTTTCTTGCGATCAAGCATGCGGCCAAGGTCATGGCGGCGCAGGGCAAGGGGTCCATCATCTGCACCGCCTCGGTTGCTGGCCTGCGGTCCGGCGCGGGCGGCATTCCCTATAGCGCCTCCAAGGCGGGCGTGATCAATCTCGTCCAGACCTGCGCCCAACAGCTTACGGGCACCGGCGTTCGCGTCAACGCCATCTGTCCAGGTCTGATCGAGACCGGCATGACCAAGCCGATCTTTGATCGCGCCCGCGAGCGCGGCGTGGAAGGCCGGATTGGGCAGATCAATCCCCTGCAACGTGGCGGCGTCCCAGAAGAGATCGCTGGGGCGGCCCTGTTTCTCGCTAGCGATGATTCATCCTATGTCGACGGACAGGCCATTGTCGTCGACGGCGGACTATCGAGTTCGCACCCCGTAGCGGGAAAACTGCGAGGGGCGGCCGGTTAGTTTCGGGCAGAGCGCCGGGCGCACATGCGTCCAGCCCATGGCGCTTGTTTCGAAAAGATTCGGGGGATTGGGCGGAAGCTGTTGACTTTGATTCTGAGGGCGCTATTTACGCCCCTCCCCAGCGCGACCGGGCCGGAAATGACCGGGTTCGGACGATCAGCCGGGGACGTTTTGGGAGCAATAACCTCGGTTCATGCTCCACCTGGAAACGGGAACAAAACAATCAGCCGGGTTTTAGAAAAACGGGTTGACACAACATCGGCGGGCGACTAAAAACCGCCCTCCTCGCCGCCGCCTGGCGTTAACTGGCGGGGCCGACGTGGTTCGGTTTGGTCTTTGACATTGTAGATTGGAAAGAGAAACGCAGACGGCGGCGTACTGGCGATGGTCTCACGGACCAT
>CAIOJR010000181.1 GCA_903858685.1 uncultured Caulobacterales bacterium | reverse complement strand
GTGGAGGGCGACCCTCTGGCCACGCCCGCCCTGTTCTCGAAGGTCAGTTTCGTGATGAAGGGCGGCGCGGTCTATCGTCAGGACGGCAAACCCGCCCTGCCCTGACGTCCGCCGGCGCATGGGGCGTCGCGGCGTCAGAACTCCTGCCATTCGGCATTATGGTCGCTGGCTGTGTCGCCGCCCGCGACCCGGCGCAGCGGCGCGCTGGTCATGGCCGCCGGTGTCGCAGGCGCCGATGAAAAGCGTGGCGCGCTGACCTTGGCCACCGTCGTTCCGACGCGAAAGCGCGAGATCAGGCGCGTCAGGTCTTCTGTTTCGGTTTTCAGCGAGTGGGTGGCGGCGGTCGATTGCTCCACCATGGCCGCGTTCTGCTGCACCACCTGATCCATCTGGTTGACGGCGCGATTGACCTCGTCAAGGCCCACCGCCTGCTCGCGGGCGGAAAGATGGATTTCCTTCATCAACTCATCCACCTCCACGACGCGGCTGATGATCGCATCAAGGGCCACGCCCGTGCGGCCGACCAGCTCCACGCCGTCGCGCACCTGATCGCCGGACGAGGCGATCAGGGCCTTGATCTCCTTGGCGGCGTCGGCGGAGCGCTGGGCCAGCGCCCGCACCTCTTGCGCCACCACCGCAAAGCCGCGTCCCGCCTCGCCGGCACGCGCCGCCTCGACACCGGCGTTCAGCGCCAGCAGGTTGGTCTGGAAGGCGATCTCGTCGATCACGCCGATGATCTTGCCGATCTCTCCGGAGGAGCGGGCGATGGCGTCCATGGAGCGCACCGCGCCTGACACCACCTCATGCGACTGGGCCGCCTCCTTCGACGCTTCAACGACCGCGCCATGCGCCCGGTCGACGCTGGAGGAGGTGTTTGCGACCAGAGCCGTAATCTGATCCAGGGCTGCAGCCGTCTCCTCCAGGGTGGCCGCCTGCTGTTCGGTGCGGCGCGACAGATCGTCGGCGGCGACCGACATCTGGCCAGAGCCCGTCAGAATCGATTGCGTGGTGGCGACCACCGTCTGCATGACATCCTGAAGCCGTTGAACCGCAGTATTGAAATTCGTCCGCAACCGGTCGTATTCGCTAGCGAAAGGCTGCCTGATCTGAACCATCAGATCACCATCGGCCAAACGCTCCAGCGCATCAGCCAGATTGTCGACGACCTGACTTTGATCCCTGGCCACGACGGCGCCTTGGGCTTCGCGGCTGTGGCGCTCCTCATCCACGGCGGTGCGCTGGGCCTCCACCTCGCGTTCCATGGCCGCCTTGGCGATGGCGGCGTCACGGAAGGACAGGACGGCCTTGGCCATGCGCCCGATCTCGTCGGTGCGGCCTGCGCCCTCCACGCTCACCGAATTATCCCCGCTGACCAGACGGTCCATCACGCCCGTCATCTTGCGGATCGGCGTCGCGACGGTGCGCGACAACAGCCATGCAAAGCCAAGCGCGATGACCAGCGCGCCGAGGCCGCCGATGAAAAAGGCGACATAGGCGGTGGCGATGGCGCGGCTCAACACCGCGCTCGTCGTGTCCAGCCGCGCGGTCTCAGCGGCGCGGATGGTCTGGATGACAGCCCGGACCTTGGTCAGCCGGGCGACGCTCATGGCTTCGGCGCGCGCCGCCTCCAGGGTCCCGGCGTTGGACGCCTTGTCGATCAGGGCCTGTGCTTCAGACTGAAAGGCGCTGGCGTCCACGTCCAGCTCATCGACCTCCTTACGCATATCGCCGTCGCTGACCGTCTCCCTCACGACCGCCAGGGCGCCTGAATAAGCGTTTCCGGATGTCTTGATCCGCTGGATGAACTCGTCAGAGGGCTTGATCAGATAGCCGCGCACTGCGCTGAGTTGCTCGACCAGGGATGACTGAGCCAGATCTATGGCCTCAACGCCGCTCCGGCTGCGGGCGTTGGCGCGAGTCGCCTGGTCGATGGCGGCGAAATTGAGCAGGACGACGAGGCTGGCCAGACCGCAGGCGGCGATCACAGCGCCGAACCCGACGGCCATTTTCTTGGTCACGGACAGATTTTCGAACACAGCAAGCTCCCGGCACACCCAGTCGGCGCCCCCTGATTTCTAGACCTTGATGTGTAGCTATTTCGTTAGCCATGCGCCAACCAGGCTGGATTGGCTGAATTTCGAAGTTGATCGTGCGACATTTACTGAAGAGAACGAGTAAAGATGATGCTGGCCGCACTAAAATTGCATTTTCAACGCCTTAAATACCGCATCTGTTTCAGGCGCCAATGAGGCATCGCCATTGAACGGCGGATGGACGCCGCCTCGGCCTGCGCTTTGCGATGGACAAAGCCCGACGCGCACGCTCTCAATGTCAGCTTCGCGCGTTGCGAGCTTTGAGGAGACTGAGTGATGGCGTTACGGCGCGCGCGTTTTCGCAACCTGTTGCTGGCCACGGCCGCCCTTCTGATCGGGCCGTGCGGCGTGGCGGCCGCCGCGCCTGCGATCAGCTTCGCCGATGCTGTCAAGGACCTGCAACCGCTCAAGGGCCTGCTGCCGGTCTATCTGGACCGTCGCGGAGGTCGGGTGCTGCTGGCCCTGACGCCTGACAAGGACGGCGACTGCGGCCAGTTCATCTATCAGGTGGACATCCGTTCGGGCCTTGGCTCCACCCCCGTCGGCATTGACCGCGCCGCGCCCGGCCGCAGCCAGATCGTGGACTTCCACCGGCATGGCCGCCGCATCATGGCCGAACTTCAGAACAACCACTTCCGCGCCGGAGATGGACAGCCGGAAGAGGTCAAGGCGGTGAAGGAGTCCTTTCCGCCCTCGACCATCTGGTCCGGCGAGATCGTGGCGGAAGGCCCGGACGGCGCTCTGCTGGTCGATATTTCCAGCTTCCTGACCCGCGACGCCTTTGGCGTGATCGAGGCGCTGAAACAGTCGCATCAGGGCGCCTTTCGCCTGTCCGCCGATCTCAGCTATGCCGATGTCGAGGGTGTGCAGGTCTTCCCGGAAAACCTGGAATTCGACGCTCACGAGACCTTTGTCAGCGACGAGCCCGGCTCTGAAATGCGCGGCATTGCGCCTGACGCCCGCGCCGTCACGGCGGTGGAGCATCACACCCTGGTCAAGCTGCCGGACCCCGGTTTCATCCCGCGCGAGGCCGACCAGCGAACGGGCGGTTTCAGCGAGCTTGTGGCCGACTATGGCACGCCGCTGACCCAGTCCACTGTCGTGCGGCTGGCCCACCGCTTCCGTCTGGAAAAGACTCATCCGGAGGCGGCGCGCTCCACCGTCAAAAAGCCTATCGTGTTCTATGTGGATCGCGCCGCGCCGGAGCCCGTCCGCACCGCCCTGATCGAGGGCGCTGGCTGGTGGGCCCAGGCCTTTGACGCCGCCGGCCTGGTCGACGCCTTCAAGGTCGAGCTTTTGCCCGAAGGCGTCAGCCCGCTCGACGTGCGTTATAATGTGATCAACTGGGTGCACCGCCAGACGCGCGGCTGGTCCTACGGCGCCAATATCATCGACCCGCGGACGGGCGAGATCATCAAGGGATCGGTCCTGCTCGGCTCCCTGCGCGTGCGTCAGGACCGGATGATCTTTGAGGGACTCGAAGGCGCCGACAAGACCGGCAAGGGCGGGGTTGACGATCCGGTGCAGGTCTCCCTCGCCCGCCTGCGCCAGCTGGCCGTGCACGAGACTGGCCACGCCCTGGGCATCGCGCACAATTTTGCGGGCTCCACCTTCGACGACCGCGCCTCGGTCATGGACTACCCGCCGCCGCGCGTGAAGATCGTCAATGGCCGGCTGGACTTCTCCGACGCCTATCAGGTGGGCGTCGGCGCCTGGGACCGGTTCGCGGTGAAGTGGCTCTACAGCCCCGTCGCGGCGGGCGAGGCGGGCCGGCGCCAGCTCAACGCCATGGTGCGCGACGGCTACGCCCACGGCCTGCGCTATGTCAGCGATGAGGACAGCCGACCGACCGGCTCCGCCCAGCCGCACGGCTCCCTGTGGGACGACGGCCCGGACCCGGTGGCGGGACTGGCGCACGTCCTGGCGGTGCGCAGGATCGCCCTGAGCGACTTTGGCGCCCGCAACATTCCCCAGGGCGCGCCCATATCAGACCTTCGCCGCGTGCTTGTGCCGATCTATCTGTTCCACCGCTATCAGGTGGACGCCGCCGCCAAGCTGGTCGGCGGGATCGACTTCACCTACGCCGCGCGCGGCGATGAGCATGAGACCTCGACCGTCGTGGCGCCCGACGATCAACGCCGCGCGCTCGCCGCCCTCCTGGCCACCCTTGATCCGGCCGTGCTGGACCTGCCCGAGCACCTCCTGAATCTGCTGTCTCAGGGCCGCGACGGCCCGCGCGACAAGGCGTTTGACACAGAGGTGTTCGGCCATGCCCACGCGCCGGGCTTCGACCTTGGAACCGCCGCCGATGCGGCGATCGACATCACGCTCGGTGATCTTCTGGATGCGGAACGACTGAACCGCGTGGCCGACCAGGGTGGACGGAAATCGACCCAGCTTCAGATCACCGAACTGAGCGACGCCATAGCCGCTGCGGCGGATCGCGCGGCGCCGGGCGCTGGCCCGCACGAGGCCGAACTGCGCCGTCGGCTTGAGGCGCGCATCATTATTCGACTGGCCAGCGCCGTGCAGGACCCGGCCCTCAACCCCACGGCGGCCGCCGCAATCCGCGCATCGCTCACCCATCTGGGACAGAGCCTGGCCGCTCGCACGACCGGGGCGCCCGCGGATCTGGCCCAGGCCCGCTACTATGCCGACCTGATCCTCAACCCGGCGCGGGACGGACTGGCCATGATCGCCGCTCAGGACGCAAAACGCGGGCTGGAGACCCCGCCGGGCATGCCCATCGGGGCCGCGCCGGACATGGGCGCGCTGGCCAGCGACGACTCTGGCTGGGGCGAAAGCTGCTGGTTCTGCGAACCCGTCAGGTCCGGGCGCTAGACCCTGTCCGGGTCACGCCGAACCGGACGCGCGGCCGCCCGTCAGGTCCACTGGGTGAGCTTGACGCCATGCTTGTCGCGGAACGCGCCGACGATGATCATGATGAAATCGATCAGGGCCCAGATCCCCAGCCCGCCAAATGTGACAAGTTGGAGGATGCCGGTGCCGATCTTGCCCACATAGAACCGATGCGCGCCGGCCCAGCCGAGAAAAAAGCAGAGCAGGAAAGCCGGCAGGATGCGCTTCGTCGTTCCGCCCGGCGCATCGTCCGGCGTCACTTGCGGCGCCCCGCAATTGGGACAGGTCGGCGCCGTTTCGTGAATCTCCTTGCCGCATCCGCGGCAGTACACCATCGCCATCGTCGTCCCCCAACTTCAAAACCCGATCAGACCCACAGGCTATGCGCAGCGCGCCTCAGCCTCAAGCTGCGATTTCACGGGAGAAAACTGGCGCCGCACCTGGACGACCTGGCATTACGCCGCGAACAGAGATTTTCGGCAGCTGATGGAGCTCGGCGGCTGGAAGAGCCCCGACATGGTATTTCGCTATGCCCACATCAACACGAACCACCTGGCCGAGTCCATCGGCAAACTGTGGAACATAGCGTGATCGGAGTTTGTCAAAAGTTTGCCAGTTCCGCGTCGATGTTCGCGGGAAGTTCCGGCCTGACGCCTGACAAAGTGGGATGCGATTGGGGCCGGACCCCTTGTCCAGCAAGGGGAAAAGATGGTGCCGCCTGACAGGATTGAACTGTCGACCTCAGCCTTACCAAGGATGCGCTCTACCACTGAGCTAAGGCGGCATGGATATCGAACGGGCCGAAATCCGGTCCGGACGGCGGGCGAAAACGCCATGCCGCGTCGGAGGGCGCCTTAAAGCGCGGTTTCGGGGTCAAGGTCAAGGGCTGCAATGCGCAACTCACAGGCAAATTGCCCCTGTCTGGGACCTGACAGTTGAAATCCCGAGACAGTCGCCCCGGTTCAAGACATTCTGTTTGGCCAAGATAAAAGGACTTAGGGAGCAAGGAATGAGATCGAGCCTTCTGGCAAGCGCAGCCATCTGTGTCGCGCTGACGACGGCGGCGCCCGCCATGGCCCAGCCCGATGCGGTGACGGCGATCCATGCCGGTCATCTGGTGGACACCGCTTCCGGCAAGGTGCTCGACAATCAGATCATCCTGATCACCGGCGACAAGATCACGGCCGTGGGCGCCCAGGGACAGGTCTCCATCCCGTCTGGCGCGCACCGAATCGATCTGGGCGCCGACACGGTCCTGCCTGGCCTGATAGACTCCCATGTGCATCTGACGTCCAATCCATCCGAAGAAGGCTATAACGGACTGGCCGTGACCACATCGCGCGAGGCGATCAACGGCGTGGCCAATGCCCGGCGCACGCTGGAGGCGGGCTTCACCACGGTGCGCAATGTCGGCGCGGGCGGCTTTTCCGATGTGGCGCTGCGCGATGCGATCAATGAAGGCGAGATCGAGGGGCCGCGCATGTTGGTGTCCGGTCCCGCGCTTGGCGCCACGGGCGGACATGCGGACGAAAACCTCCTGCCCTTTGAGTATCACCGCAGCAGCGAAGGCGCCGCAGACGGCCCCTGGGCGCTGAGGTCCAAGGTTCGGCAGAACGCAAAATACGGCGCTGATCTGATCAAATTCATGTCCACCGGCGGGGTGCTCAGCCACGGCGACTCGGTGGGCGGCCAGCAACTGACCCAGGATGAAATGAACGCCATTGTCGACGAGGCCCATATGTGGGGCCGCAAGGTCGCCGTGCACGCCCACGGCGCGGCGGGCATCAAGGGGGCCATCATCGCGGGCGCAGACTCCATCGAACATGCCAGCCTGATCGACGATGAAGGCATCAAGCTGGCCAAGGCCCATGGAACCTATCTGTCCATGGATATCTATAATGACGACTTCATCCTGGCCGAAGGCGAGAAGATGGGGATCGAGCCCGCCTCGATGGACAAGGAGCGCTCCATCGGAAAACTCCAGCGGGAAAATTTCGAAAAGGCCTTCAAGGCAGGCGCCAAGATGGCGTTCGGCACCGATGCCGGGGTCTATCCCCACGGCGACAACGCCAAGCAGTTCGCCGTCATGGTGCGCTATGGCATGACCCCGATGCAGGCCATCCAGGCCGCCACCATTGCAGACGCCGACCTGTTGGGCCTTGGCGACAAGGTCGGGCGGATCGCGCCGGGCTTCTATGCGGATCTGATTGCGGTCGACGCCGATCCCATCAAGGACGTCAAGGCGCTGGAAAAGGTCAGCTTTGTCATGAAAAGCGGCGTGGTCTGGAAGGGCCAGCGCTGACGCGGGACAGTCGCCCGACAGGCTCATCACGGCCAGCGCCGGGGTGAGCCTGTCGGTGCGTCATCGTGCGGTCAGATGATGATCAGCACCAGCACGCCAATCATGATGGTGTACTTCAACGCATAATAGAGCTGGCGGTTCCGGGCCTTCAGCTTCTTGCCGCTGTCCATCACACCGTGAATCCGCTCGAAGAAGCGATTGATGGCGCCGACCTGCTCACCCTCTTCGTTCGGCGCGCCGGTCGCGCCCATGACATGATGGATCATCCAGCGATTGAGCCGGCGCAGGGGCCATTTGACCGGGCGCTCCACGTCGCAAAACAGGATCAGACGGTCCGTATCGGCGCCGTTCAGCGCTTCATGGACATAGGTCTCGTCAAACACAAAGCCCGCGCCATCGCGCCAGCTCGACCGATTTCCGTCGACCTCGATCCAGCACTTGTCGTCATTGGGCGTCCGCAGCCCCAGATGATAGCGGATGGAGCCCGCAAACGGGTCGCGGTGCTGGCCGATGCGTCCGCCCGCAGGCAGCATGGTGAACATGGCGCCATGAACGGTGGGCACGCTTTCCAGAAGCGCCGTCGTTTTGGGGCAGTAGGCGGCCGCAGACGGGATCGGGTGGTGATACCATTTCAGGTAAAACCGCTTCCAGCCGCGCTTGAAGAAGGTATGAAAGCCCACATCATTATGGCCGGTGGCTGCGGCGATGCGCCCCTCGCCCATCAGGGCCAGCCCCTCGTCGCGGATCATCTCCCACTGGCTGGCCAGAACTTCCAGTTCGGGGAAGACCTTCACGTCCAGCATTGGTTTGTTCGGCACGCCGGAAAACAGATAGACCAAAGCGTTATAGGGCGCGGTGAAGGTCGAATGATCGGTCAGCTGGCGCAGGAATCTCAGCCGCACCTTGCCGCGATAATGCACAAACAGGGCCGCCGTGAGCAGAACGCCAAATATGGACAGGCGAATGCCGATGGAGAGTGGCGAAAACATGGTCGATTCCGGCGACTGTCAAAACGCCAGATCTTCTTATCAGCAAATTTGGTCTTTGCACGACGTGGCGAATGTCCGCATCGCCATATTCGCGCTCTAGGCCGCCCCCCGCGCCGCGTCCAGCTTGCGGAGCAAGGCCGGGACAAGTTCGGGCAGGTCTTCTGAAATCAGTCCCGGCCCAAAATCGCGCCCCGATTCAGCATGGATCCACACACCGGCGCAGGCGGCCTCAAAGCTGTCCATGCCCTGGGCGATCAGACCTGAAATCAGTCCGGACAGCACATCGCCGGACCCGGCGGTCGCCAGCCACGGCGCGCCATTGGTGTTGATGCTGGCCCGACCGTCCGGCCCGGCGATCACCGTGTCCGATCCTTTAAGGACCACCACGCAGCCCGCCATTTCCGCCGCCACCCGGGCCGCAACCACCCGGCAGGCCGAACGCGCCAGAAGTCCTGGAAACAGTCGTTCAAACTCGCCCGGATGCGGGGTCAGCACATCATCGCGGTCAAGCGCGGAAAACAGTTCGTCCGGCTCATCGCGAAAGATCGTCAGGGCGTCGGCGTCGACAATCATGGCCGCGCCCGTGCGGCAGCAGGCCAGAACATTGAGCCGCGTCTCTTCGGTAACGCCGGCGGCCGGGCCGATCACCACCGCATCGACCTTTTCCGCCATGGCTTGCAGCTCCTCCTCATTCAGGAAGGGTTGCAGCATGATCGCGGTCAGATGGGCGGCGTTGACGCTGAGCGATTCCGGCGGGGTCGCGACCGTCACAAGTCCCGCCCCGATGCGAAGGCCCGCCCGCGCCGCCAGTCGCGCCGCCCCCGTCGTGTGGGCAGGCCCCGACACCACGATCAATCGTCCCCGGTCGCCCTTGTGGGCGTCGATCTTCGGCCAGGGATAGCGCGAGAGCCAAAGCCAGGTCCCGTTCTCGGTCAGCCGGATATCGCGCGGCGCAGGCGCCGCCAGGCCGATATCGGCCACCACCACCTCGCCGCACAGGCTATGGCCCGGCTCCAGCACGTGGGCGGGCTTCTTGCGGTGGAATGTGACGGTCAGGGCCGCCTTCGGCGCCATGGTCATCGGCTGGCCGGTGTCGCCCGCGAGGCCGGAGGGCAGGTCGACCGCCACGATCGGCGCGGTCGCCTCCGCCCCGCGCAGGACGTCGCGCACCCCGGCGTCCGGCGCCCGTGACAGTCCCGCGCCAAAAATGGCGTCGACGATCAGTTCAGCGCCGCGCAGCGCGCCGCGCGTCAGGGCCACGGTCTGGCCCGTCCAGTCCGCCGCCGCCAGCGCCGCATCGCCCTTCAGGCGCGCCGCCTCCACCATGGCGGCGACCTTCACGGGCCAGCCCGCCTCCAGCAGCCGTTGCGCCACGACATAGCCGTCGCCGCCATTATTCCCGGGGCCGCACAGCACCACCACAGGCCGCGCGGACCAGCGCGCAAGGATCGCCTGAAACACCGCCTCCCCCGCCCGCTGCATCAGCACGCGCCCCGGAGCGCCCGCCGCAATCGCGGCCTGGTCGGCCTTTGTCATTTCGCTGACGGTAAGGATCGCCTGATCCATGCCGGACCTCACAATATGCGGGTTTGCGCCGTCTTGCCGGCCTCCACCAGAACCAGCCGCCCCTCGACAATCTCGAAAGTGGTGATGGAGGCGTGACCGGGCTCGAACTGGCGAACGCGCGCATCATTGCACGCCACCGACACCGCTGCATTGATCGCAACGAAATGACTGAAGATTGCGACACCTGGATGAAGCGCCGCGGCGGCGGCCACATCCTGCGCCCACCGCCCATAGTCCAGATCGCCGGGAATATCGGCCCAGCGCCCTTCAAAGGCCGCCTTCAGCCAGCCCGGACGCTGCGCGGCCGTCAAGGCCGCAGGCGTCGGGATTTCCGCAACCGCCGGCTCGACCAGCGGGGTCAGACCCAGACGCTGCGCCAAAGGCTCGGCCGTGTCACGGCACCTCTGAAGGGGCGAGGTCGCCACGCCGGTGGGCCGCAAACCGACCGGCAGGGCCAGCAGCGAATCGGCCGCCGCCCGCGCCTGGGCCCAGCCCTCTTCATCCAGACCGGGATCAGGCTCGGCGCCGGCGTCGCCCCAACCGCTGCGGGGCTTGCCATGGCGGATCATGTGGACAAACGGCATGGGCCGGGCCTCGCAAAATATCGTTCGAAGCGCAGCTTAAAGGCTGTGACGGACGGAACAAAGGGTCTAAACGTCGAGGCCACGGGCGCCTATTTTATTGGCGCTAAAGATCAATTTTTAGGCGCCTAATCAGGCGTTATTGCCTTGAACTATGGCAGGGGTTGAGGCGCACGCCTCAAAATGCTCCCACTCGACCGGCTCGCTGACCTGCGCGGGCGCCCCGTTAAAAAAGCGAAAAACGCCTGCGCCATGAAGAAGATCGAAGCCGTCATCAAACCCTTCAAACTGGACGAGGTGAAGGAAGCGCTTCAGGAGCTGGGCGTCCAGGGCATGACCGTTCAGGAGGTCAAGGGATATGGCCGCCAGAAGGGGCATACCGAGCTTTACCGAGGTGCAGAATACGTCGTGGACTTCCTGCCGAAGATCAAGATCGAGGTCGCTGTGACCAATGATCAGCTTGACGGGGCCATCGACGCCATCACCAACGCCGCCCGCACCGGACGCATCGGCGATGGAAAGATTTTTGTGTCCGATCTTACGGAAGTGGTTCGCATCCGGACCGGCGAGCGCGGCCAGACGGCCCTCTAGGCCCCGGGGACAGGACATCTGGAACAGGGAGCGGCGGCGCTCCCGGCGTTAGCGCCAAATCGCCGTCATCGAAGACGAAGACTACGGACCCAAGACCTTCAGACCAGGAACAGACCCATGACGCCAGCGGAAATTCTCCAGGAAATCAAAGACAAGGAGGTCAAGTACGTTGACGTCCGCTTCACCGACATTCGCGGCAAGATGCAGCATGTCACCTTCGACATCGATCTGGTCGATGATGACTTCCTGAGCGAAGGCACGATGTTCGACGGATCATCCATCGCCGGATGGAAGGCCATCAACGAGTCCGACATGCTGCTGAAGCCGGACCTGAAGACGGCCTATATCGACCC
>CAIOJR010000180.1 GCA_903858685.1 uncultured Caulobacterales bacterium | reverse complement strand
TTCCGCATCATGGCCGGGCTCGGCTTCGCCATGATCGGCTTCTTTGGCCTGGCCTTCATCTTCGCCTCCTTGCGCCGCTATGACATCAAGTGGTTCCTGAGGCTGGCGGTTCTGATGATCCCCGCCCCCTGGATCGCCATCGAAGGCGGCTGGGTGCTGGCCGAGATCGGTCGTCAGCCCTGGGCGGTGGACGGCGTTCTGCCCACGTTCCTGGGCGCCTCCAGTCTGACGGTTCCCATGCTCTGGGCCAGCATCATCGGCTTTACGGCGCTCTACGGAACCCTGGCGGTGATCGAGGTGGGACTGATCCTTCGCACCATCAAGCACGGCCCCGGCGCCATGCTGGAACCCGATCCCAAGGCGCCCATCGGCGCTGTCGCAGCTGCGGAATAAGGGAAGCCCTGACCATGCATATCCCCCTCGACTACACCACGCTTCGCGTCATCTGGTGGGGCCTTCTGGGCGTACTGCTGATCGGCTTCGCCATCGCAGACGGCTTTGATCTGGGCGTGGCCAGCCTGCTTCCCTTTGTGGCCAGAACTGATGGCGAACGGCGGATGGTCATCAACACCATTGGCGCGACCTGGGAGGGCAACCAGGTGTGGTTCATCCTGGGCGGAGGCGCTATTTTCGCCGCATGGCCCTTTGTCTACGCCGTCAGCTTCTCCGGCTTCTATCTGGCCATGCTGGCCGTATTGGCGTCTCTGATCCTGAGGCCGGTGGGCTTCAAATACAGGTCCAAGCGGCCCTCGGCTGCGTGGCGAAACGGCTGGGACTGGGCCCTGTTCGTCGGCGGCTTCGCCCCGACCCTGGTCTTTGGCGTCGCCATCGGCAATGTGCTCACTGGAGTGCCCTTCCGCCTGGATAGCGATCTTCGCTCCACCTATGAGGGGACCTTCTTCGGTCTCTTCACCCCCTTCAGCCTCGTCTGCGGGCTGATGTCCGTGGCCATGCTGGTGATGCATGGAGCCGCCTGGCTGACCATGAAGGCGGAAAAAGGCGTGGTGCGCGACCGGGCCCGGCGCATGGGCGCAGCGGCGGCTGTTGCAGGTATCGCCCTGTTCGCCGTGGGCTTCGGCTTCCTGGCCATGACCCAGATCGGCTTTCACATGGTGGGCGCAGTCGCCACGGACGGCGCCTCCAACCCCACCCATAGCCTGACGGCTCAGGCCGCAGGCGGCTGGCTGGCGAACTTCCGCCTTTACCCCTGGATGGCCCTGGCCCCGATCATCGGATTTGCGGGCATGGGTCTGGCGCTGATCGGCCTTCTATCCGCCCGGGAAGCCATCGCCTTTGGCGGCTCCTCTGCGGCGATCTTCGGGATCATATCTTCGGTGGGGCTGTCCATGTTCCCCTATATCCTGCCCAGCTCCATCGACGCCCGGTCAAGCCTCACCGTGTGGAACGCCTCCAGCAGCCACATGACCCTGTTCATCATGTTGATCGCCACCGTGATCTTCCTGCCCCTGGTGCTGGGCTATACGGCCTGGGTCTACAAGGTGCTGTGGGGGCGCACGTCCGAAGCTGAACTCAAGACCAACCCGGACCTCTACTGAGCCGGATCAGGAGCACACGCCATGTGGTACTTCACCTGGATACTGGGCCTTGGCCTCGCCGTCGGCTTTGGCATCGTCAACGGCCTTTGGCATGAGTTTCAGGCGAATCCGCCCAAGGAATGAGGCTGAAATAGATGAGGCGCTAACGGGCTAGCATTGCGGGGAGTCTCGCTCGCAATGCAGCTTCCAGCTCAATATTGGGTCGAAAGGCGTGCGGTCGAAGTAGCTCGACAAGGACGGACGAACCTTGGAGCAGATTGGGCAGAGCACGATGGCGAACCGGTGGGACGCGCGATCGAAGGCAGCCGCATTTCCGCCGCCCCGCACTGAACTCAGGGCTACATAGTCAAGGTGCAGCAGTTCATGGGTCTAGATTGCAGTTCAATTCACCCATTCGCCCTCGGACAGAAAAATAAGATGAGCGCCCAGAATTCACACCGAGAGCGGCATCTGGTGGAACGGACCGGCTGGCTGCGCGCCGCTGTTCTGGGGCCCAATGACGAAATTGTCTCCACCGCCAGTCTGGTGATCGGGGTGGCCGCCGCGTCAGGCGACCGCAAGGCGGTTCTGGTGGCTGGCGTGGCCGGACTGATCGCAGGCGCTATGGCCATGGTCGGTACAGCAGGTGTGGGGCAGTTGTTCCACACAACGGTCTAGGTTCGCCCGGTGAAGTAGTTCAGAGACACTATCCAGTCAGTCCCGGCTTAGGAAAGGTTGTATCTTCTATCATCGCGAACGCCATACAAATCATTGATAGATCCCAATCAGGGCCACGAGGTGTTTCTACTGTAAAGTCACTGAGCGGTACGCCACATAGATCGCAACCAGTATGATGAGCCCAGCAAATATCTGGCGGGCCAGCGGTGCATTGGCCTGAAGACGCCGCGCTCCACGCATCCCAATGAAGCTACCCACCATTCCACCAGCGATAAACAGCCCTGCAACCTTGAAATCAACCAATCCTGACGCCGCATAATTTGATGCTGTTGCGCCACCAAAGATCGCAACTGCCATCAATGATGACGCAGACGCGTTCGCTAGGGTCATTCCGGTCGCCATCATCAGTCCCGGGACTATAAGAAAGCCGCCCCCGATTCCGAAAAAGCCCGCTACGCCGCCAATCACCAGCCCTGCAGGCGCAAGGCCCAATGCCAAGGGCCAGGTTATGGCAACGCCCGGATCACCTTCGGATCTCTTGGGAACCAACATCGAAATTGCGATAGCCGCCATCGCGATGGCGAAGAACAACAGCAGCCGCTGTCCATCCATGACCTTGGCCACAGACGAGCCCGCTATGGACCCGGCGAGGCCCGCCAATGCGAACAGGATGGCGCAAGGCCATTTCACCCGTCCGGCCCTCGCGTGACCGGTAAGATTGATAGCTGCATTGACCGAAACCGCCAGCGCCGAGATGCCCACCGCAATATGTGGATCTTTGACACCGACAACATAGAGCAGAAGCGGCGTGGCCAACACAGAGCCGCCGCCACCGAACAGCGCAAGCAGGGAACCAACCAAGGCACCGCTAAGCAGTGTCAGGATCAAGCCTGTCATCTTTCAGGACGCGTCGCCCAGAACGGCCTTCAGCCGATAGCCCGCCACGACGG
The DNA here is from genome assembly GCA_903858685.1 of uncultured Caulobacterales bacterium. Classification (GTDB taxonomy): domain Bacteria; phylum Pseudomonadota; class Alphaproteobacteria; order Caulobacterales; family Caulobacteraceae; genus CAIMFV01. Next base: position 5,277 of record CAIOJR010000180.1, on the reverse strand, counting down.
AGGCGACCTTGGCCCGCTCCTGTTGAGCCCGGGCCTCCAGCTCGTCGCGCTGGGCGTTCAACAGATCCAGCGTCGTCTTCTGCCCGACCCGGACCTCGTTACGCAGACTGTCCAGAGCGGCGGATGCGGCCTTGAGCTGGTCAGCGCTGGCAAGCTCCGCCTCATGAGCGGCCCGGACCTCGTTCCACGCCGTCACCACGCCCTGGCGAATGGCGGATTCCGCCCGAGACTGATTGGCCTGCGCCTTGCGAAGTCCCGCCCGCGCCTCGGCGATGCGGCCATTGATGGCTCCCCCTGCAAACAGGGTCCAGCGCCCCTGCACCCCGACCACGGTTCCATCAGAGCGGTAGCCCGGGAAGAACTGGTCGCGCATGGTGGAGGCGCTGGCGGTCAGGGCCAAGGTGGGCAGATGCTCAGCCTCAGCCATCCGCACCCCGTCCCGGGCTGCGCGCACCGCCGCCTGAGCTGCGGCAAGGTCGGGATTGCCATGCTCGGCCGCAGCCATGGCGGCGTCGAGATCCAGCTCGGAAACCTGCGGGCGGGGCAAGGGCTCCAATTGGTCGGGCTCCTGCCCCACAACCGAATGATACTGCGCCCGGGCCTCGGCCAGCCAGGCCCGGGCGCGGACCAGTTGCGCCCGGCCGTCAGCAAGTCGCGCCTGGGCCTGGGCCAGTTCGGAGCGCGGGATTTCTCCGGCCTTGAACCGCAGCTCGGCCTGACGGGACACCTCCTCCGTCGCCGTCAGATAGGTCTGGACCATGTCATGGGTGGACGCAGCGGACAGCACCCCGCCATAGGCTTGCGCGACCCGGGTGGTCAGTCCGGCGCGAGCGCTTTGGGACAGGCGAAGCGATGCGTCGCGGCCCTGCTTCGCCTGATCAATGCCGGCCATGAGAGCGCCGCCGGTGAACAGGGGCTGGCGAACCTCGATCTGGGCGGCGCGCGGATCAATGTCCGACTTGCCGAAGCCGAAGAAGCCGCCAAGATCCGCCCGGCCCGTGCCGGCGGTGCCGGACAGAGTAACCTGAGGCAGGGCCGCCCCCTGGGCTTCCTTCACCCGGGCCGAGGCCATGTCCACATCGGCGCTGGCGGTGGCCATGTCCGGATTGGATCTGAGAGCCAGTGCGATCGCCTCATCCAGCGACGTCGCCCAGGCCCCCGCCGGGGCCGCCAGAGCCAGAGCGGCCGCCGAGGTGATCAGCACTGACAGTCTCATTTGAACGCTGCGCCTTGCTTGGCGCCCAGGGCCTTGAAGACCATGGCGGCAGGGCAAAAGCCCGTGAACGCGGCCTGGATCATGTTCAAACCGGCAAAGGCTGTGAGCGCGATCCACCAGGGGTGGACGAAATGGGCCAGAGCTATGCCGAGAAGAACGACAAAGCCCGCAAAGACAAAAACCATACGGTCGATGGACATTTCAGTTCTCCGATTTTTGGGGGCTATTTCAGCTTGTGGACGCCGATGAGATCGAGGGCCATCTTCTCGTAGAAGGGTTCGGACACCCCCTGCTTGATCTTGCTCAGGAAGTATTTTTCAAAGCCGATCTTGGCCAGATGCACCCAGCCGCCGCTGGCCGACCAGTTGACATTGCGGGGGGGAATCTGGGGCTGGGCGATGAAGCACACGCCGCCATCGCCAAAGTCGGCCAGGCAGATGGCGTTCCAGCTGGCCCGGTGAGAGGGCTGTGCTCCCCCAAGGACTTCCTTGAGGTTGGCGGTGATGGCCGTGACCATGCTTTCGATCATGAAGCCGGTTTTCGGCACGCCCACAGGCACGGGGGTCTTGCCGGTCGGGGCGATGGCCACGCAGACTCCAAGGGCGAAGATGTTCTGGAACTTCGGATTTCGCTGATGCTCGTCCACCAGGATGAAGCCGCGCGGATTGGTCAGCCCTTCTATGCCGAACACCGCCGGCACGCCCCGGAAGGCGGGCAGCATCATGGAAAAGCCGAAGGGCAGGTCATGCTGCGCCTTCAGCGCGCCATCCTCGCCAAGCTCGTCCACATGCATCATGGACGGCTCGACCTTGGTCACCTTGGCGTTGGTGATCCACTTGATGTGGCGCTGGCGCATTTCGCTTTCCAGCAAGCCCTTGGTGTCGCCTACCCCGTCCAGCCCGAGATGGCCCACATAGGGCTCGGAAGTGACAAAGGTCATGGGAATGCGGTCGCGCACCTTGCGGCGGCGAAGTTCGGTATCGAGGATCATGGCGAATTCATAGGCCGGGCCGAAGCAGGAGGCGCCCTGCACGGCGCCCACCACGATGGGCCGCGGAGTGTTCACCAGCGCCTCGAAGGCGCCATAGGCTCCCAGCGCGTGGTCCACATGGCACACAGACGAGGTGAAGCCGTTGGGCCCCAACCCCTCGATTTCGTCAAAGGCCAGATCCGGCCCGGTGGCGATGACCAGATAGTCATAGGGCAGCATGGCGCCGTCATTGAGCTCCAGGGCGTTCTGGTCCGGGTGAACCCGCTTGGCGCCATCACTGTTGAAAGCAATCTTCCGCTTCCGGAACACGGGCTCCAGGTCGATCTCGATCGCCTCGCGCGATCGCCAGTTGACCGCCACCCACGGGTTGGAGGGCACGAAGTGGTAGATCTTGCCCATGTTCACGACGGTGATGTCCACCTCGCCGCCCAGGGCCTCCTTGATTTCGAAGGCTGCAATACTGCCGCCGAGACCGGCGCCGAGTATGACTATGTGAGGTCTGGCCTTGCTTCCCATGATCGTTTCCTCCGGGGCCTCAATGTGGCTTGAGCTCTGCTCTGGCGACCACCTGTCACGCCCGCCTCTTTGTTTTGATTGCGCCCTTCAGAAGCGCTGAGTTGATCCAGGGCAAGGCGTCGAGCCTTGCCTTGAAGGCAGTTTAGAACTGGACTTGACTTTCATATACACAATATCGCATATACGCAATATAAGATTTTTGGATGGAGCTGACCATGGCCGGACTGTTCGGAACCAAGCGTTGCAAGGACCTGAAGCCTCAGGGCGTCCATGAGGCTCTGAAGACCGGCGAAGTGGTGTTGATCGATGTGCGCGAGCCTCACGAGTTCGCTGCCGAGCGGATCGAAGGCGCCCTGCCCTTCCCCCTGTCCAGCTTCGACCCTTCCGCCCTGCCCGCAGCCGAGGGGCGGCGGATCGTCATGCAATGCGGCTCCGGCATGCGCTCGGCCAAGGCCGTGGACCTGTGTCAGCGGGCGGGTCTGGAGATCGACCGTCATCTGGCGGGGGGCATCAACGCCTGGAAGATGGCGGGCCTTCCCACCATCAGCGGTCCCGCCAAGTCCTGACAGGCGCGCCTGAAGCCCCTCAAGCACAAGAAAACACCCGGGAGAGACGCGGTCATGTCCAACAGACATCTGCTTTTGAGCACTACATTGGCCGCGATGACCATGGGCGCCCTGGCGCTGGGCGCATGCAGCGCCCCCCCGGCGAGCGAGGGGGCGGGCAAGCCTGCGGCCCTGTCTTCGGACCGGGTCACTGTGACGATGGCGCCCGTGGCCGACCTTCGCCCGGTATCGGGAACCTATGAGACCCGGGACCAGGCCGACGCCCGGGCGCGCATTCCCGGGGTTCTGGCCACCCTGTTGGTGAAGGAAGGGGATCGCGTGGCCAAGGGGCAGGTGATCGGCTTTGTGCGCGACGAGCGCCTGGGCCAGCAGACCGCAGCCTTTGACGCCCAGAGCGCCGCCGCCGCCGCAGAAGCCGGACGGGCTCAGGCCGATCTCGTCCGCACCCGGGATCTCTATGAACACGGGGTCTATGCCAAGGCCCGTCTCGAACAGGTGGAGGCCGCATCCCGCGCCGCCACCGCCCAGCTTGCCGCATCCAAGGCCCAACGCGCGGCAAGCCTCAGCCTGGCCGGACAAGGAGCCATCCTTGCTCCGGCCAGCGGTGTGGTCCTGCATGCCCAGGTTCCGGCAGGCTCGGTGGTCATGCCGGGTCAGTCCATCGCCACCGTCACCGCCGGACCGCCGGTGGTGCGTCTGCAACTGCCTGAAGCCCAGGCCAGCGCCCTGAAGTCCGGCGCATTGGTTCTGCTCAAGGCCGACGACGGCGCCACGACCTCCACCACCATCACCATCACCCAGATCTTCCCCTCCGTCACCGCCGGGATCGTCACGGTTGATCTGGCCGCCCCCGCCGGAGCCGCAGGCCTGATCGGCCGCAGGATCGAAGCGCGGGTTGCGGTGGGAACCCGTCAGGCGATCCAGCTGCCGAGCCGCTTCGTCACCGCCCGATACGGGGTGGACTATGTGCGCATCGTCCGCCGCGACGGCGCCTCCAGCGAGGTTGTTGTCCAGACCGCCGCCGCCGCCGAGCCGGGCAAGGTCGAGGTGCTGTCCGGCCTCGCCCCCGGGGATGTGGTTGCAGCGCCAATCGTCGGAGCCCCGCGATGAAACTGGGCCTTTCCGGCGGGCTCACCGCCTTTGCGCTACGCTCCCCCCTCACACCGCTGTTTCTGATCGCGGCTCTGGCGGTCGGGCTTCTGGCCACGGCCACGATTCCAAGGGAGGAGGAGCCGCAGATCAGCGTGCCCATGGTGGACATCATGGTCCAGACCCCGGGCATTCGCGCGGCCGATGCGGTGGAGCTGGCGGCCAAGCCTCTGGAAGCCATCGTCAAGAGCGTGTCCGAGGTGGACCACGTCTATACCTTTGTGGACGATGACCACCTGATGGTCACGGCCCGCTTCAAGGTGGGCGTCGACCCCGACGCGGCCATTGTACGCATCCACGAAAAGATCCGCGCCAATGCCGACAAGATCCCGCCGGGCATTCCTGAGCCCCTGATCGTGGCTCACGGGATCAATGATGTTCCCGCCGTGGTCCTGACCCTGTCCCCCAGACCCGACGCCGCCGGTCAATGGACCGATCAGGCCCTCTATGAGCTGGCCACCCGGCTGAAGACCGAGCTGGCCAAGGTGGATGATGTGGGCCTTACCTTCATCACCGGCGGGCGGCCTGAGGAAATCAGGATCGAGCCGGACCCGGCCCGCATGGCCCTGCACGGGGTCTCCGTGGGCGCCATGATGGACGCGGTTCGCCAAGCCGGGCGCAGCTTTCCGGCAGGCTCCCTGCGCAATGGCGGCAAGGCGGTGGATCTGAGCGGCGGCGCGATCCTGGCAGGCGCCAACGAGGTCGGGCTGGTGGCGGTTCCGTCCATTCAGGGCCAACCGGTCTATCTGCGCGATGTGGCCAATGTCATTCAGGCGCCCCGTCAGGATCAGGTGCAGGTCTGGCGCGATGCCAAGGTCGACGGCGGCTGGACCCATGCA